>NZ_WTYH01000001.1:1571428-1885714 GCF_009827335.1 Aurantiacibacter arachoides | reverse complement strand
TCGCCTCGATGCCCTTGGAACAGAGCACCAGGTCGCGCGGGAAGGCTGGCATCCGGGCCAGGGTGGCGGCGGTATGCTGGGCCGGGGTCACGATAAGCAGCGCGTCGCAGGTCGCCATCATGGCCAGGTCGCCTGTCGCCTCTATGGTCGGGGCCAGTTCGGCAGCGGGCAGATAGGGCGCGTTGCGGTGCGTGGTGTTGATGGCGTCGGCAAGGCCATCCTCCAGCGCCCACAGCTTGACGGGCCGTCCGTCGGACGCCAGCGCCTGCGCCAGCGCCGTTCCCCACGCTCCCGCCCCCACGACACCGATTGTCCGCTCATCCTGGGCTTGCCGAAGGGTCATGCCTTTACTCCCGCACCGCGCGCTGGCTCGGCATCCGGATCGAGTGGCCAGCGCGGACGGGCCACGAAATCGAGCGGGTCCGCCGGGAACCCGGCCTCAAGCCGTTCGACGCCCGCCCAGGCGATCATCGCGGCGTTATCGGTGCACAGCGGCAGCGGCGGCGCGGTGAAGGGCAGGGCGAATTCGCCTGCCAGCCCCTCCAGCCCGGCGCGGATGGTCCGGTTGGCGGCGACCCCGCCGGCGACGACCAGAGCGGTGACTTCGCCCATATCGGCCAGCGCACGGCGCGTGCGGTCGAGGATGCAGTCGAGCGCGGCCTGCTGGAAGCTGGCGGCAAGGTCGGCGTCGGAATATTGGCGGCTTTCCCTGGCGCGCAGCACCGCGCTCTTGAGACCGGCGAAGCTGAAGTGCGGCTCGGGCCGGCCTTTCAGCGGGCGCGGCAGCGGCACAGCCCTGGGATCGCCCTCCAGCGCAAGCCGCTCCACCGCGGGGCCGCCGGGATAGCCGAGACCGAGGATCTTGGCGGTCTTGTCGAACGCCTCTCCCAGCGCATCGTCGATGGTCGTGGCGAGGCGGCGGTAGCGGCCTACGCCGTCCACCTGCAAGATCTGACAGTGCCCGCCGCTGACCAGCAACAGGGCATAGGGGTATCCGAGCGAGGGGTCCGCCAGCCGCGGCGACAGTGCGTGGCCTTCGAGATGGTTGATCGCGAACAGCGGCCTGTCGCTCGCCATCGCCAGTGCCTTGGCGCTGACCAGCCCGACCATGACGCCGCCGATCAGGCCCGGCCCGGCGGTGGCGGCCACCGCGTCGCAGTCCGCAAGGCCGAGGCCCGCTTCGTCCAGCACCCTGGCTATCAGCGGCGCGAGGCGTTCGGCATGGGCGCGGGCGGCGATTTCTGGAACGACGCCGCCGTAGGGCGCGTGTTCGGCCTCCTGGCTGGCGATGGCTTGCGCCAGGATCACCCGCTCGCCCGTTACCAGCGCGGCGGCGGTTTCGTCGCAACTGCTTTCAATGCCGAGAACCAGGGTCATGCCGCTTGCCTTAGCGTGTCGGGCCGCTAGGGCAAGCGCACCCATGCCGGATACGCCTTACCTGAAGCTCGGAACGCGCACCTCCCCACTGGCAATGGTGCAGGCGCAAGAGGCACGCGCGCGGCTGTGCGCGGCGCACGGCTGGGTCGAAAGCGCGGTGGAACTGGTGCCGGTCATCGCCAGCGGCGACAAGGTGCAGGACCGTGCCCTGGCCGAGATCGGCGGCAAGGCGCTGTGGACCAAGGAACTAGACGCCTGGCTGGCCGACGGCACGATCGACGCGGCGGTTCACTCGCTGAAGGACGTGGAGACCGTGCGGCCCGAGACCCTCGCCATCGCCGCCGTGCTGCCCCGCGCGGACAAGCGCGACCGGCTGGTGGGCGCATCCAGCATCGCCGGATTGCCGCAGGGCGCCGTGGTGGGCACCAGCGCACCCCGCCGCGCCGCCCAGGTGCTCTACGCCCGGCCCGATTGCACCGTGGTGACCTTTCGCGGCAACGTCGCCACGCGGCTGGCCAAGCTGCAGGCGGGGGATGTGGACGCCACTTTCCTGGCCGCCGCCGGGCTCGACCGGCTGGGCCGCGACGATATCGGGCATGCGCTGGATCCTGCCGCCTGGCTGCCTGCCCCGGCGCAGGGCGCGATCGCGATCGAATGCCGTGCCGGTGACAGCGCTGCGCTGGGACTGCTCGCCGCCATCGACCACGCGCCCACCCGCGCCGAGGTGATGGCCGAACGGGCGCTGCTGCTGGCGCTGGGGGGCAACTGCCACTCGCCCATCGCCGTGCTGTGTGATGGCGACGGCGATACGCTGACCATGCGCGCCGCGCTGTTCAGCCCTGCCGGCCAGACCCGTGTCGATGGCGAAGCGCGATTTGTCGCCGACGATCACGACGCGCCCGCGCGGCTGGCCGCCGACCTGCTTGCCCGCGCGCCTTCGGGCATCACCGCCTATTTTGCCGGACGGCCCGCATGATCTTTGCCATCCGTCCCGAACCCGGTCTGCAGGCGACCCTGCAGCGTGGCCGTGACATGAACCTCGCGGTGCTGGGTCGTCCCCTGTTCGAAGTCGTGCCGCTGCGCTGGCAGGCCCCGCCGCCCGAGCAGTTCGACGCGCTTCTGATCGGCAGCGCGAATGCCGTGCGCCAGGCCGGCATCGCGCTGGAAGCCTATCGCCACCTGCCCGTCCACGCCGTTGGCGAGGCCACGGCCGATGCCGCGCGCGAGGCGGGGCTGACCGTGGCGCACGTCGGCACCGGTGGGCTGCAACAGGTGCTCAACGCCGAGAAGGGCAAGGTGCGGTTCCTGCGCCTTGCGGGGGCCGAACACATCGCCCTGAAACACCCCAGGCGCATCGCCATCACCGTGCGCGAGGTCTACGATGTGCGCTCCATTCCCCTGACCGGCGGCGACGAGGTGTCCCTGCGCGTGGGCGAGCCTGTCGTCCTGCTGCATTCGGCTGCGGCGGCCAGCCACTTCGCCCGCGAATGCGAACGGCGCGGGCTCGACAAGGGGCGCATCGGACTGGCCTGCATTGGCCCCCGTGTCGCCAAGGCGGCAGGCCGCGGATGGAAGGCCTGCCAGAGCGCGCCGCGGCCCGATGATGCCGCGCTGCTTTCACTTGCCGCAAACATGTGCCATTAATGCACCACGCCTGAAGGGAAAGCAGAAGGGATCGCCTGCCTCCCGGGCGTGAAGGACGGATATGGAACAAGGCCACGATTTCCGGCCCGCGAGCCTGCGGCATGGCAGGGCCGGGATGCGACCAGTGCTGTACGGTGCGATCGTCGCCTTCGTGCTGGGCGCGCTGGCGATGTGGTTCGTGGCGCGCAGCGATGCGCTGGATGGCCTGCTGACCCTGCGCGAGGATGCCGAACCTGCCATGACGGCAAGCAGGCCCCCGCAGCGCGCCGTCGGCACCCCGGCAGAACCGCTGCCCGCGCCGTCTGCCTCCGCTTCCACCGTGGCGACCGCGGCGCAGACCAGGCGGGACGTGGCCGACGTGGCGCAGCAGCAGGGCGGGATCGACGCGCGCGTCGCCGCGCTGGAGCAGCGGCTGGCCCGGCTCGACATCCAGGCGCAGAGCGCCGCGTCCAATACCGCGCGCGCCGAGGCGCTGTTCATCGCCTTTGCCGCGCGCCGGGTGATCGAGCGGGGCGAGCCGCTCGATTATCTCGCCGACCAGTTGCGCCTGCGTTTCGGGGAAGACCGGCCGCGCGCGGTGCAGACCATCATCGACGCATCGCGCGAACCGATCACGCTCGACCAGTTGCTCGCCCGCTTCGAAGGGATTGCGCCGACGCTCGACGATGCGCCGGGAGGGGAAGGCGTATTCACCCGGCTCGGCCGAGAGTTGTCGGAGGTGTTCATCGTCCGCCGTGAAACGACCGCTTCGCCCATTGCCCAGCGGCGGATCGAACGGGCGCGTGCCTTTCTGGAAGCGGGGCGGCTGGAGCCGGCGATTTCCGAAGTGCGGCAGTTGCCCAATTCCGCCGCGGCACTGGACTGGATCGGCGATGCCGAGCGTTATGCCGGCGCCCAGCGCGCGCTGGAGACGCTGGAGACCGTCGCGGTGCGCGATCCGCGGCAGTTGCGTGACGGGCGCGGCGAGGAAATCGAATAGGCGCCTGTTGCGAAGGGCCTAGCCCTTCAGCAGGTCGGGCAGGTCGCCGCTCATGCCGCGGGCCTCGTCCATGAACCAGCGTTTCAGCGCCGGCACCCGCTGCACGCCGGCCATGCCGATGCGGCGCGCGGCGCTGGGTGCCTTGCCCGGAATGCCGAACAGGCGCGTCAACCCGTCAGTCGCCAGCGCGACCATGAACGCATCGAGCCCGCGCCATTTCTCGTACCGCGCCAGCACTTGCGCATCGCCCGGTTCCAGCCCGATGCGGGCACCGTCGGCGATCACTTCCACCAGCGCGCCGACATCGCGCAGACCCAGGTTCAGGCCCTGCCCGGCAATCGGATGAATGCCGTGCGCGGCATCCCCCACCAGTGCGAGGCGGTGGTCCACGATCTTTGCCGTGTGGTGGAAGCCGAGCGGGTAGGAACTGCGCCCGCCGTTGAGCGCAATGGCGCCGAACACGCCGTGCATCCGCTTCTCGACCTCGGCCTGAAAGGCGCGGGGGCCCAGCTTGAGCACGCCGGCGGCGTCCTTCTCGTCCACCGTCCACACCAGAGCCGAGCGGTGACGCCCCGCCTCGTCATCGAGCAGGGGCAGCAGTGCGAAGGGTCCGGCAGGGTAGAAGATTTCCCACGCCACGCCCTGGTGCGGCCGTTCGTGCGTCAGGCCCTGGATAACGGCGCGATGGCGATAATCCCATTTGGCGATCGGGATGGCGGCGTCCTCACGCGTGGGCGAGCCGCGTCCTTCGGCGCCGATCATCAGAGCGGCGTTCAGAAGGGTTCCATCGGCCAGGGTAGCGGTGACGCCGTGTTCGCCGCGATGGCGATCGACGATGTCCGCCCTGGCGTGCCAGGTAATCAGCGGTTCGTTTCGTGCCGCCTCGAACAGCGCGAGGCGCAGGGTGCGGTTGGCGAACATGCGGCCCAGCGAACCTTCGTGAGGTTCGGGCACGAAATCGATGCGGCCGGGCTTCATGCCGTCGGACACCGCGATGCTTTCTATCGGGCAGCCGTGCGCCTCCAGCGCGCCGGCAAGACCGATATTGCCGAACAGGTTCCAGCTGGCGGTGGAGATGGCAGACGCGCGCCCGTCGAAAGTCTCGCCGGTCTGCTCGGCCGGGTCGGCGCGATCGACCACGTGGCTGGACAGGCCCTTCCTCGCCGCCGTCAGCGCCAGCGTCATGCCGACGAGGCCGCCGCCCAGGATGAGGAGATCACGCTTGTCGGTCATCACGCCTGCACCTAGGTGCAGCGCATGATGCAGGCAAGCCTGACCTTGATGCGGTACCTGCTCGCCGCGCTGCTGGTATGGGCCATGCCGGCCGCCGCGCAGAACGCGGCGCAGCCGCCACAGAACCGCATGGCGGCCGACCTGGTGGCCGAACATGCGCCGGTGCCGGGCGAAACGCTGACGGTGGCGCTGCGTTTCCGCCCGCAGGATGGCTGGCACGGATACTGGTCGAACCCGGGGGAGGCGGGGCTGGGCATGACGCTCGACTGGCAATTGCCGCCGGGCTGGCGCGCAGGCGAGCCGCTCTATCCGGTGCCCGACCTGCTGTGGCTGTTCGACATCGCCAACCATGCCTACGAACGCGACTACGCCGTGCTGGTGCCGCTGGAAGTGCCCGCAGGCGCGGCTGCCGGCAGCGCGCCGGTGCGGCTCGATGCGCAGTGGCTGGTCTGTTCGGACCAGCTGTGCGTGCCCGAACGCGCCACGCTGACCCTGCGCTATCCGCAGCCGTCGCCGCAGCTGACCGCGCAATTCGATGCCGATCGCGCCGCCGTGCCGCCCTTGCTCGACCAGGCGGTCGCCTACCAGATCGCAAACCAGCGCCTGCGCCTGGCGATCCCCCTGCCCGCGACGGTGGACCTGCGCGATCCGCACGTGTTCGTGGAGACGCGCGACGTAGTCGATTATGGCGCGGTGCAGGCCTTCTACCGCGACGGAGACGTGCTGGTGGCGGAAATTCCGCTCGGCCCGCGTGCCGGTGCGCCTGATGGCATCACCGGCATTCTTGCCTTTGGCGATAATCGGGGCGTGCGCTTCACGGGTCGGGCGGGGGCAGTGCCCACCGGCGGTGAGCCTGTGTCCGGTGCCACGGGCGAGCAAGCCCCGCTCGTGCTGCTGCTCGGCGGCGCCTTGTTGGGCGGGTTGTTGCTCAACCTCATGCCCTGCGTCTTCCCCATTCTCAGCCTCAAGGCACTGACGCTGGCGCGCGCGGGTGAGAGCGAGGCGAAGGCCCGCGCCGAGGGGCTGGCCTATACCGCCGGGGTGGTGCTGGCCTGCCTCGCGCTAGGGGCGATCATGCTGCTGCTGCGCAGCGCGGGCGAGCAGGTCGGCTGGGCGTTCCAGTTGCAGCAGCCGCTGGTTGTCGCCGCTTTGCTGGTGGTGGCGGTGCTGGTTACGGCCAACCTTGCCGGGCTGTATGAACTGCCCATGCTGCCGATCCGCAGCGGCGGGGGCGCTAGTGCCTTTGCCACCGGCTTGCTGGCTGCCGTGGTGGCGACGCCGTGCACCGGACCCTTCATGGCCGCCGCGATGGGCGCCGCGCTGCTGCTGCCCGCCACGCAGGCGATGACGCTGTTCGCCGCGCTCGGGCTTGGCCTGGCGCTGCCCTTCCTGCTGCTCGGCTTCGTGCCCGCCTTGCGGCGGTTGCTGCCACGGCCCGGCGCGTGGATGGAGCGGTTTCGCAAGGCCATGGCGGTGCCGATGGGGCTGACGGCGCTCGCCCTCATCTGGCTGGCCTGGCGGCTGGGCGGGGTGCATTTCGCCTTTGCCGCCCTCGCGCTGGCGGCCTTGTTGGTGATCGTCTTCACGGCCTGGCGGCGCGGCAACGTGCCCGTGGCGGCGATTGCCGGCGTGGTCGCGCTCTACTTCGCCGGATCGCTGCCGTTTCGTGTCGCGGACCAGGCCAGCGCCGCCGAGGCGAGCCTGCTCGATCCGGTGCCCTTCAGCGATACCGCGCTGGCCGAGGCGCAGGCATCGGGACGGCCGGTGTTCGTGTGGTTCACGGCCGACTGGTGCGTCACCTGCAAGGTCAACGAGCGTGTCGCCATCGAGCGCGAGACGACGCGCGCAGCTTTCGAGGAGGCGGGCGTCACGGCCATGCGGGGCGACTGGACCCGCGCCGATCCGGCGATTACCCGTTTCCTGGAGGAACAGGGCGTGGCGGGCGTTCCGCTCTACCTGTGGTATCCGGCGGGCGGCGGTGCGCCGGAACGGTTGCCGCAAATCCTGACGCCGGACATGCTGGCGAGCCGCGCCGCGCGCTAACGCGCGGGGGCCGCGCTGGCGGTTGGCGCAGGCGACGGTTCCGCGGTGGGCGATGGTTCCGGCGTGGGCAGGCGCGCTTGCCCGCCGGAACGGCACCACTCCACGAACTCGCCCGGCATCCGGCTGCCCCTGATTTCCAGCATGCCGTGACCCGGCAGCGTGGCGGTAAAGTCGCGCGTGCCTTCGAACACCTCGGTCTGCGGATCCTCGGCCGGCAGGCGCGCTTCCCAGCGCCATTCGCCGTCATGCAACACGGCGTCGGCAAAGAACCGGCTGCGCATGCCGTTGCCGACGAAGGGAAACAGCGCGCTCTGCCCGGGGTAGGTTTCGGCGTGGCGGACGATGACCAGTTCGGCGGGCCGCGCATCCAGCGCGCATTCCAGCGACAGCCATGGCGGCGCCCCCGCGTTGCCGAAATCGATTCCCTGACCGTCCGCCGCCACGCGCCAGCGCGCTTGCGACGTATCGGGAGAGGGCGTGGCCGTCCCCTCGTGCACGCGAACGTCGTCGAGCGACAGGCGGCTCGGCTCTGGCGCGGGCAGCGGCTCGCTCGCCTCCTGCTGGCAAGCGGCCACTGCGGCCAACGCAACAAGAGCCAGCGCGAACCGGGGTAACGGACGGGTCATGTCAGCGGTTGCGGATGAAGTCGCGCAGGTCGGCCGAAAGCTTTTCCCGGTCCTCGTCGCGAATATACATCATGTGCCCGCTCTCGTAGTAGTGGAATTCCACCCGGTCCTGCGGGATCCCGACGCGGGTCAGCGAATATTCCGCGCCAAAGAACGGCGTGGCGAAATCGTAATACCCCTGTCCCACGAAGGTGCGCAGCGCACTGTTGCCGCGCATCGCCTGCCCGATCAGCGGGGCGACGTTGAGATAGGCCGCACGGCCCCGCCCGCCCAGGGACCAGTTCCACGGGCCGACGCTGCCGATGGACTGGTATTCGCGATCCGTGGTGAAGCCCAGTCGCTCGCGCGCCCAGGTGTTGATGGCGGCGGTGTAGCCTGCGTCTATGCCGTAGAAGCTGGGATCGTTGTCGACATTCTCGCCCGCATTGTCGTAATCGCGCCCGGTATAGCGCGCGTCCAGCCGGCCAATGGTCAACCCGCGGTCGCGTAGCAGCTCCTTGTAGAAGCGGTCGTCGGTCACCCTGAGCTCAGCATTGTCGAGGAAGCGTTCCGACAGGCCCGTCAGGCGCGCCAGTTCCGCACGCACCGCGGCGCGCTCCGCAGCGGGCAGGGCCTGGCCCTGCAGCAGGGCGTGGGCGTAGGGCCCGATGGCGAACTGGCGGGCTTCCTCCACGATCGCCTCGACAGAGGGTGCCGCGACCAGCCCGTGGTAATATGCCGCCGCCGCCTGGCTCGGCAGCAGGGTGATGTAGGCCATCTCGTTGCCCGGCGTGGGTTCGCGCGCGGCGAAATCGAGAATGGTGGAGATGAGGATCAGGCCGTTCAGGCCGACATCGTTGTAGGTGCTGCCCTCCAGCTCGTCGACGACCATGGCGGTGCGCGTGGTGCCGTAGCTTTCGCCGCCCAGATACTTCGGGCTGTTCCAGCGGCCGTTGTCGTTGATCCAGCGGCGGATCACGTCGGCCACGGCGCGCGCATCCTCGCGCAGGCCGTAATAGTCCTCGGGATCGGTGCCGGGGGTAAGGTAGCTGAAACCGGTGCCCGGCGGATCGATGAAGACGAGGTCGGCCACGTCGAGCAGGCTGTCGGGGTTGTCGACCAGCGGATAGGGCGGCGCCCCGTCGTCGCGCGCATCAGACGGGATGGCGACACGGACCGGGCCGAAGGCACCCATCTGCAACCAAACCGAGCCCGACCCCGGGCCGCCGTTGTAGATGAAGAACACCGGCCGCGTGGCATCGCGCGGCGTGCGCACGTAACTAGTGGTGACGATGACGGCTTCCTGCCGGCCCTCATCGGTGCTGATGATCGTCTCGCCCATCGTCACCCGATAGGGCACGCGGACCCCGCCAAAGGTGCCGACCATGTCATGCGTGCGGACCTGCGGGACCAGCAGCGTTGCCTGGGCGGCCGGCGGGGCGGCGTCCTGTGCAAGGGTCGAGGCGGGCAGGGCGATGAGCGCGGCGGCAGCCAGCGCGAGCAAACGGGATGTCATGGCACGCGCTTCTGGCAGAGGGCGCCAGGCGAGGCAATCGGGCGCGGGCCTACTTCCCGAACTTGCGTTGCGTTCGCCCGTATCGCATCTTGCGCGTGCCCGGCTTGCCTTCGTTGCTGCGGCCCACGATGGGTGCCTTCTTGTCGGGATCGGGAATGCCCAGTTCGTCGGATTCGAGCCGCCGAATCTCGTCGCGCAGGCGGCCGGCTTCCTCGAATTCGAGGTCGGCGGCGGCGTTGCGCATGCGTTTCTCCAGGTCCTCGATATAGGCGCGCAGGTTGTGGCCCACGAGGTTGTTGCGTTCCGGATCGCCGGTGCCGATCGTCACCCCGTCCTGCGACGCGGTGTGGGCGACGATATCCTGGATGCCGCGGATGATTGTCGTCGGGGTGATGCCGTTCTCGGCGTTGTAGGCCTCTTGCCGGGCGCGGCGGCGATCGGTCTCTGCCATGGCGCGTTCCATGCTGCCAGTGATGCGGTCGGCATAGAGGATGACCTTGCTGTCCACGTTGCGCGCGGCGCGGCCGATGGTCTGGATGAGGCTGGTCTCGGACCGCAGGAAGCCTTCCTTGTCGGCATCGAGGATGCACACCAGGCCGCACTCGGGAATGTCGAGCCCCTCGCGCAGCAGGTTGATGCCGATCAGCACGTCGTAGACACCCAGCCGCAGGTCGCGGATCAGCTCGATGCGTTCCAGCGTTTCCACGTCGGAGTGCATGTAGCGCACGCGCACGCCCTGCTCGTGCATGAACTCGGTCAGGTCTTCGGCCATGCGCTTGGTGAGAGTGGTAACCAGCGTGCGGTAACCGACCTTCGCCGTCGCCTTGCACTCGGCAATGCAGTCCTGCACCTGGTCCTCGACCGGACGGATCTCGACCGGCGGGTCGATCAGGCCGGTGGGGCGGATGACCTGTTCGGCAAAGACGCCGCCGGTCTGCTCCATTTCCCAGGTTCCCGGCGTGGCGGATACGCAGAACGTCTGCGGGCGCATGGCGTCCCATTCGTTGAAACGCAGGGGGCGGTTGTCGATGCAGCTCGGCAGGCGGAAGCCGTATTCGGCCAGGGTAATCTTGCGCCGGTGATCGCCCTTGGCCATCGCGCCGATCTGCGGCACGGTCTGGTGGCTTTCGTCCACGAACAGCAGCGCGTTTTCGGGCAGGTATTCGAACAGCGTTGGCGGCGGTTCGCCCGGCAGGCGGCCAGTCAGGAAGCGGCTGTAATTCTCGATGCCGTTGCAGCTGCCGGTGGCGGCGATCATCTCGAGATCGAAATTGGTGCGCTGTTCCAGCCGCTGGGCTTCGAGCAGGCGGCCCTCGGCGTGCAGCTCCTTCAACCGCTCCTCAAGCTCGAACTTGATGGCATTGGCGGCCTGCTTCATCGTCGGGCCGGGCGTGACGTAGTGGCTGTTGGCATAGACGCGCACGGTTTTCAGCACCGTGCCCTTCTTGCCGGTCAGCGGGTCGAACTCGGCGATCTCCTCGATGTCGTCGCCGAAGAAGCTGATGCGCCAGGCGGTATCTTCCAGGTGGCTGGGAAACAGCTCCAGATTGTCGCCCCGCACGCGAAAGTTGCCGCGCGCAAAGGCGAGATCGTTGCGCTTGTATTGCAGGGCGACCAGCTTGCGGATCAGTTCGCGCTGGTCGACGGTCTCGCCGGTCTTGATGTCGAAGATCATGGCCGAATAGGTCTCGACCGAGCCGATGCCGTAGAGGCAGCTGACCGAGGCGACGATGATTACGTCGTCGCGTTCCAGCAGCGCGCGGGTGGCCGAATGGCGCATCCGGTCGATCGCCTCGTTAACCGAGCTTTCCTTCTCGATGTAGGTGTCCGACCGGGGCACGTAGGCCTCTGGCTGGTAGTAGTCGTAGTAGCTGACGAAATACTCCACCGCGTTGTCGGGAAAGAAGCTCTTGAACTCGCCGTATAGCTGCGCGGCGAGGATCTTGTTGGGCGCCAGCACGAGGGCGGGGCGCTGCAACTCTTCGATCACCTTGGCCATGGTGAAGGTCTTGCCGCTGCCGGTAACACCCAGCAGCACCTGGGTCTGGTCGCCGTCGCCGGCGGCGGAGACGAGCTCGTCGATCGCCCTGGGCTGGTCACCGGCAGGGGCGTAATCGCTGACCAGCTTGAACGGCTTGCCACCCATCGACTTTTCCGGCCGCGCGGGTTTGTGCGGCACGAAATCGCCGGTGGTATCAGGTTCTTCGAGTCCGCGACGGATGACGAGTTCGGCCATGGCGCGGATATGGGTAAGCAGGAACGGATTGGCAACAAGGGGCCGGGGATTGCGTCATCGTCGGCGTTGGGGCACCTTCCGGGCAATCGGGATCATCGAAGGGGAGGCACGACATGCGCCGGATCATCATCACCATGGCGAGCCTGCCGTTGCTGGCGCTAGCCGGTTGCGGCGACACCGGCAGCGCGGACGCGGATGGCGATGGCGCGGTCAGCGTGGCCGAAGCCGCCGACCGCATGGACGACGAGGGGATGCGCCCCCAGGCCGGACGGTACCGCGTCTCGACCGAGATACTCGAATTCGACCTGCCCGGCGCGCCCGCGGGGGCTGGCGACATGATCCGCGAGCAGATGGCCTCGGGGCAGGAGAGCGAATACTGCCTGACCCAGGCCGATGTGGACGAGGGTTACGAGGCCATGGCCCGCCGATCGCAGGACGCGGGCGAGAACTGCAGCTTCAGCCGGTTCGATGCCAGCGGCGGCAACATCGACGCCGAAATGATCTGCACGATGCCGGGGCAGGGAACGATGACGATCACCATGGATGGCGAGGGCACGGCAACCAGCTCGGTCATGGAAACCGCCATGCGCGGATCGATTCCCGGCATGGGCGACATGACGATGCGCGCCCGCGCCACCCATCAGAGGATCGGCGACTGCTAGGCCTTCGGCTGCACCGATTTGGGACGCGCACGGCTAAGCCGCCCTGTGGCGATTGGCAGCACGGGGCGGGCGGGGTAACCCCGCGTCAGACCGCCTGCGCCATCTGGCGCGGCGACCGCGCCACCACTGAGGAACCTGCCATGCGTCCGACCCTGCTTGCCCGCACCGCCCTGCCGCTTTTCGCCGGGATTGCGCTCGCAGCCTGCCAGGGAGATGCTCCCGCCACGGACGAGGCGCTGACGGGAGACGAGATCGCCGGCATGACCGATACCGGAACCATGCTCCAGCCGGGCGAATACTCCGCAACGCAGGACCTGATCGAGATCGACGCCCCCGGCGCGACCGAGGAGCAGGTCGCCGCGATGCGCACGGAATTTGCCGCCGGCGCGGCCGAGCCGCAGCTGTATTGCGTGACCGAGGGGATGACGCGCGAGGAGTGGCTTTCGGCACTGGCGCAGGCTAGTTGCACGCTTTCCAGCCTCACCGCCGAGGGCGGCTCGATCGAAGGAGCGATGTCGTGCAACGCCGACCAGGGTTTGAACGGACGGGTGGATTTTGCCGGGACGGTGGAGGATACCTCCGCTGCCCTGCGCATGACCTACCCCGTGCCGCTGGAAACGGGCGACATCACGGTGCGGTTCGGCGTGCAGTCGCAGCGTACGGGCGACAGCTGCGGCTGATAGCGCTCGCCGCGGCAGGCTCCGCGATACTCACCGCCTGCGGGGGTGATGCGCCCGTGGACGATCGGGTGGTTATCGCCCGGGCCGATACGCTGACCCGGCCCGAACCGGGGCTCTACCGCACCACCAACACCCTCGTCAGCTTCGCGATGGACGATCCCGGCGCCGCCGACGAGGCCTGGGCGCGGGAGAACATGCGAGTCGGCGTGCAGTCGCAAAGCGAGCATTGCGTTTCGCCGGAGGAGGCCGCGCGCGGTTTCCGCCCGATGGTGGAGGCGCTGGGCGAGGGCAGCTGCCAGATCACGCGCTTCGATGTCGAGGGGGACCGGATGGGCGCCGACATCGCCTGCGACAACACCGACGGATCGGCCACGCGCATCGCCATGCTCGCCACCGCGGGATCGACCCGCTCGAGCCTGGAAAACCATGTCGTCCAGACCGGCGCGGACGTGCCCGGCAAGCGCCTGGAAATGACGACCAGAGTGGAGAACGCACGCATCGGCGCCTGCCCCGCTCCCCCTCCGCCCGACGCCGTTCCCGCGGCGCGTGGCAACAGCGGCCCGGCCGCCCGCTGACCATGCCATTGTTCCCGGTCGACACCGACGAGGAGCCGTTATCCGCCCGCATCAAGCGCGGCCTTGCCGGGTTAAGTTCCGCGCTCGCAGGTCGCGCCGGGCTGCTGCGCGGCACTGCCCCTGCGGAGGCGCATGTCCCGCCGCTGCGGCTGTTTCTTGCCGAGCTTGGCGCCGTGGCCGAGCCTTTCCGCATCCACTTCCGCCCCGATCTGCCGATCCGTGCTGCGGCGGCGCGCAAGGTCGTCATCCTGCTGCCCGGCTTCGCCACGGGTCCAACGCGGATGCGGTATATGGCGGAGCAGCTTGAACGCGCCGGCCACAAGGTCAAGCGTTGGGGGCTGGGGCACAACATGGGCCCTACGCCGGAAACGCTGAACCTGATCGCCGCGCGCGTGGCCGCCGTGCGGGAACGCTACGGGCAGCAGGTGGTGCTGGTCGGGTGGAGCCTTGGCGGGGTCTTTGCGCGCGAAGTGGCGAAGATCGTGCCCGAGCACGTGGCAAAGGTGGTCACCATGGGATCGCCCTTCAGCCACACGCCCTATTCCAATCATGTCTGGCGCACCTACCAGGTGGTGGCCGGGCACCGGGTGGAGGCCCCGCCCATCGCCAGCGACCTGCGCGCCAAGCCGCCGGTCGAGACCGTTGCCTTCTGGTCTCCGCGCGACGGCGTGATTTCCCGCAGGGCGGCCAGCGGGGTGCCGGGCGAACGCGACAGGGCGGTGGCGCTGCGCTGCACGCACCTGACCTTTCCCACCTCGCCAGACTGCATCATGGCGCTTGTGCGGGAACTGGAAAGCTGACAATCCTTTATACCGAGAGGAGGCGCCGCACCCGATCCGGAGGCGGTAGGTAGTCCGCGTCACACTCTTGCCAGGGGTCAGGGAAGTTACCGAGGAGCCGAAATTCGACGAGATGCATGCGCCCGACGGTTCGGTGCGCGAGGCATACGAGGGCTACCAGCAATGGCTCGCCGCGCAGGACGAGGGCTGGATGCGCTCGAAGAATTTCGAGGCCGAAAGCTTCTTCCGCCGCACCGGCATCACCTTCAACGTCTACGGAGAGGACGATGCCGAGGAGCGGCTGATCCCCTTCGACATGGTGCCCCGCATCATCACCGCCAGCGAATGGCGACGGGTATCGCGCGGTATCGAGCAACGGGTCCGGGCGCTGAACGCCTTCATGCACGATCTCTATCACCGGCAGGAGATCATTCGGTCGGGCCGCCTGCCCGAACGCCTGTTCCGCCACAACAAGGCATGGTTGCCGCAGATGGTCGGCTTCACGCCGCCGGGCGGAGTCTACACCCATATCACCGGCATCGATCTCGTCCGCACGGGGCCCGAAGAATTCCTGGTGCTGGAGGACAATGCCCGCACGCCGTCAGGCGTCAGCTATATGCTGGAAAATCGCGAAACGATGATGGCGATGTTCCCCGAGCTGTTCAGCAAGGTGAACGTGCGCCCCGTTTCCGACTATCCGCGCCGCCTGGCGAACAGCCTGGCCGCCTGCGCGCCGGAATCGACCCGGGGCAAGCCGACCATCGCCGTGCTGACGCCGGGCATCTACAATTCCGCCTACTACGAACACGCCTTCCTGGCCGACCAGATGGGCGCTGAACTGGTGGAGGGCAGCGATCTTCGCGTGGTCGACGGGCGGGTGCAGATGCGCACGACCGTGGGGTTCAAGCCGGTCGACGTGATCTATCGCCGGGTAGATGACGAATTTCTCGATCCGCTCACCTTCAATCCCGCCAGCGTGCTGGGGGTGCCGGGCATCTTCGACGTGTACCGCGCGGGCCGGGTGACGATCGCCAATGCGCCGGGCACCGGGGTGGCGGATGACAAGGCGATCTATTCGTTCATGCCCGACATCGTGGAATTCTACACCGGCGAAAAGCCGCTGCTGCCCAACGTGGATACCTATCGCTGCGCCGATCCCGACGCGCTGAAATACGTGCTCGACAATCTTGACGAGCTGGTGGTGAAGGAAGTCCACGGTTCGGGCGGTTACGGCATGCTGATCGGCCCGACCGCCAGCAAGAAGGAAATCGAGCAGTTCCGCCTCAAACTGGTGGCGGACCCCGACAACTACATCGCCCAGCCCACGCTGGCGCTGTCGACCTGCCCGATCTTCACCCGCAAGGGCCTCGCCCCGCGCCATGTCGACCTCAGGCCCTTTGCGCTGTGTTCGCCCGACGGGGTGGAAATCACGCCCGGCGGGCTGACGCGGGTGGCGCTGAAGAAGGGTTCGCTGGTGGTCAACTCCTCGCAGGGCGGCGGCACCAAGGACTCCTGGGTGCTCGGTGACTGAGGCACGCGCATCATGCTAGGCCGCGTCGCCAACGGCATCTTCTGGATGTACCGCTATCTCGAACGGGCGGAGAATACCGCGCGCCTGCTGGCGGCCGGCCATCGCATGACCATGACCCGCGGCCCCGACGTGGCGAGCCAGGAATGGAAGTCGGTGCTTACCACGCTCGGCCTGCGCAGCGCCTACGAGCTTGTGCACAGCGACTACACCGGCGCGCAGGTGAGTGATTTCGTGCTGCGGTCCCGGCACAATCCGGAAAGCGTGCTGTCCATGGTGGAACGCGCACGGACCAATGCCCGATCGTGCCGCTCGGCGCTGACGGGCGAGGTGTGGGAAGCGGTCAACGAGGGCTGGATGAGCTTGCGCGACCTGCTGGCCAAGCCGGTGCGCGATGCCAACCTGAACCAGTGCATCGGCGCGATCCGGCGGGAAAGCACACTGGCGCGCGGGGCCACTCACGGGTCGATGCTGCGGAACGAAACCTATGGCTTCGCCCGGCTTGGCACCTTTCTGGAACGCGCCGACAACACCTCGCGCATTCTCGATGTCAAATACTACCTGCTGCTGCCCTCGCTCAGCTATGTCGGCACCGCGCTCGACAGCGGGCAGTGGGACAACGTGCTCCGCTCGCTGTCTGCCGAGCGCGCCTATCGCTGGCTCAACGCCGGGCGCATGGACGCGCGTTCCATTGCCGAATTCCTGATCCTCGATCCGCGTTTCCCCCGCAGCCTGGTGTTCTGTTACGGCATGATGCGGCAGAACCTCACCGAACTGGCGCAGTTGCATGGCGAGGAGAACGAGGCGCACCAGCGCATGCGGGAAGCGGACATGCGGCTTGCCGATCGCAGCGTGGAGGACATTTTCGATCAGGGCCTGCACCAGTTCCTGCTCGATTTCATCGCCAGCAACCAGGCCATCGCCGGTGCCATCGCCCAAGATTACCGGTTCACCAACTAGGGAAAGGGAGACAGACCATGCGCCTCTCGATCCGCCACACCACGCGCTATCGCTTCAATGACGAGATTTCGCATGGCATCCAGCGCCTGCGGCTGACGCCCAAGGAAACGCAGGGCCAGAAGATCCTCGACTGGACCATGGAGTACCAGGGCGCGCGCGAGGAATTCACCTACGACGACCAGAACTTCAACCACGTCACCCTGATCGGTCTCGAGGAAGGCGTGCGCGAGGTCGTGGTGAGCTGCCACGGCACGGTCGCGACGGAGGACAATGCCGGCGTGATCGGCCAGCACGCCGGGCACCTGCCGCTCTGGGCCTTTCTGGGCCACACCGCGCTGACCAGACCGGGGCCAAAGATCAAGGCACTGATCGGCCAGGTGAAGCGCAGCACCGGCGGCATGGTGGAAACGCTGCACAACCTTTCCGCGGTGATCCGCGACAACGTGGAATACAGCGTCGGCACAACGCAGGTCACGACCAGCGGAGAGGAAGCCGTGGCCTGCGGCAGGGGGGTGTGCCAGGATCACGCGCACATCTTCATCGCCGCGGCACGCTCGCTCGACATCCCGGCGCGCTATGTCTCGGGCTACCTGATGATGAACGACCGGGTGGACCAGGACGCCACCCACGCCTGGGCGGAGGCCCACGTGCATGGGCTGGGCTGGGTGGGCTTCGACATTTCGAACGGCATCAGCCCCGATCCGCGTTACGTGCGTGTCGCCACCGGGCGCGATTATGCCGATGCCGCGCCGGTAACCGGCATTTCCTTCGGCGCGTTGACCGAGGATCTCCAGGTCGATCTCGCCGTAGAACAGCAAATGGTGGAACAGTAACGCGCTGCCTTTGCGTGACAGGCCCGCCGGAAGGTAGACTACCCCCATGACCTATTGCGTTGGAATGGTGCTCGACAAGGGCCTCGTGCTGATGAGCGACACCCGCACCAATTCGGGCGTCGACAATATCTCGGTGTTTCGCAAGATGTTCACCTGGGCAAAGCCGGGTGAACGGATCATCTCGATGATGACGGCAGGCAACCTTGCCACCACCCAGGCGGTAATCAGCAAGCTGGAGGAACGGACCAAGGCGCCCGGCGATCGCACCCACTCGCTGATGGGGCTGGACACGATGTTCCAGGTGGCGGCGGAAACCGGCAAGCTGCTGCGCGAGACCGTGAAGGAAACCCAGGAATCGAACGGCGCGCGGGGGCGCGGGCGCTTCACCGCCTCGATCATCCTGGCCGGCCAGATCCGCGGGATGGAACCGCGCCTGTTCATGATCTACCCCGAAGGCAACTTCATCGAGGCCAGCTTCGATACGCCTTTCTTCCAGATCGGCGAGACAAAGTACGGCCGCCCCATCATCATCCGCGGCTACGATCGCCAGATGAGTTTCGAGGATGCGGTCAAGCTGTTGATGGTCAGCTTCGATTCCACCTTGAAGGCGAACCTTTCGGTCGGCCTCCCGCTCGACCTGCTGGTCATCGCGCGCGACGGGTTCGAGCGCACGCACGAAAAGCGCATCGAGCACAGCGATGCCTATTTCGACGCGATCTCATCGAGCTGGAGCGACGCGCTGCGCAACGCGTTCCATTCGCTGCCGGACTACTCCTTTTACCAACCCGACGAGGCCGGTTAGGCCATCGCCCAAGTACCGAATTTCTACGTAGGCCGGCCTTTCGGGCAGGTCGGTATTTCTCCGCTCGCGATCCAGTATCAGGTGCTTATCGATGGCGTTTTACGGATGCACTGCTGGATGAAGGCCATGTTCTAGGTTTAAACCCGTAGAACTACGCAATGCATTCATCCGCGTTTTCACGGCATAATCAATGGCATGGATCAACGCCTTACCATGCACATCGTCGGCGGTAACAGCCGCTCCCGCGCCGCTCAATCCCACAAAATATTCGCGATGGGACACCATGCCGAGGTCTATTCGGACCTTGCCGAACTGCTCGATCAGCACCCGAACGAGGGGATCATCATCGCCTCGCATGATGCTGTCGATGGCGGCACCGGCCAACTTCTGGATCAACTAGCGGACAACGGCATCTGGCTGCCGCTGGTCGTCGCCTGCGAGGCACCCGGCGTAAACGAGGTCGTGGTGGCAATCCAGGCCGGTGCGCTCGACTTCATCGCGCTGCCGTTGAGCGAGGAGGGATTGCGCCGCATGGTGGCACACGTCCACAGCGATGCTGGTCGCCACGCCGAGGCGCGCCGCCGGCTAATCGACGCGCGCCATCGCATCTCCGCTTTGTCCAAGCGAGAGCGCGAAGTGCTCGACTGGCTGGCGCAAGGATGTTCCAACAAGGCGATCGCTCTCGAACTGGAGATCAGTCCCCGAACGGTGGAGATCCATCGCGCGAACATGATGGGAAAGCTGGGCGCAAACCATGCAGCAGAAGCAGTGCGATTGCGGCTGGAGGCAGGGGAGTGGCGCCGAGAAAAGCGCACGGCGGGGGCCAATCGCTCCCCTGACGTCGAACCTGCTATAAGCGGGCCACCGCCCATCTCGCAGAGGGCCAACTGATCCCGTGAAGCCAGGATTGGGCTAACGGCAATAGGAATTGCCGTCGGTCACGCCTTCCACGTGCAGGTGATCGTGGTGGGCGGCGTTGTAATCCGGGCCAAGCACGGTGTTGAACCGGCGGCAGGCGCTGCGTTGCACCGTGCGCAGGAATTCGCGTTCCTGCGGCGTGCCGTTCCATCCTGTCAGGACGGAGATACGCCGTCCATCGGCAAGCACGAAGCCGCCGATGTCGATCGCGGCTGCAGTGGCGTGGGCCGACCGGCGACCGGTGCCCGCGACATCGCGGCACGCATAGCTGCCCATGGTCTGGATACCCGCCAGCGGGCTGCCCATGATCTGCCGCGCCGCGCGGTCCACGCCAAACCGTGCCCAGGCGGCAAAGGCCGCGCTGACCGGGCAGGTGACGGGGCCGATGTTGCTGATGCCTAGATCGCCGCTGTCACCACGCAGCGCGTGGACCTGCACGGTCCCCAGCGTGCTGCAACCTTGTGCGCGATACTGGTCGGGGAGGGGGTCGAAGCGCACGCCGCTTTGCCCCAGGGAGCTGAGACATTGTGCCCCGGCGGCCGTGTTGGCCACGGGCAGTGGCGCGGCCACGCGAGGGCCGGGCGCCGAGGCGGCGCGGCCGGCTTCGCCTGATCGCGCATTTCCATCTCCGCCCCCCGGCAGCATGGAACAGCCCGCCAGCGCGAGCGCAAGGGTGGACAATAGCGCGATGGGCTTCATGGCAGTGGTCCTGCAATCATCACGCAATCTGATGGGGCGGTCATGGTTAACATCGCGCTAACGCAGGCCTGCCTCGACACGACCGGAACCCGGCAGCGGTTTCGCAAGTAACCTTTGACACGCACACCCATGTCCCTAGTGCCGCCGGCGGGCCACGCGGTCCCAACGCCGCGCGAGCTCTCTGCAAGGAGAGAATACATGACTGACCAACCCGCTCTGAAGCCGGAGCGCCCGTTCTTTTCGTCCGGCCCCACTGCCAAGCCTCCGGGCTGGTCGCTGGACAAGATCGATACCCGCAGCCTCGGCCGCTCGCACCGCTCCAAGCTCGGCAAGTCCCGCCTGAAATACGCCATCGATCTCAGCAAGGAATTGCTGGGCGTGCCCGAGGATTATCTGGTCGGCATCATGCCGGGCAGCGACACCGGCGCGCTGGAATGCGCGATGTGGACGATGCTGGGCGCGGGGCCGGCCACGGTGGCGGCGTGGGAAAGCTTCGGCAACGTGTGGATCCAGGACGCGGTCAGGCAATTGAAGCTGCCCGATCTGCAGGTGCTGGATGCCGATTATGGCCAGATCCCGGACCTGACGCAGATCCCGCAGGACAACGACGTCGTTTTCACCTGGAACGGCACCACCAGCGGCGCACGCATCGCCGATACCGAATGGTTGGCCCCCGGGCGCAAGGGCGTGACGATCAACGATGCCACCAGCGCCGTCTTCGCGCAGGAAATGGACTGGGCCAAGCTGGATGCCACGACCTATTCCTGGCAAAAGGTGATGGGCAGCGAGGCCGCGCACGGAATGCTCGTCCTCAGCCCCAAGGCCGTCGAGCGCATAGAGAGCTACGATCCGCCGTGGCCGCTGCCCAAGCTGTTCCGCCTGAAGAAGGGCAAGGACCTGAACCGCGCGATCTTCGAAGGTGCCACGATCAACACGCCGTCGATGCTGGCGACCGAGGATTACATCGTCAGCCTTGAATGGGCGAAGTCCATCGGCGGGCGGCAGGCCATGTTCGAGCGCGCGGATGCCAACGCAAAGATCGTTACCGACTGGATCGAGAGCACGGACTGGCTGCGCAACATGGTGCCCGACCCGGCACAGCGCACCAATACCGGCGTGTGCATGGTGTTCCAGGGCGACTGGTACGAAAGCCTCTCGCCAGAGGATCAGGCAGCGGTGCCGAAGAAGATCGCCGGCAAGCTGGAAGAGCTGCACGTCGGTTACGACTTCAACGGCTATCGCGATGCGCCGCCCAGCTTGCGCATCTGGTGCGGCGGCTCGGTCGAGCAGGAGGACATTCGCCGCCTGCTGCCGTGGATCGAATGGGCCTATGCCGAGGCGCAGGCCGGACGCCTTTGACGCCGTAATCCCGGTAAAAGCCGGGATTGCCCGCCGCCATCACCGAAACAATTGCTAATGATCCCGGCCCATGCCGGGATGACGAGGTAGAAATGACCAAACCCAAAGTTCTCATTTCCGACAAGATGGACCCCAACGCCGCCCGCATCTTTGAAGAGCGCGGCTGCGATGTCGATGTCATCACCGGGGAAAGCCCGGAGGAACTGAAGGCCCGCATCGGCCAGTACGATGGCCTCGCCATCCGCTCCTCGACCAAGGTCACCGCCGACATTCTTGCGGCTGCCGACAACCTGAAGGTGATCGGCCGCGCCGGCATCGGCGTCGACAACGTGGACATCCCCGCCGCCAGCGCCAAGGGCGTGGTGGTGATGAACACGCCGTTCGGCAATTCCATTACCACCGCGGAACACGCCATCGCCCTGCTGATGGCCCTCGCCCGCCAGATCCCGGAGGCCGACCGCCGCACGCAGGCGGGCGAATGGCCGAAGAACGCCTTCATGGGCGTAGAGGTAACCGGCAAGACGCTGGGCCTGATCGGCGCGGGCAACATCGGCGCCATCGTCGCATCCCGCGCGCAGGGCCTGAAGATGAAGGTTGTCGCCTACGATCCCTTCCTCTCCGCCGAACGCGCGCTGGAACTGGGCGTGGAAAAGGTCGATCTGGGCGATCTGGTGAAGCGCGCCGACTTCATCACGCTGCACACGCCCCTGACCGACGAGACGCGCAATATCCTCAGCCGGGAACGGCTGGAGCAAACGAAAAAGGGCGTGCGGATCGTCAACTGCGCGCGCGGCGGACTGGTGGACGAGGCGGCGCTGAAGGACCTGCTCGATGCGGGCCATATCGCCGGCGCCGCGCTGGATGTCTTCGCCAAGGAGCCGCCGGCTGCCGATCACCCGCTGTTCGGCACGCCGGGCTTCATCTGCACCCCGCACCTTGGCGCCAGCACGACCGAGGCGCAGGTCAACGTGGCGCTGCAGGTGGCCGAGCAGATGGCCGACTACCTGGTCGACGGCGGCGTCACCAACGCGCTCAACGTGCCTTCGCTCTCGGCGGAGGAAGCGCCGCGCCTCAAGCCCTATGTCGCGCTTGCCGAGAAGCTGGGCTCTCTGGTCGGCCAGCTAGAAGGGTCGGACGTCAATTCGCTGACGGTCGAGGTTGAGGGTGCCGCCGCCGAGCTGAACCTGAAGCCCATCACCGCTGCCGTGCTGGCGGGGCTGATGCGGACCTTTTCCGACACCGTCAACATGGTCAATGCGCCCATCCTGGCGAAGGATCGCGGGCTGGACGTGCGCGAGGTGCGGCGCGGGCGCGAGGGCAATTATCATACCCTGCTGCGGGTGATCGCCAAGACCCCGGACCGCACCCGCGAGGTCGCCGGCAGCCTGTTCGGCAACGACCAGATGCGGCTGGTGGAAATCGCCGGAACGCGGATCGAGACCGATCTGGAAGGCCCGATGATCTACATCGTCAACGAGGACGTGCCCGGCTTCATCGGCCGGCTCGGCTCGACCCTGGGCGACGCCGGGGTCAACATCGGCAATTTCCATCTGGGTCGCCGCCTGCCCGGCAAGCACAAGGGCGGCGACGCGGTGCTGCTGCTCAGCCTCGACCAGCAGCCGGATGACAGCACCGTCAAGGCGATCTGCTCGTTGCAGGGGGTGAAAAAGGTGCGGTCCCTATCTTTTTGATACTGTCATTCTGACACTGTCATTCCGGGCCGCGGTTGCCTAGGGCACGCCGCATGACCACCGACCCAACCCGCGACCTCCTGCCCGAGGGCCTCGAAGACCGTCTGCCGCAAAGTGCAGCGGCGGTCGCGCGCATTCAACGCGCCGTGCTCGACGTGATGCGCAGCCACGGATACGACCGGGTGCGCCCGCCGCTGATCGAGTTCGAGCAATCCATGGCGAGCCGAATGGACGGGCTCTCCACCCGGCGGATGTTCCGCTTCGTCGATCCGAAGAGCCTGCGCACGCTGGCACTGCGGTCCGACATCACCGTGCAGGTAGGGCGCATCGCCGCGACCGGGCTGTCCGGGGCGGAGCGTCCGTTGCGGTTGTGCTATGCCGGGCAGGTCGCGCGGATCGCGGGCGATATGCTCGATCCCCGGCGCGAGGAGTTGCAGGTGGGCGCGGAACTCGTCGGGGCTGACAGCGTGGCTGCGGCGGGCGAACTGGTCGAGGTGGCCATAGAGGCGCTGGAGGCGGCTGGCGCGAAGGGAATCTCGGTCGATTTCACGCTGCCCGACCTGGTCGACACGCTGGCCGACGGGCCGCTGCCACTGGACACCGCCACCCGCGTGGCCGTGCGGCGCGAGCTCGACGCCAAGGACGCGGGCGGGCTGGTGGACGCGGGCGGCGCGGCCTACCTGCCGCTGATCCATGCGTCCGGCCCGTTCGACGAGGCGATCGAGCGGCTGAGCGCGATCGACGGCGCCGGCGCGCTCGACAGCCGGATTGCCGGGCTCAGGCAGATTGCCGACCGGGTGCGAGGGCGCGCGCGCCTCACCCTCGATCCCAGCGAGCGCCATGGCTTTGCCTACCAGAGCTGGCTGGGCTTCACGCTTTATGCCGAGGGCGTGCGCGGTGCGCTGGGGCGGGGCGGCACCTACCGGATCGGTGCCGGTTCGATGGGGAATGAAGGCGAGGTCGCCACCGGCTTTTCGCTCTATCCCGAGGAACTGGTGGAGGCGGTAAAGGCCGACGAGGATCTGGGTCGCCGGCTGTTCCTGCCGCCGGATCACGACCGCGACGCGGCGGCACGGCTGCGCGGGCAAGGCTGGCGCACGGTCGCCGCCCTGTCCGATCAGGACGAGGCGGCGCGGCTGGGCTGCTCGCACCGCCTCGAACGGACGGAACCCGTTCCCGTCAGAAGCTAGACGGATCGGGCCCCATGCGCCCGTCCGCACTGTCGAGCGCATCGATCGCGGCCATCTGGTCGTCCGACAAGGTCAGCTCCAGCGCGCGAAAGTTCTCGGCGATGTGATTGCGGCTGCTCGATCGCGGCAGGGGGTTCAGACCATGCTGCAAATGCCAGGCGAGGATGACGGCAGAGGCAGGCGCGTCCAGGTCACCAGCGATGCGGTTCACGACGTCGCCGTCGATCCCCTTGCCCTGGCCCAGCGGTGACCAGGTCTGGGTAATCACGCCCATGTCATCATGCACGCGGCGCAGCTCGCGCTGCTGGAAGCCGGGGTGCAGTTCGATCTGGTTGAGCGCAGGCACGACTCCGGTGGCATCCACGATCGCCTTGAGATCATCCTCGCGGAAATTGCTGACGCCGATGCTCTTCGCCTTGCCCTGGTCGCGCGCCTCGATCAGCGCCTTCCACGTGTCCACCGCCTTGCCTGCGCCAGGGACGGGCCAGTGGATCAGCAGCATGTCGACATAGTCGCGGCCCAGCCGGGCAAGGCTGGCGTCAAAGGCGGCCAGCGCCTCGTCGTATCCCTGGTCGTCGTTCCACACCTTCGTTTGTAGGAAGATGTCGCTCCATTCGCCGATGCCGCGGCCGACCTGCTCCTCGTTCTTGTAGATGGAAGCGGTGTCGATCAGCCAATAGCCGACGTCGAGCGCGGCCTTGACGGCATCGGTGGCGGTGTCACCCTCCAGTTGCCAGGTGCCAAAGCCCAGCTGGGGGATCTGCCGGTCATCGTTGAGGGTGAGGGTCGGTTGGTCGGTCATCGGAGTCTCCTTTTGCCCGTCCAACGGCCGAACGCGGCGATCTATCCGCAGCCCGGACCAAAGCGCGTAGCCCACGGTTGCCCTCCCGCCCGCCAGCGCCTAACGCGCGCTCGGTTCCACGCGCGAAGGGCAAGGCAGCAATGGCAAACGTCACCGTGATCGGGGCCCAGTGGGGCGACGAGGGCAAGGGCAAGATCGTCGACTGGCTGGCCAGCCGCGCCGATGTCGTCGTGCGCTTCCAGGGCGGCCACAACGCCGGCCATACGCTGGTGGTCGGCGATACCACCTACAAGCTCAGCCTGCTGCCCAGTGGCATCGTTACCGGCACGCTTTCGCTGATCGGCAATGGCGTCGTGCTCGATCCGTGGGCGTTGCAGGCAGAGATCTCCCGGCTGGAAGCGCAGGGCGTCTCCATCACGCCGGACAACTTCGGCGTGGCCGACAACTGCGCGCTGATCCTGCCGCTGCACCGCGATCTTGACGGGCTGCGCGAGAATGCGGCGGGCGCGGGCAAGATCGGCACGACCGGGCGCGGCATCGGCCCGGCCTACGAGGACAAGGTGGGCCGCCGGGCCATCCGCGTGTGCGACCTTGCGCATCTGGACGACCTTACCCCGCAGCTCGATCGCCTGTGCGCGCATCACGATGCCTTGCGCGCCGGGTTCGGCCAGCCGCCGGTCGACCGGGGAGCGCTGGTCACCGAGCTGCGCGCCATCGCGCCGTTCGTGCAGCAATATGCCCAGCCGGTGTGGAAGCGGCTGAACGCGGTGCGCAAGGCGGGCGCGAAGATCCTGTTCGAAGGCGCACAGGGCGTGCTGCTGGACGTGGATCACGGCACATATCCCTTCGTCACCAGCTCCAACACAGTGTCCGGCACGGTCGCCAGCGGATCGGGCCTTGGCCCCAATGCGGCGGGCTTCGTGCTGGGCATCGTCAAGGCCTACACCACCCGCGTCGGCAGCGGCCCGTTTCCCACCGAGCTGGAAGACGCGATCGGTGAGCGGCTGGGCCAGCGCGGCCACGAATTCGGCACCGTCACCGCGCGCAAGCGGCGGTGCGGCTGGTTCGACGCGGTGCTGGTGCGCCAGACCTGCGCGCTTTCGGGCGTGACCGGCGTGGCGCTGACCAAGATCGATGTCCTCGACGGGTTCGAGACGATCCGCATCTGCACCGGATACCGGCTGGGGGACGAGGTTCTCGATTACCTCCCCGCCAGCGCGCAGGACCAGGCGCGCTGCGAGCCGGTGTACGAGGAGATCGACGGCTGGGAAGGCTCCACCGTGGGCGCGCGCAGCTGGGCCGATCTGCCGGCACAGGCGATCAAGTACATCCGCCGGATCGAGGAACTGATCGACTGCCCGGTGGCCAGCGTCTCGACCAGCCCGGAACGCGACGACACGATTCTGGTGCGGGATCCCTTCGCGGACTGACGATCTTGACTTGAACCCTTTTTGTTCTACTCCTGTTCGACAAAGAGCGACTCAGGAGAGCACGAATGGCGCAGGTGGATTTCGCCTATCAACTGGCAGCCGATCCGGCGGGGATTCCGCTGGGCGTATCCATATTTGCGGACAGCGCCTTGCTGCGCGCGGATATGGAAGACGACGTGGCCCAGGCGGGGTTTACCCTGCTGCACACCGGGGGGCTCGATGAACTGCTGGCAGGCCATGCACGCTCGCTGGGTGAACTCGTGCTGGTCGATTGTCCCCGGCCCGACGGCGCGGCAATGGCGGCCCTCACGCGGCTAGACGAACGTGTCGCGCACTCGGGCGCGCGGCTGATCGTCTCGACGTCGCTGGATTCGCTCGACACGGTATTCGGGTGCTGCGCGCAGGGCCGATCGCAGATTTTGGTGAATCCCTTGCGGGCAGAGCGGGTGATCGCGCTGGGCAGGGCGCTTGCGGAAGTGCCGAACCTGCGGTTGCGCGAACTGTCGGAGGATGACCGGCTCACGCTGCTGCGTCTGACCGAGCAGGTCGGCCATATCGCCCAGCGGCTGGACAAGCTCGATACGGCAGGTGGCGGCTGGGGTCAGCGTAGCGGGGGTGGAGCGTTCCGGTTCGAAAGCCCGTCCGATGGCTGGCGTGCCGAGCCTGAACTCATCCGCAAACCCAATATCAGACAGACAAGGGCACCGCTGCCCGATGCGCGGCTGGTGCGCCAGGTGCTGGCCCACCGCCGGGCGCGGGCGAAGTTCTTCGATGGCGACCTGTTCGCCGATCCGGCCTGGGACATGCTGCTCGATCTCACGGCCGCGCGGGTGGAACATACGCGGGTGTCGGTCACGTCGCTGTGCATCGCCTCGGGCGTGCCGCCGACCACGGCGCTGCGCTGGATCGGCCAGATGGTGGATACCGGCCTGTTCACGCGGGTGGAGGACGACGCCGACCGCCGCCGCGCCTTCATCGAGCTGTCGGACAAGGCAGCCGATGCGATGGCGCGCTATTTTGCCGAGGTCGGCAAGGACGCGCTGGCCTTCGCCTGATGGCTACCGCCGATCGAACGCCGCCTGCGCAGCGGCGGGGTCGCTGACGCCGCTTGCCACCAGCAATTGCAGCAACACACGCGCCTTTGCCGGGCCGAGCGCGCGCGCGGCGATGAAACCGTTGGTCTCGTCCTCCGGCTCGCGATCGACCAGGCCCTCGTCGACGCGGGTGGAGCGGACCACCGGCACGCAGCGGCGCACCGCTTCGGCCAGCGCCGCCAACACTGCCGCGGGCGCATTGCCGCTGCCCATGCCAGCCAGCACGATCCCCTTCGCGCCGGCAGCCAGTTCGCGCTGCACCGCGTCTGCGTCCATCCCGGCGTAGGCGTGCAGGATCGGCACGCGCGGGAATGTATCGGGAAAGGCGAACCGCGCCGCCTCGTCTTCGCGCCACGGGGGGCTCAGCCAGTCGAGCGAGGCCGGCGTGGCCAGCGCGATCGGCCCTCGCGGAAACCCGGCAAAGGCGCTCGCCCCGCTGGTGCGGGCCTTGCGCGCGTCACGTGCCGCGAAGACCTGGTCGCCCATGACAAGCAACACGCCGCGCCCGGCAGCCTGTGGATCGGCGGCGACCCGCACGGCGTTGGCAAAGTTCCTGAGGCCGTCGCTTCCCACCGCATCGGCGGGCCGCATCGCTCCCACCAGCACCACCGGCTTGGCAGTCGGCAGCGTCTGGTCGAGCAGGAAGGCGGTCTCCTCCGCGCTGTCGGTGCCGTGGGTGACGATCACCCCGCCGCACTGCGGATCGCGCGTCGCGCCAATGCAGGCGGAATGGAGATCGCGCCAGATCGCGGGTCCGATGTCGACCGAATCGATGTTGGCAACCTGCCGCCCGTCCAGCCGCGCCGTGACGCCCAGTTCGGCAAAGCTGGCGAGAAAATCGGCGATCTCGATCTGACCCGGGCGATAATCGCGCCGCGTGGCGGAGCCGGCCTGCCCGGCAATGGTGCCGCCGGTGGCCAGGACGAGGATGGAGGTATCGGTCATGGCGTGAGCGTTAGTCGCTCACAGGGTCGCGGGCCAGCCCAGCAAAGGAGCGTTTCGTGTGCGAAACGCTGGTGGGCGGTGACGGGCTCGAACCGCCGACCCTCTCGGTGTAAACGAGATGCTCTACCAACTGAGCTAACCGCCCGGCCTGCAAAAGACCGCGGGGCTTGACCCCGTATGGGCGGGCCTTAGCGAAACCGAAGGGGCGGCAAAAGGGGGAAACGTAAAAGGTGGCCGACATTGCCATTGCCGGATGCGGCATCGCCGGGCTTGCGGCCGCGACGTTGCTGGCGCGGGCGGGGCACCGCGTAACCCTTTACGATCGGTTCGAAACGCCGCGTCCTCTAGGATCGGGCCTGATGATCCAGCCGACCGGGCTGGCCGTGCTCGCCGCGCTAGGCCTAGCGGATCGGGCGGTGGTGCTGGGCGCCCCGGTCCATGCGCTGCTCGGCCGGGGCACCCACGGTGAACCGGTGCTGGAAGCCGCCTACAGCGACCTGCCTGTCCCCGACGCGTTCGGCCTCGGCATCCATCGCGCCAGCCTGTTCGGCATGCTGTTCGATGCGGCGCGCGCCAGCGGAGCGATGATCGTGACCGGGCGCGCAATCGCGGCGAGCGTAATCGACGGGGAGGCCCGCCGCCTGACCTTTGTCGACAGTACGCGATCGCCGCCGCACGAACTTGTGATAGACGCGTTGGGGGTCGGCTCGCCGCTGGTGCCGCAGAACGGCGGATGGCTTCCGTTCGGCGCCTTGTGGGCCACGGTCGACTGGCCTTGCGACAGCGCCTTTTCGCCCACGCTTCTGGAACAGCGATACGATCGCGCCAGCCGCATGGTCGGCCTGCTGCCGGTGGGGGGAGGGCGCGCGGCGTTCTTCTGGTCGCTGCGGGCGGACCGGCTGGATCGCTGGCGCCAGCGCGGCATGGCGGCCTTCCGCGAAGAGGTCTGCGCCCTGTGGCCTGCCTGCGAGACGGTGATGGACCAGTTGGCCGCACCAGAACACCTGACCTTTGCCCGCTACGCCCACCGCACCGCGCGCCAGCCCACGGGCGAGCGGATCGTCCACCTCGGCGATGCGTGGCACGCGGCCAGCCCGCAACTGGGGCAGGGGGCGAACATGGCGCTTCTCGATGCGTGGGCGCTTGGCAGGGCGATAGCGGAGACGCCGGACCTCGCTGCCGCGCTTGCCCGATACCGCGCCCTGCGCCAGGGTCACGTGCGGCTCTACCAGTGGCTGACGAGGACGTTCACGCCGCCGTTCCAGTCCGATTCGATCTGGCCGGCGCTGTTGCGCGACCTGGTAATGGCCCCGGGATCGCGCGTTCCGCCCGGACCCCGGCTGAAGGCCACGCTGGTGGCTGGCCTTGCGGCGGCGAACCTGCCGCGCCTCGGCCTGGCCCTGCCGGATTATTCCGCGCTGGGCGGTGTGTCGGGCGGTGTGCCGGGTGCCGGGCTGGCCGCCAGCCCCTCCACGATTGCCGCACGCGCCTCCTCGCTCGACCAGTCGTAGGCGCCGATCACCCGCCACACTTCCTTGCCCTGCGCATCGTAGAGCACCGTCAGCGGCAACACCGGCCCGCCGCCGTAGGTAAAGGCGAGCACGTTTTCCTCGTCCATCCAGCGTGGCAGGTTGGCGAACCCGCGGTCCTCGAAGAACGGCTCCACCACTTGGGCGCCTTGCAAATCCTCGCTGATCGTCAGCACGCGAACCTGCCCTGCCATTTCGCCCGCCAGGTCGTCCAGCAGCGGCAGTTCGTGGACGCATGGCGCGCACCAGGTGGCCCAGAGGTTGAGCAGGACCGGCTCGCGCAGCTCCGACAGGACGAGTTCGTTGCCATCGGGATCGCGCACCATCGCCTCGGGCATGTCCTCGCCCGCGAAGCTCGCGTCCAGCGTGCCATCCAGCGACGGCGTGCCGATAGCTGCGCTTGCCCCGGCGGAGGCGGCGTTTTCTTGCGCCGCGTCCTCGCTCCTTATATCGCACCCGGCGACGAGGCCCGCTGCTAGCGGAGCGATGACAATGAGCGAGAGGCGCAGGTTGGCCAAGGAACAGAACTCCGGTGCCGGTGGTGGCAATGCGATGTGGGGCGGCAGGTTTGCCGACGGCCCCTCTGCCATAATGCGCGAGATCAACGCCAGTATCCCGTTCGACAAGGCTTTGTGGCGACAGGACATCGCCGCCAGCAAGGCCCACGTCGCCATGCTGGGCGCCTGCGGCATTGTGGCGAGCGCCGATGCCGAAGCGATCGTCGAAGGGCTGGACCGGGTGGCCGCCGAATACGAGGCGGATGGCGTTCCCGAGGACTGGGACCTCGAGGACATTCACATGACCACCGAGTCGCGCCTTGCCGAACTGATCGGGCCGGTCGCGGGCCGGCTGCACACGGCGCGCAGCCGCAACGATCAGGTGGCGACCGATTTTCGCCTGTGGGTGCGCGATGCCATCGACCAGCTGCTGCATGGCCTTGCCGGGTTGCAGCGCGCGCTCGTCACCCGTGCGGGCGAACATGCCGCCAGCATCATGCCGGGCTTCACCCATCTGCAAACCGCGCAGCCGGTGACGCTGGGCCACCATCTGATGGCCTATTACGAGATGACCGCGCGCGACGTTTCTCGCCTGACGGACGCCCGCGAGCGGCTGAATCGCTGCCCGCTGGGAAGCGCCGCGCTGGCGGGCACGGGCTTTCCCATCGACCGCGAGATGACCGCGCAGGCGCTCGGCTTCGACGGGCCGACGGACAACAGCCTCGATGCGGTGTCCGACCGCGATTTCGCGCTCGATTTCCTGGCGGCGGCCAGTGCCTGTGCGCTGCATCTGTCGCGACTGGCGGAAGAGTTCGTGATCTGGGCCAGCCAGCCGTTCGGTTTCGTGCGCCTGCCCGATGCCCTTTCCACCGGCAGCTCCATCATGCCGCAAAAGAAGAATCCCGACGCCGCCGAACTGGTGCGCGGCCATGCGGGGCGGATCGTCGGCTGCCAGGTGGCGCTGATGGTGACGATGAAGGGCCTGCCGCTGGCCTATTCAAAGGACATGCAGGACGACAAGCCGCCCGTTTTCGAGGCCGCTGGCCTGCTCCAGCTGTGCGTGGCGGCGATGACCGGCATGGTCGAAGGCGCAAGCTTCATGACCGACCGGATGCGCGAGGCGGCCGAGCTTGGCTATGCCACGGCCACCGACCTTGCCGACTGGCTGGTGCGCGCCGCCGACGTTCCCTTTCGCGAGGCGCACCACATCACCGGCGCCGCGGTGAAGCTGGCGGAGAAGCGCGGCGTGGCGCTCGATGCCTTGCCGCTCAAGGATTTGCAGGCGATCGATGCGCGGATCGACGAACGCGTGTACAAGGCGCTCAGCGTGGAAGCTTCGGTCGCCGCGCGACGCTCGCACGGCGGCACCGCGCCGGACGAGGTCCGGGCCCGCGTCGCCGAGGCGCGCGACCTTCTGGGAATAAGCGAATGAAACGAACCGCCGCCACTTCCGCCGCGACCATCGCCGCCTTGCTGCTGCTTTCCGCCTGCGGCCAGAAAGCCGACCTCGAACCCGCCGCGGGCGAGGCGCTGCCCCAGCCGCCTTACGGCGCCAGCACTCCGCTGGACGCCAACGACCTCCTCGCGCTCGACCCGCAGGCCGCACCCGAACGCAGCGTGGAACTGCGGCGCGAGAGTGAAGAGCGCGAGGACGATCCCTTCGACCTGCCGCCGGAACGCTGAGTGGATCATTTCCGCCTGATCGACGGCGAACTGCACGCCGAGGACGTCCCGCTATCGCGCATAGCCGATGAGGTGGGCACGCCCGTCTACGTCTATTCGCGCGCCACGTTCGAACGGCACGCGCGCGTTTTTCGCGATGCCCTGTCCGGGCTGGACCGCCCGCCGCACCTCGCATTCGCCGTCAAGGCCAATCCCAATCTCGCCGTGCTGCGGCTGCTGGCGAACGAGGGCTACGGCGCGGACGTCGTCTCTGGCGGAGAGCTGGCGCGGGCGCTGGCAGCCGGCATGGCGGCGCACGACATCGTGTTTTCCGGCGTGGGCAAGACCGCGGCCGAGCTGGCGCAGGGCCTCGATGCGGGCATCGGCCAGTTCAACATCGAATCGGGCGAGGAAGGCCGGGAGCTTGCTGCCATAGCGGCGGCGCGCGGTGTCGTGGCGCGGTGCGCGCTGCGGGTGAATCCGGATGTCGATGCCGGCACGCACGACAAGATTTCCACCGGCAAGGCGGACAACAAGTTCGGCGTGCCGATCAGCCACGCGCCCGCGCTGTTTGCCGAGCTGTCGCAATTGCCGGGCCTCGATCTTCGCGGTCTGGCGGTGCATATCGGCAGCCAGCTGTCCGACCTCGATCCGCTGGAACAGGCGTTCGGCAAACTCGGCGCGATGCTGCGCGAACTGCGCGGCGCGGGCCACACGATCACGCACATGGACCTGGGCGGAGGGCTGGGCGTGCCCTACCGCAGCGGCGAGGTGCTGCCCACGCCGCACGCATACGGCGCCATGGTCGCCCGCGTGACGCGGGGCTGGGACGTGACCGTCATGTTCGAACCGGGGCGCGTGATAGCCGGGAACGCCGGTGTGCTGCTGACCCGCGTCATCCGCGTCAAGCGCGGGCTGAACCACCCCTTCGTGATCGTCGATGCGGCCATGAACGACCTGGCGCGTCCGGCGCTGTACGGGGCTTGGCACGATTTCGATGCGGTGCGCCCCTCGGGAGAGCGGATGACGGGCAACATCGTCGGCCCCATTTGCGAAACCGGCGACACCTTTGCCACGGACCGCCAGACCGACGCGCTGGTCGCAGGCGATCTGGCGGTGTTCCGCACCGCCGGCGCCTATGGCGCGACCATGGCGAGCAGCTACAATTCCCGCGGTTTCGTGGCCGAAGTGATGGTCGACGGGGCGGATTACGCCGTCGTTGCGGAGCGTATCCTGCCCGCAGCCATCGCCGATGCCGAGCGCGTGCCTGATTTCCTGACGCGCCGATGAAGTCGCTGCCGCTGTTCCACCAGATCGCCGGCCATCCGGTGCTGGTGCTGGGCAAGGGGGCAGCGGCGGATGCGAAACGACGGCTGGTCGAACGCGCCGGCGGGGCGATCATCACCGACCTCGCGCGCGGGGTGGACGAAGGCGCGCGGATCGCCTTCGTGGCGCACGACGATCCCGCCGCGGCCGAGGCCGACGCGGTCCGCCTGCGCTGCGCCGGACTGCTGGTCAATGTCGTCGACCGGCCCGAACTGTGCGATTTTACCACGCCCAGCGTGCTCGATCGTGACCCGGTGCTGGTGGCAGTGGGCACCGGCGGCGCCTCCGCGGGCCTGGCGAAGCAGTTGCGCTTGCGACTGGAGGCGCTGCTGCCAGCCGATCTTGGCGCGCTGGCCGAAGGGCTGAACGCCGCGCGCGCTGCGATCCGCGCCCGGTTTCCCGCGCCCGCCGCACGCCGCGCCGCGATCGACGCCGCACTTGGCGCAGGCGGCCCGCTCGACACGCTGAGGGAGGGCGGAGAGCGGCGCATCGACGACTGGCTCGCCGGCGCGGACGACCGGCAGACCCGGCAGGTCCACACCTTTGACATCGCCAGCGACGATCCCGACGACCTCACGCTGCGGCAGGCGCGGCTTCTGGGAACGGCCGATGCGGTGGTCGCTGATCCCGCCATTCCCCGCGCGATCCTCGATCGGGCACGGGCCGATGCGGTGCGCTTGGCGTGGCCGGCGGACCCTCTGCCCGGCAACGGCGTCGTCGTCGTTTTGCGTCGCGTCTGAGCGGCTCAGAACAGGCCCCCCGTCAGCCGGTCTATCGCCCCCTGCAGGATGACGGCGGCGGCGTGGCTGTCTATCCGCTCGGCGCGGCGGGCGCGGGAGAAATCCTGCGCGATCATGTCACGCTCCGCGCTGGCCGTGGACCACCGCTCGTCCCACAGCAGCACGGGCAGGTCCAGCACGGCAAGGTTGCGGGCAAAGGCGCGGCTGGCCTGGGCACGCGGCCCGGCGGACCCATCCATGTTGAGCGGCAGACCGATGACGATGCCGGCCACGCCGCGCGTTCGCACCATGTCCTCGATCACGGCGAGGTCACGGGCGAACTTGCCGCGGGTCAGTGTCTTGCCCGCGGTGGCAAAGGCCCACCCGGCATCGCACGTGGCAACGCCGATGGTCTTGCTGCCGAGATCGAGCCCCATGAGCATGCCGCCGTCGGGCAATGCGTCACGATATTCGATCGCGTTTTCGGTTACGAGCGCGGCGATGGGCCTTGCCCCGTGGTGGCGGTGGTGCCAGCCCAGGCGCGCACCCGGCGGGCGACGTCCGCCTGCAGATTGGCCCAGAACAGCGGAATGTCATAGACGTGGTAATTGTTGCCGGGCAGCACGTAGCGGCCCAAGTCGGGCGGATCGCCGATCAGCAGCAGGCCGTTGTCGGCACACCGCGCGCCGACTGCGCTGGTCACCAGTTCGCCGGTCGTCAGCTCGTCATCGGGCACCAGCGTGCCGAGGTTGCTGGCGGCAGTCGCAGTGCCGTTCAAGGTCCCGGTGATGGGGTTGACGCACAGGATCGGGCTCTCGCCGCGGGCTTGACCGTCCATGCCGGGCAGTTCGGCGTAGCGGCGCAGGAACTGGCCGGGTTCCGCAGGCTCGGCAAAGCTGGCGTAGGAGAACACGCAGCCTGCCTGGTCGGGGGTGGCGCAGCCAGGCAGGCCAAGGCTGGGCAGATCGTGCTCGATCGATATGGGCCAGCCGATCGGATAGGCCATTGCCACGCGCGCCTGCAGCGGCGTGCCGGCCACCTTGTCCTGCAACAGGCGGGTGACGTGGTAAGCCCCCTGGCTGTGCCCGACGAGGACGATGGGCATGTCTGCCGGAACCGAATCGATGAAGAAATCGAATGCCTGCGCGATGTCGCGATAGGCGGCGTCGATGGCCTGCGTGCCGGCGGGATCGACCGTGATGAACGCGCCGAAGGTCGCCTGGCGATAGCGCGGCACCCAGATCTCGCTGGCCTGGTTGAACGCGCTTGCCATGCCGCGCACCATCAGCCGGGCGCGGGCCTGTGAGTCCGTGTCGGCAAGCGAGGCGTTCCAGGCGCGGCTGTCGTAGAAGCTGGTCGGGTGGACGAAGAACACGGCAAAGCGCGGCGGCTCGCCGCTCGCCGGCGCCTCCGCTGGCAAACCTGTCGCAGGGCCGGCCGTGCTGCCCACGGTGCCCGGCGCCAACGGCATGGCACTGGCCGAGGCCATCGGCGTTTCCGCATCCTCGGCATCAGCCAGGGCCGGCTGCCAGCGCGCGGGATCGTTGGCGACACCCTTGCCGGGGCGGCTGAACCACATGTCCGGATCCTGATAGGCGTTCTGTTCGAGCGGGTCCTGCTCGACGAACTCGGTATCCGGCACCAGCGCGATCTCGGTCAGCTCGTCGCTCCAGATGCGCAGGGCAAACAGCCCCGCCGCGACCAGCAGGATGAGAAAGGTGATGATATAGAGGAACTTACGCAGGGCTTGCCTCCGGTGCAGGGTGGCTGCCGGGTTCGTGCCCGGCGGCCTTGTCTTCCTTGTGATTGGCCTTGGACCGCTGTTCCAGGGCGACCTTGATCATGGCCAGCAGCGGATCGGCCAGGAACAGGCCGAGGATGCCGAACAGGATCCCCATGATCAGCTGGAAGGCCAGCACCAGTGCGGGTGCCAGGTCTACCGTCTTCCTCGCGATCATCGGCACGATGATGTAACCGTCGATGTTCTGCACCACGAGGTAGACGACGATGGTGTAGACGCCCATTTGCGCGCCGCCGGAAAAGCCGACCAGCACCATCAGAACGCCCGAGACCACCGCGCCCACGTTGGGAACGAAGGCGAGCAGCCCGGTCAGGATCGCCAGCAGCGCCGCCATGGGAATGTATTCGCCGGTGACCAGGCCGTAACCGAGCAGGGCGAAATAGGTGAAAAAGCCTTCGAAGATCATGCCGACCAGGCGCCCGGCCATCAGGCGGCGCATGGTATAGGCCATCTTGCTGGCAGTATCGTAGAACCGGTTGCGGTTGTCCTCGGGCAGCATCCAGGCAACGCCGCGCTCGTACAGGCGGGGCTCCAGCGCAACATAGATGCCCACGACCACGACGATCAGCAGCGTCGCCAGTCCACCGAAAACGCCGCCGATGGCCCGGGTGACGGCACCGGCTCCGCTCGCGAACTGGCCGACGATATTCTGGATGTCACCCTGGCTGATGACGAAGCCCTTGCTGCGCAACCAGGCGATGGCGCGCCCGACCTGTTCGTTGACGATGCTGGGGAATTCGGCCGCCTGCTGGGATACCTGCGATCCGGTGAAATAGCCCAGCCAGAGCAGGAAACCCGTCGCCAGCAGCAGGACGATGCCGATGCGCAGCCCGCGTCCGACGGGGAGGAAGCGGCCCAGCAGGCGCGATCCACCGTCGATCATGGCAGCAAAGACCAGCGCGCCGAAAATCACCAGCAGGCTGTCGGCAATATAGATCGACAGGACGATCAGGCCGACGACGCTTGTCCAGACCACGGCCCGCCAGGCCTCGAAGCGCAATTTGGGGCTGGCGATGTGCGTCGGACTGGCGCCGACGTCCTCGTCGTGGATGGGTTCGCCATCCTGTTCCACACTACCGTCGCTCATGGCCGTCGTTCTCCCCGAAGTTCCGGTCGCAAGCTGCGCCAAGCGCGGTCCGGACGCAAGGCTCCCCACCATGTCAGCGGGTTATAGCCGGACGTGCCATCGAGCGAAAAGGTGATGAACTCGGCGCGGCCGCCCACGCTGGACAGCGGCACCGGCCCGCCCAGGCCCTGTCCCAGCGGGCGCGCCGGGGCGCGGCTGTCGGACGAATGATCGCGGTTGTCGCCCAGCAGGAACACATGGCCTTCGGGCACGGTCACCGGCGCGAAATTGTCGTAGGGCGTGTCCTCGACGTGGTCGATTATCAGGTAGCTTGCGCCGTTGGGCAGCGTTTCGCGATAGGTCGGCGGCTCGAACACCTGTGTTCCGTCCTCCAGCGTGACTCGGTAGGGTTCGAAGTAATAGAGGCACTCGAACCCGTCGCACAGGTTGTCGTTCTCGGCCGGGATGCGCACCGGGGGCTCGATCGCCTGCTGCACCGGCTGGCCGTTCAGGATGATCCGCCCGCCCACCATCGCCACGGTATCGCCCGGCAGCCCGATCACCCGCTTGATGTAATCCTCCGCCCGGTCAGGCGGGACGACGATTACGACGTCGCCGTATTCGGGCGTGGCCGGGGCGACGCGCCAGTCGTCACGCGGCAGGATGTGAAAGCTCGCCGAGACCCACGACCAGCCGTAGGGATATTTCGATACCACCAGCCGGTCCCCCACCAGCAGGTTTGGCACCATGCTGGCGCTGGGGATGTAGAACGGTTTGGCGACGAACGTATGGAACGCCAGCACGGCCAGCAGCATCGCCGCCAGCCCGCGCAGTTCGGCCCACCAGTTGACGGGTCTGTCCTTGTCGTCGCTCATCGGGAGAAATTCAGGCCTTGGGAATTGCCTCGATGATCACGAAGGCCTGCGCCCAGGGGTGATCGTCGGTCAGCGTCAGGTGGATGCGCGCCTCATGGCCGGGCGGCGTGATTTCCGCAAGCCGCGCGGCCGCGCCGCCCGTCAGCGCGAGGGTGGGGGCGCCCGAAGCGGCGTTGACCACGCCGATGTCCTTCATGAACACGCCGCGCTTGAAGCCGGTCCCCACGGCCTTGGAGAACGCCTCCTTGGCGGCGAAGCGCTTGGCGTAGGTGCCGGCCTGGGTATGCGGACGCCGCGCAGCCTTGGCGTTCTCCACGTCGGTGAAGCTGCGCTGGCGAAAGCGATCGCCCCACCGCTCCAGCGAAGCGGCGATGCGTTCGATGTTGCACAGGTCGGAGCCGAGGCCGATGATCACGTCGCTGCCATCACCGTGCCAGGTCCATCAATTCGCGCATCTTCAGCACCGCCGGTTCCAGCCCGTCGAAGATCGCTTCGCCGATGAGGTAATGGCCGATGTTGAGTTCAGCCAGTTGCGGGATGGCGGCGATGGGCTGGACGTTGTCGTAGGTCAGGCCGTGTCCGGCGTGCGGTTCAATACCGTTCTTCGTGGCAAGGGCGGCCATATCGGCGATGCGCTGCAATTCGCGTGCGACGCGCTCCGGATCGCCGCCCGCCCCGGCGTGGGCATATTCGCCGGTGTGGAACTCCACCACCGGCGCGCCGAGCCGCAGCGCGGCATCGAGCTGCCGCTCGCTTGCCTCGATGAACAGGCTTACGCGGATGCCGGCATCCTGCAACGGCCCGACGATCGAGGTAAGATGATTGTGCAGTCCCGCCGCGTCCAGCCCGCCCTCGGTCGTGCGCTCCTCGCGCTTTTCGGGCACGATGCAGGCGGCATGGGGCCGGTGGGCAAGCGCGATGGCGAGCATTTCCGGCGTTGCCGCCATTTCCAGGTTGAGCGGCAGGTCGGTCGCATCTTGGATGCGCTTCAGATCGTCGTCGCGGATGTGCCGGCGATCCTCGCGCAGGTGGGCGGTGATGCCGTCGCCGCCACAGGCCGCCACGATCTGCGCCGCGCGCACCGGATCGGGATGATCGCCGCCGCGCGCGTTGCGGATGGTGGCGACATGGTCGATGTTGACGCCGAGGCGAAGGTAGTTGCTCACCTTACTTGCGGCTCCCCGGCTTGGTAACCGGCAGGGCCGCAAGGTCGGCGGGTACCTCGTCCTCGGCATAGGTCGGGAAATCGATGGCGATCAGCGGGAAGAACGGCACCCCGAGGTCTGCCGCGCCGCCGCTGCGATCGACCAGGGCGACTTCGGCCAGCACCTCGCCGCCTTCGCGCGCGACGGCGGCGATGGCCTCGCGCGAACTGAGGCCGGTGGTGACGACGTCTTCCACCATCAGCACCTTTGCGCCGGCAGGCAGGGCGAAGCCGCGGCGCAGGTGGAATTCGCCTTCGGGCCGTTCGAGGAACATGGCGTCGAGATCCAGCGCGCGGCCCATCTCGTGGCCGATGATGATGCCGCCCATCGCCGGGCTGACGACGCAATCGAGCCTGTCGCGGATGGCGGCGGGCAGCCTGGCGGCCAGCGCTTCGGCCAGCCGCGCGGCGCGCCGGGGGTTCATCAGCACCCGCGCACACTGCAGATAATGGCCCGAGTGCCGCCCGCTGGAGAGCCTGAAGTGGCCTTCCAGCAGGGCCTCGCTGGCGCGAAATTCGCCGAGTATCTCGTCCTGCGTCATGATAAGGTGCCGCGGCCTTTCGATGCGTGGGCGGGGCATGGCCTTTGGCCCGCTTGACCCGCCGGGAAAAAAGTCCCTAGTGGCGCTTGAGGCATGGGGCAAGCGCGCGTATAGGCGCGCCGGACGCGGCCACTTTCCGGCCACCGCGCACCCGTTGCCCGCATGAAAGATGGAAAGCCAAACGCAATGAATTTCGGCGCTCTCGCTCGCACCAAGCTGCACCTCCTGGCGCTGTTGCTGGCCGCCCTTGCCTTCGTTTCGCTGCCCCAGGCGGGCTTCGCGCAAACCGCTGCCGCGCCTGACGTGGCCGAAGTGACGGATTCGCCGAACACCGACCTGTCCGCGGCGTCCGATACCAATCCGCAGGCGACAGAGAACCGCAGCGTCGCAGACGGCGAGACCGTGATCGGTGACGAGGCGGACGCCGGATCGGCCTTCCAGCATTTCGGTGCGGACATGATCGTGGGCCAGCCGGAAAGCGGCGCCTTCGGTTTCCAGGAACAGCATTCCGAAAATGGCCGCTTCGGCCTGTGGATGCACGATGCGATCCTGATGCCGCTCATCACCGCGATCAGCGTGTTCGTGCTGTTCCTGCTCATGTGGGTGGTGTTCCGCTACAACAAGCGCGCCAACCAGGTGCCGTCGAAGACCAGTCACAACACGCTGATCGAGGTGATCTGGACGGTGCTGCCGGTGCTGATCCTGGTCGGCATCGCCGTGCCTTCCATCACCCTGCTGGCGCGTCAGTACGAATCGCCGCCCGAGAACGCCATCACCATCAAGGCCAACGGGTATCAGTGGTATTGGGGCTACGAATACCTCGACAACGGCGGGTTCGAGGTGATTTCGAACATGCTCGACGAGGAAGAGGCCCTGACCGCTGGTGAGCCGCACCAGCTGGCCGTGGACAACCGCATGGTGGTTCCCGTCGGCGTGCCGCTGCGCATCCAGACCTTTGGCGCGGACGTGATCCACTCGTTCGGTATCCCCTCGCTGTGGTTCAAGCTCGACGCCGTGCCCGGCCGCATCAACGAGATGATGCTGACGATCGACCGGCCCGGCATCTACTACGGCCAGTGCATGGAACTGTGCGGCGCGCGTCACGGCTACATGCCGATCGCGATCGAGGCGCGCAGCCTGGAGGATTACAACGCCTGGGTTCAGACCCAGCCGGGTGGCATGACGCGCGAGCAGGTTCGTGCCGCTGCCGCGCAGGAAGCCGCTGCCGCTGCTGCTGTTCCGGCAAACGATGCCGCCGCGCAGGATGCCCCGGCCGCCGAGGAAGAGAACGCAGAAGTCGCGGCCGCCGAAGCCGAAGCCGCCTGATCCACACACGACGCCTGATTTAGACAAGACGTAAGACAGCAAGGTCCGAGAAGAACATGGCCACCACCGCCGACGGTTTTACCGCCCACCACGATGCCGACCACGTGCATGACGATCATCACGATCACATGCCGGGGTTCTTTGCGCGCTGGTTCATGTCGACCAACCACAAGGACATCGGCACGCTCTACCTGATCTTCGCGATCTTCGCGGGGATCATCGGCGGCGCGGTGTCCGGCCTGATGCGCTGGGAGCTGGCGGAACCGGGTATCCAGGTCATGGGCCAGGTCGTCCAGTTCATGGGCGGCGATGGCACCACGATCGATCAGCAGGGCCACATGTGGAACGTGCTGATTACCGCGCACGGCCTGATCATGGTGTTCTTCATGGTCATGCCGGCCATGATCGGCGGCTTTGGCAACTGGTTCGTGCCGCTGATGATCGGCGCGCCGGACATGGCCTTCCCGCGCATGAACAACATCTCGTTCTGGCTGACGGTGGCGGGCTTCCTGTCCTTGATGGCCAGCGCCTTCGTGCCCGGTTCGCCTGCGGGCAACGGTGCGGGCACGGGCTGGACGGTCTATGCCCCGCTTTCTACCAAGGGCAGCGCGGGTCCGGCGGTGGACTTCGCGATCTTCTCGCTGCACCTTGCCGGCGCGGGTTCGATCCTGGGTGCGACCAACTTCATCACCACCATCTTCAACATGCGCGCACCGGGCATGACGCTGCACAAGATGCCGCTGTTCGTGTGGTCGGTGCTGGTCACCGCCTTCCTGCTGCTGCTGGCGCTGCCGGTGCTTGCCGCGGCGATCACCATGCTGCTGACCGACCGCAACTTCGGCACCACCTTCTTCAACCCCGATGGCGGCGGCGACCCCGTCCTCTACCAGCACCTGTTCTGGTTCTTCGGTCACCCGGAAGTCTACATCATGATCCTGCCGGGCTTCGGCATGATCAGCCAGATCGTGGCGACCTTCAGCCGCAAGCCGGTGTTCGGCTATCTCGGCATGGCCTACGCCATGGTAGCGATCGGCGTGGTCGGGTTCGTCGTGTGGGCGCACCACATGTACACCGTTGGCCTGGACGTGAACACGAAGATGTACTTCACCGCTGCCACGATGGTGATCGCGGTGCCCACGGGCGTGAAGATCTTCAGCTGGATCGCGACCATGTGGGGCGGCTCGATCGAGTTCAAGTCGCCGATGGTCTGGGCGCTGGGCTTCATCTTCCTGTTCACCGTGGGCGGCGTTACCGGCGTGGTGCTCGCCAACGGCGGCATCGACGACAACATGCACGACACCTACTACGTAGTGGCGCACTTCCACTATGTGCTGTCGATGGGTGCGGTGTTCAGCCTGTTCGCCGGCTGGTACTACTGGTTCCCCAAGATGTTCGGCCGCTGGCACAGCGAATTCCTTGCCCACGTGCACTTCTGGCTGTTCTTCATCGGCGTGAACGTGATCTTCTTCCCGATGCACTTCCTCGGTCTGCAGGGCATGGCGCGCCGCTATCCCGATTACACGGCGGCCTACGAATACTGGAACCACATCGCCAGCTGGGGCTACGTGATCATGGCGATCTCGATGGTCGTGTTCTTCGTGAACACCGCCTACGCCCTGTTCGCCGGCAAGAAAGCGCCGGGCAACTACTGGGGCGAAGGCGCGACGACGCTGGAATGGAGCCTGACCAGCCCGCCGCCGTTCCACCAGTTCGAGACGCTGCCGGTGATCGAGGATCACCACTCGCACTACGACCACATCGGCGAAAAGCCGGTCCACACCTAGGCAACCGGGCCCTCGCCCACGAATGGATACAGGGGAGGGGCGCGCCGGGAACGGAGCGCCCCTTTGCCCATGAGAACAGGATGATGACCGCAACCGCCACCCCGATCCCAGCGCAACTGCCCGCCGAGTGGCGCGATTTCTTCGCGCTGACGAAGCCGCGGGTGATGACGCTGGTGGTGTTCACGGGCCTCTGCGGCCTGCTTGCCGCGCCGGGCGCCATCCACCCGGTGCTCGGCTTCACCGCCATCCTGTGCATTGCACTGGGCGCTGGCGGGGCAGCGGCACTGAACCAGTGGTGGGAAGCCGATATCGACGCCAAGATGAAGCGGACCGCCGCCCGCCCGCTTCCCGCCGGCCGGTTGCGGCGGCAGGATGCGCGTGACTTCGGCCTGCTGCTTTCGGGCGTGTCGGTCGGCGTGATGGGCCTGGCCATCCACTGGCTGGCCGCCATCGTGCTGGCCCTGAGCATCATCTATTATGCCGTGATCTATACCATATGGCTGAAGCCGCGCACGCCGCAGAACATCGTCATCGGCGGCGGGGCCGGGGCCTTTCCGCCGCTGATCGGCTGGATCGCGGTTACCGGCGAGATCACGCTGATGCCGGTCCTGCTGTTCGCGATCATCTTCATGTGGACGCCGCCGCATTTCTGGGCGCTCGCGCTGTTCGTGAAGACCGATTACGCCAAGGCAGGCATCCCCATGATGCCGGTGGTCGCGGGCGAGCGTTCGACCCGGCGGCAGATCCTCGCCTACGCGGCACTGCTGCTGCCGCTCGCGGCGAGCCCGTGGTTCGTCGGCGGCACCGGGGCGATCTACGGCGTGGCGGCACTGGTTCTCAGCGCCGTGTTCCTCGCGCTCAGCATCCAGGTCGGTCTGCGCCAGACACGCCCCGACGATACGATGCGGCCTGAAAAGCGGCTGTTCGCCTTTTCTATCCTGTACCTCTTCGCGCTGTTCGCCGCGCTGGTGGTCGATCGCATGGTGCTTGCATGACTCCTGAAGAACAAACCGAAATCACCCGCCGTCGCCGCGCGCGCAACCTGGTGCTTGCCGCCCTATTGTTCGGCTTCGTGATCCTGTTCTACGCGATCACCATTGTCAGGATGGGCGACTGATGGCCGCGATCACCCTCGAAGCCCGCAACCGCCGCACCATGCTGTGGGCGTTTTTCGGCGCGCTCGCGATGCTGGGACTGGGGTTCGCCTCGGTGCCGCTTTATCGCCTGTTCTGCCAGGTGACCGGGTTTGGCGGGACCACCCAGGTCGCCACCCAGAGCGATGCCGATCTCGCCGCCCAGCAGGCCGCCAGCGCGGGCGGGGTCAGCTACTCGATCCGCTTCGACGCCAACACCGCGCGCGACATGCCGTGGACCTTTGAACCAGTGCAGGTGACCGACCGTGTGCCGGTGGGCCAGCGGGACATGGCGACCTACATTGCCCGCAACAATTCCAGCGTCCCGATCACCGGCACCGCCACCTTCAACGTGGAGCCGGCGCAGGCGGGCATCCACTTCAAGAAGATCCAGTGTTTCTGTTTCACCGAACAGGTGCTGCAGCCGGGGCAGGAAGTGCGCATGCCGGTGCTCTATTACGTCGACCCCGCGGTGCTGGACGATCCCGACATGGCCGGGGTGGAGCAGATCACCTTGTCCTACACCTTTCACCGCAAGCCCGGAGAGGCCGCGCAGTAACCCATCCAAGGCTCTGGACCCGCGCGCGTGGCGGGGTTAAGGGCAACCACAAATCAAGGCTCAGGAAGAGACAGATGGCCGGCGCCAAGAACCACGATTACCACATTCTCGCTCCCGATATCTGGCCGTTCATCGGCTCGATGTCGGCGCTGCTGTTTCTCGGCGGCCTGGTCACCTGGATGCACCAGGACTTCTTCGGCGACAGCCTGTGGCATGTCATCACGGGCCTGGGCTTCGTTGGCCTGATCGCCACTTTCTTCGCCTGGTTCACCAACATTACGAAGGAAGCGCAGCGCGGCGATCACACGCCGGTGGTGCAGTTGCACATGCGTTACGGCATGATCCTGTTCATCGCATCGGAAGTGATGTTCTTCGTCGGCTGGTTCTGGAGCTTCTTCGACTTCGCGCTGTTCCCCAGCACCCTGTCAGAGGTGGTGGGCGGCGAATTCCCGCCCGCCGGCATCGAGGCGGTGATCGATCCGTTCAGCCTGCCGCTGCTCAACACGATCATCCTGCTGACATCGGGCACCACGGTGACCTGGGCGCATCACTCACTGATCCACGGCGACCGCGAAGGTCTCAAGAAAGGCCTGTGGCTGACGATCCTGCTGGGCGCGTTGTTCAGCTGCATCCAGGTCTACGAATATGCGCACGCCCCGTTCGATTTCGGCGGCAACACCTATTCCAGCGCCTTTTACATGGCGACGGGCTTCCACGGCTTCCACGTGCTGGTCGGCACCATCTTCCTTGCCGTGTGCCTGTTCCGCACCTACAAGGGCCACTTCACCCCGCGCCAGCATTTCGGTTTCGAGGCGGCGGCCTGGTACTGGCACTTCGTCGACGTGGTATGGCTGTTCCTGTTCATCGTCGTATACGTGTGGGGCGGTTGGGGCGCCGAAATCCACTAGGGTCTGGCGTGACGGACGATCGGACGCCGCGACCGGCGCAATCAGAGGGGCGGCCCCCGATGCGGGAGGTCGCCCTTCTTGGTCTGTGCCCACGGTGCGGCGCGCGGACCCTGTTTGCGGGCTATGCGCGGTTCGCCGATCGCTGTGCCGCCTGCGGCCTGGACTATTCCCGCTTCAACGTGGGCGACGGGCCGGCGGCCTTCCTCACGCTCATCGTTGGCACCATTGTGGTCGGCCTCGCCATCTGGTTGCAACTGCGGTTTGAGCCGCCGTGGTGGCTCCACGTTCTGTTGTGGGTGCCGCTGACCGTGGCCGGCGTGATGGCACTTTTGCGCGTGACCAAGGCATGGCTGCTGGCGGCGGAATACCGGCAGGGTGCTGCGGAGCACCGGCATGGCGGTAATTGGCCTGGCGGCGATCTGCCTGGCGGAGACAAGGGCGAATGACGCGGCGCATACCCATCGTCGCGACGATCGTCGTCATCGCCGCTGCCGCGACGATGGTGGCGTTGGGGTTCTGGCAGCTCGGGCGGCTCGAGGAAAAGGAGGCGCTTCTCGCCACTTTCGCCCGCAACGCCGCCGATACCGAGGCGCGCGACCTGGCGCAGGTCGAGCCATCGCAGGCCGCCTATCGCCGGGTCCGATACGATTGCTCTTCGCCGCAAAACTGGACCGCCGTGGCGGGGCGGAACGCGAACGGGCAGAGCGGATATGTCCACCGCTACGAGTGCGGCACGTTTGCCGGCAGTGATGCCGGCGGGCAGCTTAGCGCCGCGCTGATCACGGGAGAGATTGGCTGGTCGCGCGCTCCGCAACAGCCGCGGTTCGCTGGCGGCGAGATCGTCGGCAGGCTGGCGTTGTTGGGGGAGGGGTACAAGATCGTGTCGGAACGCGGGCTCGCGGGCCTCGCACCCTCGGCGCAGCCTGATCCCAATGCCTTGCCCAACAACCATCTCGCCTATGCCGGGCAGTGGTTCTTCTTCGCCCTGACCGCTCTGGTCATCTACTGGCTGGCCCTGCGCCGCCGCTGGCAGGGCCGGAACTGAGGGTTCCTGCGCGAAAAGCACAGCTTGCTTGCCCGTCGCAAGGCGCCTCGCTAGTCCGGCGCGCGATGCGTTACATTTCCACCCGCGGCAGCGCCCCGGCGCTCGATTTCGAAGGCGTGACGCTGGCGGGCCTGGCGTCCGACGGCGGGCTCTATGTGCCAGAGGCGTGGCCGCGCATATCCGAAGCGGAAATTCGCGACGTGCGCGGCAAGCCCTACTGGGCGGTCGCGCAGCAGGTCATGCGGCCGTTCATCGGTGACAGCTTGAGCGAAGACGAACTCGGCCGCATCTGCGAAGAGGTCTACGGCAGCTTCGGCCATGCCGCCGTCACGCCGCTGGTGCAGCTCGATCATCGCCACTGGCTGCTCGAACTGTTCCACGGGCCGACGCTCGCCTTCAAGGACATAGCCCTGCAATTGCTGGGGCGGCTGTTCGAAACCTTTCTCGCCCGGCGCGGGGGCAATCTCACCATCGTCGGGGCGACCAGCGGCGACACCGGCAGCGCCGCGATCCGCGCGGTGGCAGGGCTGGAACGGGTCGACGTCTTCATGCTCCACCCGGACGGCAAGGTGAGCGACGTCCAGCGCCGGCAGATGACCACGGTGGACGCGCCCAATGTCCACAACATCGCCATCAGCGGCAGCTTCGATGACGCGCAGGCCATGGTGAAGCGAATGTTCGCCGATCGCAGCATGACGGATCGCTTCGCCATCGGCGCGGTCAATTCGATCAACTGGGCGCGGCTGATGGCACAGGTGGTCTATTACTTTTACGCCGCGGTGCAGCTGGGTGCGCCTGATCGCAAGGTGGCCTTCAGTGTGCCGACCGGCAATTTCGGAGATGTCTTCGCAGGCTACGTCGCCGCGCAGATGGGGCTGCCGGTCGCGCGCCTGATCGTGGCCACCAACATCAACGACATTCTCCACCGCGCGCTGTCTGCGGGCGATTATTCCGCCGGTACCGTCACGCCGACAGACGCGCCAAGCATGGACATCCAGGTCAGTTCCAATTTCGAGCGTTTGCTGTTCGACCTGACCGATTCGGGGGGCGGCCGCGATGGCGCGGCGCTGGCCGATCAGATGCGCGGGTTCGAGGCGACACGCGCCATGCGCCTGCTCGAATCGCAGAGCCTGGCCGCGCGGGGACTGTTCGCCAGTTTCCGGGCCGACGCCGATCAGACCGGCAATGCCATGCGCTGGGCATGGGAGCACACCGGCCAGGTGATCGACCCGCACACCGCCATCGGCCTGAGCGCGGCGCTGGGGACAGACCTCGGCTCCGCGCTGGAAGACGTGCCCGTCGTCACCCTGGCCACCGCCCACCCGGCGAAGTTTCCCGAGGCCGTGGAACGCGCCATCGGCGTGCGGCCTGATCTACCCGCGCGCGCCGGCAACCTGTTCGAGCGGGCGGAGTCCTACGACCGCCTGCCCGGCAATTACGACGCGGTGCGCGACTACGTGGCCCAGCGGGCGAGGCCCCGCTCGTGAGACAAGCGACCAGCGCGGAGCCGTCCTGTGGCTGACCTTGCCGAACTGCCCCTCGTCATGGCGGGCGAGGCGTGGGCCGACTATGGCCTCATCGACAGCGGCAACGGCCGCAAGCTCGAGCGTTACGGCCCCTTTCGCTTCATTCGCCCCGAACCGCAGGCCATGTGGCAGCCGCGCTTGCCCGATGGCGAGTGGCAGGCGCACGGCGAATTCGTGCCCGGCAGCGACGAGGACGGCGGCGGGCGCTGGCAATTCCTTCGCGACGTGCCACCCGAGGGCTGGCCAATGGCGTGGAACGAGGCCCGTTTTACCGCGCAATGCACGCCGTTTAGGCATCTGGGGTTCTTTCCCGACATGGCGCCGGTGTGGGAATGGATGCGCGGCCAGCTTGCCGGAATGGACGCGGCGCAGACACTCAACCTGTTCGGTTATACCGGCGTCGGCAGTCTCGCCCTGTCGCAGGGCGGCACGGTCACCCACGTCGATGCGAGCAAGAAGTCGGTCGCCCAGGCACGCGAGAACGCTGCCCTGTCCGATATGGCCGACCGCCCGATCCGCTGGCTGGTGGACGACGCCGCCAAGTTTGCCGCGCGCGAAGTGCGGCGCGGGCGGCGCTATGACGGCATCATCCTCGATCCGCCCAAGTTCGGGCGCGGGCCGGGCGGCGAGGTCTGGCGACTGGAGGAAGGGCTTCCCCCGCTGATCGCCGATTGCCGCCAGCTGCTCGATGCCGACAGCCGGTTCCTGTTCCTCACCGTCTATGCCGTTCGCATGAGCTCGCTCGCCATCGGCGGCCTGCTGGCCGAGGCGCTGGCAGACCTGCCCGGCACCATCGAGCATGGCGAACTGGCCGTGCGCGAGGAAGGGGAGGGCGGCAGGCTTCTTCCCACCGCCATCTTCGCCCGGTGGCGCCGCGCCTAGCCCGCGCGGCTGAGGTCGATCAGGAATTCACGGATGCGCGCCGCGTTGTAACCAAGGTCGCTGCCGCCGACGCGGCTAACCGAACGCATGTCGACGCGCGTCGAGCCATCGGCAATCGGGGTCGCCTCCACGATAACGTCATCGCGGAACCGCAAGTATCCGGCATTGGCAGTCGCTTCCATGTGACCGCTGGCGGAATCGTAGGCGGCGACGTCCCAGCCGCGATCCTCGGCCATCGCACGTGCGCGGGCAAGCACTTCGGCGGGCGGTAGATTGACGATGATCGGCTGGATGTCGGGATAGCCTTCGCGGTGCATGGCGCGCCAAGCCTCGATGTCGCCGTCGTACTGGTCGAGGTTGTCCTCGCGCAGGGGCAGCGCGGTGAATTGCGGCGGGTCGGCGACGTCTGTGGTCACGTCGTGCATGAACGGCGCGGCCTGCGCCGGCGCCATCACCATAGCGTAGAATACGCCCGCCATGCCCAACCCGATCACCAGGGCCACCGCACCCGCGAGCCGCCCCGGCGTCTTGCGTGCCGAGGCCCAGACAACCGCGATCAGCCCGACAAGTGCGCTGGCGAGACCAATATAATTGGATTTCACATACCAGCCGAAACCCGTCAGCTTGTCGATCACGTCGAAGCGCGCCAGCGTCAGCATCAGTCCGGCGATCAACACCGCGAGGACCGCGCCACCGAGCGCGAAGACGCCGATGCGCCAGCTCCATGCAGGTTGACGCCGCGAGGGGATGGCGGCGGCGGGGAGTGCAAAAGTGTTATCGGTCATGCTGGCGGATCCCCGTTCGTGTGCCCGTGGCTTAGGGCCTGCCCCGGCGCTTGCCAAGCCGCGCCGCGGCGCTAGGGTCGCGCGGCATGGGAGACAGCCTCTATCTCGAGCTCGCCGACTTCGAACACGACGTCCACACAGGCATCTATTCGGAAGAGACGGGCAAGCCGCAGCCGCTGCGCTTCACCGTGCGGGTCAGGCTGAAGGCGCCGCGTTTCTTCGATGCCGAGTCTCCGCTCGATCAGAGCAAGAACTACATGGACCTGAAGTTCGCCTGCTCCGATGCCCTGGGCGACACGCATTACAAGCTGATCGAGGCCGTGGCCGACCACGTGTGCGAAACGCTGTTCCTGCAGGACCGGCGGGTGGAGGAAGTGCGCGTTAAGATCGTCAAGCTGGCGCTGAGCGAGGCGGGGGAGAGCATCGGCATCACACTAACGCGCGAACGCAGGTGAGCTTTACTGTCGTCGATGCGCGGCAGCTGGCCGCAGCCCCGCTCGATGCGGCGGCGCAATTCGGGCGCGATCGACTGGCAATGGCGCGCGCGGCGACCGATGACGTCATCGTCCTGTTCGCAACTGCCGACCACACCCATGCAAGCTGGCGCAAGGCGATGATCGAGGAACTGGCCCGCGAGGCCGCGCCGCGCCGGGTGAACGGCGTGGTCGCAGGCAGTGGGGCGAATGGGCAGACAGGCGCGAACGAAGTGATGGACTATCTCGCCCGCGCACCCGGGGTTACCGGACAAGTGCTGGAAGTTGCCGGCTCGAACGCCTAGCTTGGTTGACGATGTCCTGTGCCAAACCCCTCGTCGATGCCTTCGACCGCCGCATTTCCTACCTGCGGCTGTCGGTCACCGACCGCTGCGACCTGCGCTGTTCGTACTGCATGCCGGAACGGATGCAGTTCCTGCCCAAGAAGGAAGTCCTCAGCCTGGAGGAGCTTCATCGCCTCGCGCTCGCCTTCATCGACCGGGGCATCACCAAGATCCGCCTGACCGGGGGTGAGCCGCTGGTGCGGCGCGACGTGATCGAACTGGTGCAGGCGCTCGGGCGCACGCTGGGTCCGGCCGGCCATGGCGGGCTGGAGGAACTCACGCTCACCACCAACGGCACCCGGCTGGCGGAATTTGCGGGGCCGCTGCTCGACGCGGGCGTGAGGCGCGTCAACGTCAGCCTGGATACGATGGACGCCGCCCTGTTCGAGACCCTGAGCCGCCGTGACCGGCTGGTGCAGGTGCTGCGCGGCATCGCCGCAGCCAGCGCCATCGGGCTGAAGGTGAAGATCAATACGGTCGCGCTCAAGGGGCTGAACGAGGCGGAAATCCCCTACCTCGTCGAATGGGCGCACGCGAACGGGCACGACATGACGCTGATCGAGGTCATGCCGCTGGGCGAGGTGGATGGCGAGCGGGTCGATCATTACCTGCCGCTGCCAGCCGTGCGCGACCGGCTGGAAGAGCGATTCACGCTTGCCGATCTGCCGGACGATACCGGCGGCCCGGCGCGCTATGTGCGGGTGGAGGAGACGGGCGGGCGGCTCGGCTTCATCACGCCGCTCACCAACAATTTCTGCGCCAGCTGCAACCGCATCCGCGTGACGGCGACCGGGCAGCTTTACGCCTGCCTCGGCGGGGCGGAACAGGTGGACCTGCGCGCCGCGCTGCGTTCCGACACGCCCGATGCACTGCTGGCCGATGCGCTGGACACCGCCATGCGGATCAAGCCGGAACGTCACCATTTCGCCCACGCCCGTGGCGCTCTGCCAGCGCAGCCGCGGCACATGTCGGTTACCGGCGGATGAGCGTCACCCTGGTATTTCTCGGGCGGCTGGCGGACCTTGCCGGGGCGCCCGAACAGGCCCTTCCCGCGCCGCTCGACTGGGCGACGCTGGTCGCCAGCCTGCCGCCCGCGCTGGCCGCCGAGGTGGCGGGCGACAAGGTGCGCGTGGCGGTGGATGGCGCTCTGCTGGCGGACAAGGCCATGCTGCAGGCGGCGGACGGCGCGGAGGTTGCGCTGCTGCCGCCCGTCAGCGGGGGCTGAGATTTTGCGCGATATCCAGCTGCTGGACCGTGGCTTCTCCCCCGGCAAGGCACTCGGCCTGTTTGCCAAGGCACATCCGGAAGCTGGCGGAATCGCCAGTTTCGTCGGCAAGGTGCGCCCCGATGCAGACGTGAAGGTCCTTGAACTCAAGGCCTATCCGCGCATGACCCTGCCCGGGATGGAGGCGCTGGCGGACCGGGTTGCGCTGCGCTGGCAGCTCGACGGCCTGCTGATCCATCATCGCCACGGAGTGATGCGCCCGGGCGCACCCATCGTGCTGGTCGCCGCCGCTGCCCGCCACCGCCGCGACGCCATAGAGGCGGTCGATTTCGCGATGGATCACCTGAAGTCCGCAAGCTGGTTCTGGAAGCGGGAGCGGCGGGCGGACGGCTGGCACTGGATCGAGCCGCGCGACGCTGACCATGCGGACCTGTCGCGCTGGGGTTAACGTCCCGTTTTATCTAAGCGCCGACAGCAGCTGGGCGATCACGGCGTTCTCTTCCGCGACCAAAGTCTCGATCGGACCCCGCAGGCCCTGCACCGCGTCGGTCTCCTGCCCCTCTGCGCCAGCAGCGGTGTAGATGCGATCAAGTTCGGCCAGCGCAACCATGGCCTGCCCGCGATGCCGTTCGAGCGTGGCAACGGCGACCTGAGCGACGGACCACGCCTCGCTCCCCACCCCGCCGCCGCGCGCGGCGTTCACCCGGCTGCGGGCGGCGGGCAGGGCGGCGAGAAATGCGTTGTGTGCGGCACGGGCCTGGCGGGCGAAGTCTTCGGCGCTGGCAACTGTGGCAGGGGCGGGATAGACAGGCACGTAGGGCTCGACCGCAAAGGTGCCGGCGGCCCTTTCGGCATCCCGAATCGCCAGCGAGGGATAGTCACCCGCCGACGAACTGGCACAGGCACCCAGCAGCAGCGAAGCGGCGAGGATCGGCAGCTGGCGTGGTTGCATCGTCACGCCATTGCCCTACTATGTGGCACAACGGCTTTCCAGCGCACATTTGCCGCGAAATCGGCGCGTCCGAAGGTTGACAGCCCGGCACAGCTGGCCTAACGGCTGCGCTCTTTCCGGTGCCCCTTGGGCGCCCTTTTTGTTGTTGCCGGGGGCGTGGCCCACGGCGAGAACACCAGATAGACAGGTTGACAGGACCATGTTCGCAGTAGTGCGCACGGGCGGCAAGCAGTATCGCGTCGCCGAAGGAGACAAGATCGCGGTCGAGAAACTGGCGGGTGACGCCGGTGACACGATCACGCTGGGCGACGTTCTGCTCGCCGGCAACGGGGACGATATCGCGGACGCGGCGAAGGTCGTCGTCTCGGCAGAGATCATCGCCCAGGCCAAGAGCGAAAAGGTGATCGTCTTCAAGAAGAAGCGCCGCCACAACTATCGCCGCAAGGCTGGCCATCGCCAGCAGATGACCCTGCTGCGGATCGTTGGCGTGGGTGACGAGCAGAAGAAGGCCGCGCCGAAGCAGGCTACCGCTGCCAAGTCGGACGATGCGTCGCAGGCGAGCAGCGTTCCTGCCGCGGAAGCCGCGCCGAAGAAGGTCGCCAAGAAGGCGGACGCTCCGGTGAAGGATACCTCGGAAGAGACCGCTGCGCCCAAGGCGAAGAAAGCGGCGCCCAAGAAGGCTGCCGCCACGAAGAAGCCGGCCACCGACTCGGCCGACCAGGATTAATCCGCCAGCCCACCCGATGGGCGCGGACATACGGAGTAAGACAAGATGGCACACAAGAAAGCAGGCGGTTCGTCGCGTAACGGTCGTGATTCGGCCGGCCGTCGCCTCGGTGTGAAGAAGTTCGGCAGCGAGGAAGTGATTCCCGGCAACATCATCGTGCGCCAGCGCGGTACCAAGTTCTATCCGGGCACCAATGTCGGGATGGGCAAGGACCACACGCTGTTCGCGCTCGAAGCCGGCCGCGTGCGTTTCCATGACGGCAAGCAAAGCCGCAAGTACGTCTCCGTAGACGTCATGGCGGAAGCTGCCGAATAACCGGATGATCCGATAACGGGGTCATCCACCGGGATGGCCCCTTCCGGAGCATAGACAATCCGGAAAAGCAGGAAGGAGATGGGGCCGCCCCGTCTCCTTTTTTTTGTTCTCCTTCCTTCGTTCTGCAACGTCGGCCCTGCACTGGAGGCGCGTGGCCGGCATCGAAGGAGTGATCCCATGTTCATGCGTACCCAGCGACTGTTCCTGCGTCCCGCCTGGATCGAGGATGCGCCCGCCGTGGCCCACCTCATCGCCGAACCCGAAATCGTGCGCAACCTTGCCCGCGCGCCGTGGCCCTACGGGCTGGCGGAGGCGGAGGCCTTCGTCACGATGCCGCAGGATCCCAAGGCACCGCATTTCCTCCTCCATCTGCCCGGCCAGGGGGTGATCGGCAGTGCCGGCTTTGGCCGCCAGGGTGCGGAGGTGGAGATCGGCTACTGGATCGGGCGCAGGTGGTGGGGGCAGGGCTTCGCTACGGAGGCCGCCGCCGCACTGCTCGACCTTGCGCGCATGATCGGCCATCGTCGCCTGGTGGCGGGGCATTTCGCCGACAATCCGCGCTCGGGCAGCGTGCTGCGAAAGGTCGGCTTCGTGCCGACCGGCACCGTCGCGCGGCGGCACAGCGAGGCGCGCGGAGAGGACGCCGCTCTGGTGGAATTCGCCTGCGATCTCGAAGACCAACCGGCGCCACGCGAGTGGCGCAGCGCCGCCTGACCGCGGGCGGCGCCGCGCTTTTCTAGGCGACCGCTGCCTGCTCCCGCTCCCACGCGGCGATCAGGTGGCGGTCGTCATGGTCCCACGGGTGAAAGCCGGGGCGGAAATAGCCGAGCCAGGCGGGGAAGATCTTGCGCAGGATGCCGGGCTTGCCGATCAGATACTTCGCCAGCCGCCAGCGCGCGCGCCATCCGGTGATGCCGTCCTGCGCCATCAGCTTCAACGCATCGCTGGACCGGTTGAAAAGAAACCGTCGGCTGACGACCAGCATCAGCAGGCAACGCACGCGCCAGCGCTTGCCGGCGCTCCAGTCGCGCGTCGCGTTGAGCCAGGTATCGTAGGCGACTCCCTTGTGCTCGATCTCCTCCACCGAATGCCAGGCCCACATCGCCGGATCGCCGATCCCGCCCGTGGCAAGCGAGGTCGGGTCTTCGAGGAATTCGTGGGCAAAGACGGCGGTGAAATGTTCGAGCGCGATGGTGACGGCGAGCTGCACGATAGGCGGGCGCGACAGGGCCAGATCGACCAGCCGGTTCACGCTCTCGTCGATCTCGCGCATGTCGTATCCTGCCGCGGCCACCGCGCGATTGAACGCGAGATGCTCGCGGGTGTGGTTCACCTCCTGGCGGATGAAGGCGCGAATCTCGGCAGCGAGTTCGGGGGGCGCATCCTCGCGGAAAGCCTTTACCGCCTCGATGAACATGGCCTCTCCGCGCGGGAAACTGGCGGAAAGCGAGGCAAACCAGGCGGCGGCCACGGGGTCGCCGGCATGCGTGCGATCGTGTTCACGGGAAAAGCGCAGGTCGCGGATTGTCAGGGCGCCTCCGCTCGAGGCCGGGGCGGAGCGGGTGGGGGTTGCTTGCCAGTTGGGTTGTGCGGTCATAGTGCAAACCTTGGAGTTGCTGTCAGTCCGTGTCGCAAGGTGGGATCAACTTACACTGATGTCAATAAGGAAGCGCCTGAGCCCGCAGGAAAGCCGCTCGGCTGCGCTGGTCGCGGCGCGCGCGCTGTTGATTGAAGCCGGGCCCCAGGCGGTGACGCTAAAGGCCGTGGCAGGCCGGGTGGGGCGGACCCATGCCAACCTGCTGCATCATTTCGGCAGCGCGAGCGGTCTGCAGAAGGATCTGGCGCGGCATCTCGCCCAGGCGGTGTGCGATTCCATCGCCGACGCGGTGCGTGCGACCCGCGCGGGCATCGGCAGTCCGCGCGAGGTGGTGGATCTGACCTTCGATGCCTTCGGACGCGAAGGCGGCGGGGCGCTGGCGAGCTGGATGCTGGCATCAGGCAACGAAGATGCGCTCGACCCCATCGTGGAGACGATCCACGCACTCGTTGACGACCTTTTGCCCGAAGAGTGCGCCGCCGACAGGGGCCGCGCCATGCACGAAACCACGTTCACGCTGGTGCTGATGGCGCTGGGCGATGCGCTGCTGGGGGAACAGCTGGCCGAATCGCTCGCGGTCGAACGCTCGGTGATGCGCGACCGGGCGGAGGCGATGCTGGTGTCGGCCTTCGACCAGGCTTACGGCGCTACGGGGTAGGGTCGGGCTTCTCCAGCGTCATCCATTCCGGCACGAGGTCAGCCGGAATATCCTCCACCCGCAAGTGATCGACGGCCAGTCCGATTTCGCCGTACGCCGTCTTGCGCCGCTTCTCGACCGACCGTTCGAGCGGCACGACAATCAGGCGCCGGTTGACCTTGCTGCGCCAGTTCATCCGCGCGGTATTTTCCTGCCCGATATAGCAGCCCTTGGTGAAGCTGACCCCGTTCAGTTCGGCGGCATTGGTTTCCAGCCACAGCACGTCGCCCAGTTCCTCGCGCCCTTCGGCGACTCCGTGCGAAAGGCGATGGGCGCGGCAGGCGTCGTCCACCGCAGGGGCGTCGAGCACCGCGCCGATGCGGCGAAAGCCCAGTGCAGGCAGGCGAGGGTCGGGCGCGAAGCCTTCTGCCGCCGCATCGCTCCACGCAACGCCCATGGCCGGGTCGACGGCGATCGTCAGCTTGCGCCGCAGGCGGTAGAGCGACAGCCGCTTCGCCAGGTCCTGCGCCGCTTCCGCCTCGCAATCGAGCAGCACATCCGGCCCGTCATACCAGACGATCATGTCGAACAGGGCCTTGCCCTGTGGCGTCAGCAGCCCGGCATAGATCGGCCCCCCCGCGGCATCACGCCCACCCACGTCGTTGGTGAGCAAGCCTTGCAGGAAACCGGCAGCGTCCTCCCCCTCGGCTGCCGGGGAAACACGCACCACGGCGCGACTGGTCAGGGGTCCGATTGTCATGGGTGACAGATAGGGGGCCCTTCGCCATAGGCAAAGGCATGAGCGAAACCCTTACCATCCGCCGTCCCGACGACTGGCACGTTCACCTGCGCGACGGCGCCATGCTGGCGGGCGTGGTGCCCTACACCGCGCGCCAGTTCGCCCGCGCCATCGTGATGCCCAACCTCTCGCCTCCGGTGACCGACGTGGCCATGGCCGAGGCCTATCGCCAGCGCATCCTCGCCGCGGTGCCCGACGGCATCGCGTTCGAACCGCTGATGACCTGCTACCTCACCGACCGGACCGATCCTGCCGAGGTGCGCCGCGGATTCGAAAGCGGCGTGTTCACCGCGGCCAAGCTCTATCCCGCAGGCGCCACCACCAATTCCGCAAGCGGGGTGACGGATGTCGCCAATATCCGTGCCGTGCTGGAGACGATGGCCACAATCGGCATGGTGCTGTGCGTCCACGGCGAGGTGACCGACGCGCACGTCGACGTGTTCGACCGCGAGGCGGTGTTCATCGACCAGGTGCTGGCCCCGCTGCTGGCGGAGTTGCCGACGCTAAAGGTCGTGTTCGAGCATCTGACCAGCGAAGAGGGCGTGCAGTTCGTTGAAGGCGCCGGTGCCAACGTCGCCGCCACGATCACTCCGCAGCACCTGCACATCAACCGCAACGCCATGCTGGTCGGCGGCATTCGCCCGCACGCCTATTGCCTGCCCGTCGCCAAGCGCGAGAAGCACCGGCTGGCTCTGCGCCGCGCAGCCACCGGCGGTAGTGCCAAGTTCTACCTCGGCACCGATTCGGCGCCCCACGCGCGCGAAGCCAAGGAAAGCGTCTGCGGTTGCGCAGGCATCTTCAACGCGCCCCATGCGCTGGAAAGCTACCTCGCGGTGTTCGAGGCGGAGGGTGCGCTCGATCGGTTCGAGGGTTTTGCCAGCCTGCATGGCCCCGCCTTTTACGGCCTGCCGGTGAACGAGGCGACGGTCGCGCTGGAGCGTGTGGATTGCCCCGTGCCCGAGGTCATCCGGGCGGGGGATGCTGACCTGGTGCCCTTCCACGCCGGCGAGACGCTCGGCTGGCGGTTCAGGGATTAAGGGGATCAGGGATTAACGGGATCAGGGCGTAACGGGCAGGGCCTGCCGGGCGCGGCGCGATCCACGCAGCAAGTCCCAGGTGAAGATGCTGGCGGCAATCCAGATGGCGACGAAGCAGGCGAGCTGCGCGGGCTTCAATTCTTCGCCGAAGAACGTGAGGCCAAGGATGAAGATGATCGTCGGCGAAGCGAACTGCAGGAACCCGATCACCGTATAGGGCAGCGCGCGGGTGGCGGTGGCGAACATCAGCAGCGGCACGGCGGTCATCGGCCCGCCCATGACGATGCCGAATGTCTCCCAGCCATCGCGCCCGATCGCAAGGCCATCGCCGCGCGTGCCCGCCCAGGCGAGATAACCGGCGGCGAGCGGTGCGAGGATCATCGATTCGACGGCCAGCCCGGTCAGCGGCCCGGCGGCCACGGTCTTGCGCAGCAGGCCATAGATACCGAACGACAGGCCCAGCGTCATGCTGACCCACAATGTGGTGAGGGCCCCCGCCGCCAGAGCCGCCACGCCCAGCGCCGCAAGCGCGACGGCGACGGTCTGCCAGCGGCTGAGTTTCTCGCCCAGGAAGACCAGGCCCATCAGCATCATCACGAGCGGCAGGATGTAATAGCCCAGGCTGGCGGCGTAGACGTGATCGGTCTGGATAGCCCAGACATAGACATACCAGTTGACGGCTATCGCGCTGGCGCTGGCCACGAGCGTGCGCATGGTGCGCCCGCTGGTCAACGTGGCGCGCAATTCATTTCCGCGCGCGAGATACCACGCGAAGACGAGGCAGATCGGCAGGGTGAACAGCGTGCGCCAGGCGATGTATTCCAGCGGCGGGACCGTCTTCACCAGCATCAGGTAGATCGGCATGGCGCCCCAGATCGCATGGGTGCCCAGTGCCAGGGCCAGCGCGCGCCGGCGGGTGATAGGGATGTCGGTCATTGCACGCCCGCTAGGCTCCCGTTCCCTGAACGACAAGCATGGGTGCAAGTTGCGGTCCATTCAGCCGGCGCGCGGTATACCACTCTCGATCTCCGGTAAGAGAGATACGAGTTCCGGTCGTGTTCTTCCCTGTTGGAATACGCCGGTTGCGCGGCCTTCACGGGTCGTGTTGATGAGGGCCGCGCCAAGGCCCCCGGACCTCACGGTTCGGGGGCCTTGTACGTTTGGCAGCTAGGCGTCCTTGAACCCGACCCCAACGCTGGCACGCGGCTGTTCCATCTCGGTGCTGGTGACGGGATAGGCGCAGTAATCGGCGGCGTAGAAGGCGGCGGGGCGGTGGTTGCCGGAATAACCGACGCCGCCGAACGGCGCGGCGGAGCTTGCGCCATTCGTCGGCCGGTTCCAGTTGACGATGCCGGCGCGCACGTTGGCCCAGAAGCGATTGTACTGCTGCGGCGTTCCGCCGATCAGGGAGGCTGAAAGGCCGAAGCGCGTGGCGTTGGCCTCGGCAATTGCCTCGTCGAAATCGTCGACGCGGATCACCTGCAGCAATGGGCCGAACAGTTCGACATCCGGCCGTTCCTTCATCGCCGTGGTGTCGATGATCGCCGGGCTGACGAAGGGCAGCGAATCGTCGGGGCGGCGCATGTGCTTGATCGCGCGGCCGCCGTTTGAAAGCAGGTAGACGAAACTTTCGGTCAACTGGTCGGCCACGCGGTTGTCGATCACCGGGCCCATGAACGGTGCGGGCTCGTCGAACGGCGCCCCCACGATGATGCGATCGGCCAGGCGCTTGGTCTCCGCGATCACCTCGTCGTACATCCTGGAATTGAGGATCAGCCGGCGCGCCGCGGTGCATCGCTGGCCGGCGGTGGTAAAGGCGCTCTGCACGATCAGCGCGGCGGCGTCCGCCACCTTGGGCGTATCCCACACGACGATGGGGTTGTTGCCGCCCATTTCCAGCGCGACGATCTTGCCCGGATCGGTCGCCAGCTTGCGGTTGATGGCGATGCCCACCTGCGCGCTGCCGGTGAAAAGCACGCCGTTGATGTCAGGGTGCGCGACAATGGCCTTGCCCTCATCCGGCCCGCCGATCAGCAATTGCACCACGCCTTCGGGGATGCCGCAGCGGTTGAACAGCTGCACCAGCTTCTCGCCCACCGCCGGGGTCTTTTCGCTCGGCTTGAGGATGACCGCATTGCCCGCGATAAGCGCGGGGATCATGTGGCCGTTGGGCAGGTGCGCGGGGAAGTTGTAGGGGCCGAGGACGGCCATCACGCCGTGCGGTTTGTGGCGCAGCGCCGCCGTGCCCTGCAACGCGCTGTCCAGCTTTCGCTGCCCGGTGCGTTCGGCAAAGGCGCGGACGGAAATCTCAACCTTGGCGATCACCGCCTCGACCTCGGTGCGCGCTTCCCACATCGGCTTGCCGGTTTCGCGCGCGATCAGTTCGGCGAAGGCTTCCTGGTCCTTGCGCACTTCGTTGGCGAAGCGGCGGACGAGCTCGATGCGGTTGGCGAGCGACTGCGCGGCCCAGCCGGGCCAGGCGAGGCGGGCGCGGGCCACGACCTCGTCCACGTTGCCGTGGGCGCCGCGCCACAGTTCCGCGCCTGTCGCAGGTTCATGGGAGATCAGTTGCTGGGCTGCCGGCAAGGGTTAATCGCTCTCTGTCTGTGTCATGCCCCTGCGCCTCTACGCCAGTCGCGCGGCGGCGCAAAGCCACCGTTAAGAGTCATGGTTATGACCTTGTGGATGCGGCGGAACACCGAGCGCTTCCCCCATCCGCCTGACGGCAGCGATCTTGGCGGCGAGCGGTTCCCAATCGTCGCGCGTGGCGATGGCGTCCCAGATGGTCTCGACCTCGTCCACCAGCATGGACTGGGGCGCATTTTCGGCCCAGTAGGGGTGGGCAGCATCGAGCGGGGTGAAATCGGTCAGCGCGTCCTGCAAGGCCCCGTGGGCAGCGCGGCCACCCCGATGGCGGTAGAAGAAAGCGTCGGGCGACAGGCCGCCCTCCCGCATGGTTTTCTCCGCCGTTTCGACAAGATGCACGTCGGCATCCATGCCCCGGCTTTGCACCCCCAGCCGCCAGCAGAACCGCCGCGTCATGGCGCCGGCGTAGAGCGGACCGAAGCGGTCGAGCGCGGCGATCAGCGATTCGGCTCCTGCATCCTCCGGCACCAGCGGGCGCAGCGCGATGGCGAGCTGGCCCAGGTTCCAGCGAATCGCTTCCGGCTGGCGACCGAAGGCGTAGAGACCCTGGTGATCGAAATAGGCGGCGGTGAACTGCGGGTCCCACTGCGGCAGGAAACGCCACGGCCCGTAATCGAAACTTTCACCCGTGATGTTGAGGTTGTCGGTGTTCAACACGCCGTGGACGAAGCCTGCGACCATGTAGCTTGCGGCAAGATCGGCGAGGCGCTCGACCGCCTGGTGCAGCAGGACGACGGCAGGCTCGTCGCGGCCCGGCGCGTCGGCAGGCGGCACGGGTCCGGGATAGATGGCGAGGCAGTAATCGACGAGGCGCGCGAGATCGTCGTGTTCGCCAAGGGCCATCAGCCGCTGGAAACTGCCGATGCGGATGTGGCCGTGGGACAGGCGCACCATGACTGCCGATCGCGTGGGCGATGGCTCGTCGCCGCGCACCAGGTCTTCACCCGTTTCGACGATGGAGAACGTCCTGGAAGTGTTGACGCCCAGGGCCTCGAGCATCTCGGTCGCCAGGATTTCGCGCACGCCACCTTTCAGCGTCAGGCGCCCGTCGGCGGTGCGGCTCCACGGCGTCGTGCCGCTGCCCTTTGTGCCCAGATCGAGCAGCCGGTCATCGACGTCGCGCAGCTGGGCGAACAGGAACCCGCGTCCGTCGCCCAGGTCCGGGTTATACACGCGGAACTGGTGCCCGTGGTAACGCAGCGCCAGCGGCTGTTCGAGATTGCCGGGCAATGGCTCGAACCGCCCGAAATGCGCCAGCCATTGCGCATCGGTGAGGTCGCCGAGACCCACGGCCTTGTCCCACCGGCGATTGCGAAACCGCAGCTCGGTCCTGGGAAAGCGCGCCGCCTCCACCCGGTCGGCGAGGAAGCCCGCCACCTCGCGAATTTTCGGGTCGGCACGATATTCGGCAGGTTGCGGTTCGCTTCGCATGGCACCATTAGTGGCCCTCGCCAGCGCCCGGGGCAAGCCGGGCCTGCAAAAGCAAAGGACGTTGTCTTGGGCGAACCCGCCTTTACCACCGGCACATGGCAGAGCGACGACGGGCTGACGCTGCACTATCGCGACTATCCTGCTGTGGCGGGAGAGGGGCGGGAGGACCGCCCGGCGTTGCTGTGCATTCCCGGCCTGACCCGCAACGCGCGCGACTTCGAACCGCTAGCCCATGCCTTTGCCGGTGAATGGCGTCTCGTCTGCGTCGATCTGCGCGGGCGGGGCGAAAGCGAATATGCCAAGGATTCCGCCACCTACGCGCCGCTGCAATACGCCGCTGACGTGGCCGCCCTGTTCGACCAGGCGGGGCTTGGCCGGGTGGTGGCCGTGGGCACCTCTCTCGGCGGGATCGTGACCGCGCTGCTGGCGGCACAGGATGCATCCCGCTTCGCCGCCGTGGTGTTGAACGACATCGGGCCCGATATCGAGGCTGCGGGGCTGGAGCGGATAAGGGATTACGTCGGGCAGGGGCGCAGCTTTCCCACCTGGGTCCACGCCGCGCGGGCCATGCAGGAGGCGAACGGCGACGTCTATCCCGACTACGTGATGGCGGACTGGCTGCGCATGGCCAAGCGCACGATGGCGCTGGGCGGCGGCGGACGCATCGCCTTCGATTACGACATGCGCATCGCCGAACCGTTTTCCGCGCCTCCGCCTGCCGAGCCTGTCGACATGTGGCCGGTGTTCGGTGCTTTGGGGGGACGCCCGGTGCTGTCGCTGCGCGGCGAGCGTTCGGACTTGCTCTCTGCTGCCACGCAGGCGCGGATGGTGGCGGAAATCCCCGGCTGCACCGCCGTCGTCGTACCGGGCGTGGGGCACGTTCCCACGTTCGAGGAGCCGGTCGCACAGGCCGCCGTCGCCAATCTGCTGGCGCAAGTGGCATGACCGGCAAGGTGCCCAAAATCCTCCACCTGCATTCAACCTTCGATGCAGGCGGCAAGGAACTGCGAACGGTGCAACTGATCAACGCCTGGGGGCGGGAGGTCGATCACGCCATCGTCTCTGGCGACCTGGAAAAGCGCGGCGCAGCGCACCGGATCGGCAAGAAGCCGCGCATCAGCTGGCCGCGGTTTCCCTCGCTCAGTGGCAAACCCACACCCGGGCGGCTCAAGAAGCTGGCGGAGGCGATGGCCGGCTACGATCTCATCTGCACCTACAACTGGGGCGCGATCGACGCGGCGATGGCGCACACCATCTTCGCAGACGCCTTCAAGCTGCCGCCGCTGGTCCATCACGAGGACGGCTTCAACGAGGACGAGGCGCAGCGGCTGAAGACGCGGCGCAACTGGTATCGCCGCATCGCGCTGGGGCGCAGCGCGGCACTGGTAGTGCCCTCGGCCACGCTGGAAGATATTGCGCTCAACGTGTGGGATCAGCCGCGCACCCGCGTGCGGCGCATCCCCAACGGCATCGACACCCGCGCCTGTGCCGCGCCGCCCAGCCGCGACGTGCTGCCGCGCCTCATCAAGCGCCGGGGCGAGATGTGGGTCGGCACCTTGGCGGGGCTGCGCAAGGTCAAGCAGCTTGAACTGCTGGTGCAGGCGATTGCCGACCTGCCCCCCGAATGGCACCTGGTGATCGCGGGCGAGGGACCGGAGCGCGAGGCGCTGCTGGCCGAGGCCGAGCGGCTGGGGGTGGAGGACCGGGTCCACCTGCCCGGCTTCATCGCGGACCCTGCGAAACTAGTGGGGCTGTTCGATATCTTCGCGCTGTCCAGCCGCTCCGAACAGATGCCGATTTCCGTGGTGGAGGCCATGGCCGCCGGCCTGCCGGTCGTGGCCCCGCGCGTGGGCGACATCGCGGCCATGGTATCCAGCGACAACGGCCCGTTCCTCGTTCCGGCCGGCGATGCCGGCGCTCTCACGGCCTCTTTGCAGCGCCTGGCCGCCGATCCGGTGGCGCGCAAGCGGATCGGGCAGGCCAACCGCCAGAAGGCGCGCGAGGAATTCGACGAGCGCCGCATGCTGGAGCGATACCGGGCGCTGTATTTCGGCTTGATGCAGAAATATTCGCGCACCTGAGCGCCAGCTGCGCACCGTCGTCGCGCATCAGGCTTCATCGGCCATTCACGCCTGCGGGGGCACTCGCGTGGTCTCCGATTGAAAAGCGCGGCCCATCCGCTAAAGAGCGGCACCGAAATTAACTTATCCGTAAAGACAGATCGAACCCGTGGCCAAACCTCCTGCAACCAGCATCACGCCCGCCACCCCCAAGCGCGACCGGGAGCAGGACATGCTCATGCGCGAGGTGGACGAGGCTGTCCGTCAGGACGAGGTCAGCAACTTCGCCAGGAAGTACGGCGTGCCGCTGGGGATCGCCTTCCTGGTGCTGATGGCTGCCTATGGCGGCTGGCTGATCTATAACGCCTCGAACCGGTCATCGATGGAAGACCGTTCGAACGAACTGGTGCAGGCGCTCGACGAGCTGGAGGCGGGCAACATCAACCTGGCCGACACCAAGCTTGCCGCCGTGGCCGAGGGCACCGATGGCGCCGCGGCCGCTGCCGCCATGCTGCAGGCGGGTATTGCCATCCAGCAGGATCGCCCCGCCGATGCCGGCGCGTTGTTCGACCGTGTGGCGAACAATGACGATCTTCCCGCCGAGCTGCGCGATATTGCCGCAATCCGCTCTGTCGCCACCCAGTTCGACACCATGGAACCGGCGCAGGTGATCGCCCGCATCGGTCCTCTGGCCCAGCCGGGCAATCCCTATTACGGCAGCGCCGGCGAACTTGTCGCCCATGCCTACCTCGCGCAGGGGCAGCGCGATCAGGCCGGGCCGCTGCTGGTCGCCATTTCCAAGGACGAGGCCGTTCCCACGAGCATCCGGGGCCGCACCCGCCAACTCGCCGGTCTGCTGGGGTTCGATGCCATCGACGATGTCGACGCAGCCCTTGCCGAGATCACCGGCCAGGAAGAGGAACAGCCGACCGTCCAGTTGGCCGAATAAAGGCATTATGACGATGACAATCATGAACGGTTTTCCGCTGGCACCGCGCCTGATGGCCTGCGCGCTGGCGCTCTCGCTCGGCGGATGCCAGACGCTGGATATCTTCGGTGGCGGTGACGACGATACCGAGGAAACGCCGACGGTTGGCAACCGCCAGCCGATCCTCTCGCGCATCGCCACCGAGATCGTTGCCGACCCGGCGCTTGCCAGCGTGGCCGTGGTCGTTCCCCCGGCGCAGACCAATGCCACGTGGGAACAGACGGGCGGCAACGCGGCGAAGGTGGCCGGGCACGTCACCTTGTCCAATACGCCCGTGCGGGCCTGGACAGCGCGCATCGCCGGCACCACCAACACGCGCCGCCTCGCCTCCTCGCCGGTCGTGGGCGCGGGCATGGTTTTCGCGGTCGATACCAGCGCCGTGGTTCACGCCTTTGACGCCGCGACCGGTGCGCGCGTGTGGCAGCATCGTATCGAGGTATCTGGCGACCTGCAGGACGCGACGTTCGGCGGGGGCGCCAGTTTTGCCAATGGCCGCGTCTACGCCACCAACGGCGTTGGCGACGTGGTGGCGCTCGATGCCGCCACAGGCGCGCAGATCTGGCGCGTCAAGCCGGGCGGCCCCCTGCGCGGCGCGCCGACGATCGCATTTAATACCGTCTTCGTGATGACGCAGGACAACCAGATCTTCGCGCTCGATGCCGATGATGGCGCCACCAGCTGGCAGCGGGCGGCAGCCTCCGGCCAGCAGGGCGTTTTCGGCGTGGCCGCGCCTGCCGCCGGGCAGGGCACCGTGCTCGCGGGCTTCTCCAGCGGCGAGCTGGTGGCCTACCGTTACGAGAACGGGCGTGAGCTGTGGTCCGACGCCCTGGCGCGCACCAGCATTTCCACCTCGGTCGGTACGCTGACGGATGTCGATGCCGACCCGATCATCGACCAGGGCCGCGTCTATGCGCTGGGCCAGGGTGGGCGCATGGCCGCCTACGAATTGCTCACCGGCCAGCGTATTTGGGAACTGACGCTCGCGGGCATCTCCACGCCCACGGTGATCGGCGAGTGGGTGTTCACCCTGACCGACGATTCGCGCATCCTTGCCATCCAGCGCAATACCGGCCGCATCCGCTGGATGACCCAGCTTGACCAATGGCGCGATCCCGAGGACCGCGAAGGGCCGATTTTCTGGACCGGCCCGGTGCTGGCCAGCAACCGCCTGTGGATCGCTAGCTCCGAAGGCGTGATCAAGTCGGTCGACGTGATGACCGGCACGGTTGCCGATCACAGCGCGCTGCGCGATGGCGTCTCGCTGCCGCCGGTCGTGGCCAACAGCACGATGTACATCCTCGACGATGGCGGCAACATCACCGCCTTCCGCTGATCGTCCCTCTGCGGGACACAGGCGAGAGGCCGAGCCGGCGTTAACCCGCCGCTGACGCCTCTCGCGCTAGGGCGTGTAGGTGACCCTAGCTGCCCACCCCGACAAGACCGGACTGCCGGCTAGCGACGTGTCCGGCTGGGTCGGCGCTATCGGCCTGCTGACGCTGCTGGGCTACATCCTGTTCGCCCGCAATTTTCCCGCGATTGCCGAGGCCCTGGGGTTCGACGGATCGCGCGGGCCGCTGTCCGGCCCCTATTCGGCCCTGCTGGCCATGGTGCTGACGGGCGGCGCGATGGCGGCCTGGTCGGTGCTGGTCGACAAGGTCCACCGGCGCCCCTCCACCGGCATCGACTGGAGCCGCCGCCGGCCCGTGTCGGAAACGCTCGACGTGTCGATTACCAAGCTCGCCGGCCTGTGGTCGACATGGTTCGTGATCGGCGCGTTCTATTGCCTTGGCCGCTGGTACTGGGACGGACAATACCTGTTCGCGATGGAGGTGATCGGCGCCGCGGTGGTGCCTCTGTTCGTGCTGTCGATACCCTACGTCGTGTGGATAGACCGGGTGCTGGTGAACCCGCGCGATGCCGCGTGGCACTTTGGCGCGATGCTGATCGGGCGGGAAACTTTTGCCCTTGATGAGGTCAGGAAGCACGCCCGCGCCTGGTTCATCAAGGGCTTCTTCGGCGCCTTCATGATCTCCATCCTACCGCCCGGGTTCGCCTCGGTGGTGGAGACCGACCTTTCCGCGATAACGAGCGATCCGGTGCGCATCGGCACGCTATTGTTCGAACTGCTGTTCGTGATCGACGTGCAGATCGGCACGGTGGGATACCTGCTCACCATGCGCCCGCTCGACGCACACATCCGCAGCGGCAACCCCTTCCTCGCGGGCTGGGTCGCGGCGCTGGCCTGCTATCCGCCTTTCAGCTGGGGCGTGCTTGGCAATATCCTCGCCTACGAAACCAACACGGCGGGCTGGGCCTACTGGCTAGGCGACTACAGCGCCCTGTTGTGGGTGTGGGCCGCGTGGCTGGTGTTCCTGACCGCGATCTATGCCTGGGCGACGATGGCGTTCGGCCTGCGTTTTTCCAACCTGACCTACCGCGGTGTGCTGACCAACGGTCCCTACCGCTTCACGCGCCACCCGGCCTACGTATCCAAGAACCTGTTCTGGTGGTCCACCGTGTTGCCGTTCCTGGTGACCAGCGGCTCCTATGTCGACATGGTGCGCAACACGGCCTTCCTCGCCATCGTCAGCGGCATCTACTACTGGCGCGCCCGGACGGAGGAAGCGCACATGCTGCGCGAGGATGCGAAATACCGTCTCTATTACGACTGGATGCAGCACCACGGCGCGCTGACCGGCCGCCTTGCGCGGTTGCTGGACCGGGTCAATCCGCGCAAGCCGGTGCGGTTGCAACCTGCCGAGTAATCACGCCCCGGCGTTGCCCGTCACGAAGCACGCCGCCGCCACCAGCGCCCCGGCAAGGCGGTTGGACCGGAAGCGATGGAGCGGATTGGCCGGGTCCGCCGGATCGAGGCTAAACACCTGCCAGCCAAGGTGCAGCGCTGCCGGAGCGAGGGCGAGCACGGCCAGAGCGTCGCCCCTGAGCAGCCAGAACGCCAGCGCCCACAGCATTACGGCCAGGGCGTAGAAAACGGCCACGCCGCTGCGCACGTGGCGCCCCAGCCTGAGCGCGGAACTGCGGATGCCCACCAGTGCGTCGTCCTCGCGATCCTGCAGGGCGTAGATCGTGTCATATCCCATGCACCAGAAGAGCGCGCCGCCCCACAGCGCCAGCATCACTTCCCAGTGGTCGCTGCGAAGCGCGGTCCAGCCGACCAGCGCGCCCCAGGTGAACACCAGCCCCAGCCAGGCCTGCGGCCACCAGGTGATGCGCTTCATGAAGGGGTAGGCGGCAACCAGTGCCAGGCTGCCGAGCGCCACCAGTTGTGCCTGCCAGCGCAGTTGCAGCAGCACGATCAGGCCGACGAGGCACAGCGCGATCAACCACAGCCAAGCCGCGCGTTTCGACACGCGCCCGCTCGCCACCGGGCGGCTGGCGGTGCGCGCCACCTGCCGATCCAGATCGGCGTCGACCAGGTCGTTGTAGACGCAGCCCGCCCCGCGCATGGCGATGGACCCCGCCAGCAACCACGCCACCAGTTGCCATTGCGCGCCCGTTCCGCTCAGCCACACGCCCCACGCGCAGGGCCAGAACAGCAGCCACCAGCCGATCGGCCTGTCGAACCGCGCCAGCAGCGCATAATCGCGCCAGGGCTGCGGCAAGCGCTCGGCCAGGGTGGCGTGCTGGGTATCGGGCGTGACGGTGTCGGATGTCATGGCGGGCTTGCCTGTTACCGATGGTTCGCCCAAGTGCCTAGCCATGTCTGCCCCGCCTGACCCAAGGGTTCCGTCACCCAGAACGCCAGCCCCGAAAACACCGGCCTGGCCGCCTCGCAGTGCGCCGCGGCTGTTCGTGGATCAGACGCTGGCCGAGGGGGCGACGGTCATGATCGAGGGGCCGCAGGCGCACTACCTCGCCCGTGTCATGCGCGTGGGCGAGGGCGATGCCGTGGTGCTGTGTGACGATGTGACCGGCGAATGGGCCGCGCGCGTGGTGGAGGCGGGCAAGCGCACAGTGGTGCTCGGCGCGGCCGAACGCCTGCGCCCGCGCGAGAACGTGCCTGATCTGTGGCTGGCGCCCGCGCTGCTGAAGAAGGATCGGTTCGACTTGGTGCTCGAAAAGGCGACCGAACTGGGGGTGGCGCGCGTGGCGCCGGTCGTGACCCGCCGCTGCGTGGCCGACAAGCTCAATGCGGAACGGGCGCGGACCATCGTGGTCGAGGCGGCCGAGCAGTGCGCCCGCACTGCACTCCCGCAGCTCGGCCAACCGATGAGGCTGGAGGCGATGCTGCGCGATTGGCCGCAGGAGCGCACGCTGTTCTTCGCGGATGAACAAGGCGGCACGCCCGCATCCGACGCCTTTTCCGCCGGTTCGCCGTGCGCCGCGATCCTGACCGGACCCGAGGGCGGGTTCGACGATGGCGAGCGCGAAATGATCCGCGCTCACCCTCAGGCCCGGCCCATTACGCTTGGCCCCCGCATCCTGCGCGGCGAGACCGCTGCCATCGCCGCGGTCGCAGTGTGGATGGCCGTGCGGGGTGACTGGCGGAGCGCGGATTACAGTGGCAATTCGCAACCTGCCGATTAGAGATCGGCGCATGGAGCAGCGAACATGAGCATAGGGCGAACATGAGCACGCGGGGAGCCTCGGCCGCGGACGAGCCGCGCATCGAAAGCCGCGACCAGCTGGTCGAGCCGATGCAGGCCGGCGAAAAGCCGCCCGAACGCTGGCGCATCGGCACCGAGCACGAAAAGCTCGTCTACAAGATCGAGGATCACCGCGCGCCCAGCTATGGCGAACCCGGCGGCATTCGCGACATCCTCATGGCCACGCGCCAGTTCGGCTGGGAACCGGTCGAGGAGGCGGGGCCGGATGGCAAGGTCGACGTCATCGCCATGTCGGGAGAGGACGGGACGATCAGCCTGGAGCCTGCGGGCCAGCTCGAGCTGTCGGGCGCGGCGGTGGAAACCTTGCACCAGACCTGCGCCGAGACCGGGCGTCACCTCACGCAGGTGAAGGCGGTCGGCGACGAATGCGGGGTAGGGTTCCTCGGGCTCGGCATGTGGCCGGACAAGACCCGCGCCGAACTGCCGGTAATGCCCAAGCAACGATACGACATCATGCTGCGGCATATGCCGCGCGTAGGCGGCCTCGGTCTCGACATGATGCTGCGGACCTGTACCATTCAGGTTAACCTCGACTACGCGTCAGAGGCCGATATGGCCAAGAAATTCCGCACTGGCCTGGCGCTCCAGCCGCTTGCCACGGCGTTGTTTGCCAATTCGCCTTTCACGGAGGGCAAGCCCAACGGCTTCCTTTCCTACCGCAGCCATATCTGGACCGATACCGATCCGCATCGCACCGGGATGTTGCCCTTCGTCTTCGACGAGGATTTCGGCTACGAACGCTGGGTCGACTACATGCTGGACGTGCCGATGTATTTCGTCTTCCGGGACGGCAAGTACATCGATGCAGCGGGCCAGAGCTTCAGGGATTTCCTGCGCGGCGAGTTGACCGCGCTTCCCGGAGAGCTGCCCACCCAATCCGACTGGTGGGATCATCTGTCCACCGCCTTTCCGGAGGTCAGGCTCAAGAGTTTCCTCGAAATGCGCGGCGCCGATGGTGGTCCGTGGAATCGCATCTGCGCTCTGCCCGCGTTCTGGGTCGGGCTGCTCTACGACGACACCGCGCTCGATGCCGCGTGGGACCTGGTCAAGCACTGGTCGATGGATGAACGCGAAGCGCTGCGTGCGGCGGTCCCGGCACAGGCGCTTGGCGCCTCGGTCCCCGCCGGGGGCACTTTGCGCGAACTGGCAAAGGAAGTGCTCGACATTGCCCACGCCGGTCTTGTTGCCCGCGCGCGGCTCAACTCGATGGGCGATAATGAAAGCGGCTTCCTGGCGCCCCTCCGACAGATCGTCGACGGCGGGCGGGTGCCGGCACAAGTCCTGCTCGACAAGTATCACGGCGAATGGGCGGGCGACATTTCAAGGGTTTACGAAGAAAGCTTCTGAGCGCGTCTAGCCCTTGCGGCCCTGTTCGTAACTGACGACCTCGAACTCGATCCCGTCCCAGTCGAAGAAATAGAACGTGTGCGGCCCCGGTTCGTACTTGCCGTGGCTGAACGTTTCGAGCCCTGCGTCCTCCACTGCGCGTGCCGCGGCGGCCAGGTCCGCGACTTGCAAGCCGACGTGATTGAGCGGCCTGCCTTTCGCCTGACCTGAGTGGTCAGCCCCATCGGACCACAGGGCGATGTAATGGTCCTCGCTACCGACATGGGCGAACTCGCCGCGCACCCCGTGTGGTGCGCGCAGCCGCACCTTCCATCCACACAGGGCCTGCAGCAGGGCTATCGGTCGATCAAGATTGCTCACGGTCAGGTTCACGTGTTCGATGCGGGCCGCGGGTGCTTTTGCAGTCATGTGTGAAATCCCTTGAGCAAGAGTCTGATATTGCAACCTAACAGGCGATTGAGATACCACTTCGAATCGCCACTCGCTCTTTATGCAACCTCAAGCTAACTTGAGATCAAGGGTTGATCGAAAGGAGACCGCTCATGGGGCAACCGCAGTTCATCAGCATCGGACAACTGGCCGCGCGCACTGGCGTGGCCGTGTCTGCGTTGCGCTTCTACGAGGAGAAGGGGCTGCTCCATCCGCTGCGAACCTCGGGCAACCAGCGCAAGTACCCGCGCAGCGACATCCGCAGGGTCAGCTTCGTCCTCATCGCGCAGAGAATGGGCCTCGCCCTGGCGGAGATCGAGGCGCAACTCGCCACCCTTCCCGATGATCGCCATCCGACGCTTGCCGACTGGCAGAAGATCAGCCGGGCGATGCGCGCGGCGATCGACGAGAAGATCAACCTCCTGACGCGCACCCGCAACCAGCTCGACCAGTGCATCGGTTGCGGTTGTCTGAGCCTGCGCAAATGCCAGCTCTACAACAAGGACGACCACCTGGGGGCGAGCGGAACGGGTCCGCGGGCAGTGCTGGGCTGAACCTCACGCATTGGAGCTTGAGGGTTGCGGCCGCGCGCTGCTCGCGCCTATTCCGCCGCCATCGCGGCCGCCTCGCCGAGGTCCACGCTGACCAGCCGGCTGACGCCCTTTTCCACCATCGTCACCCCGAACAGGCGATGCATCCGGCTCATGGTGACGGCGTTGTGGGTGACAATCAGATAGCGCGTCCGTGTCTCGCGAACCATCGAATCGAGAAGGTCGCAAAAGCGTTCGATGTTGGCATCGTCGAGCGGCGCATCGACCTCGTCCAGCACGCAGATGGGTGCCGGATTGGTTAGGAACAGTGCAAAAATCAACGCTGTCGCGGTTAGTGCCTGTTCGCCGCCCGACAGCAGGCTCAGCGATTGCAGGCGCTTGCCGGGAGGCTGGGCAAAGATTTCCAACCCGGCTTCGAGCGGATCGTCACTGTCGACCATGGCCAGGTGGGCCTGCCCGCCTTCGAACAGGCGGGTGAACAGGCGGCGGAAGTGGCCGTCCACCTCCTCGAACGCGGCGCGCAGGCGCTCGCGCCCCTCGCGGTTGAGGCTGCCGATGGAGGAGCGCAGGCGGCTTACCGCCTCGGCCAGTTCGGCTTGTTCCTGGGCGCTGGCACCGTGCTGTGTCTCGATGCGAACCAGTTCATCGGCGGCAACGAGGTTGACCGGCCCGATCCTTTCACGACCGGCGGTCAGGCGATCCATCTCGTCGCTCTCCAAACCGTGGTTCTTCACCGCGTCCTCAGCGAACTCGAACCGGCCGGGCAGCAGCGGCGGCGGACACTGGAAGCGCTCGCCGGAAATGCGCGCCATCTCCTCGCGCCGCTGCTCCTCGTTCTCCGCCCGCGCTACCAAGGTCGCGCGGCGTTCGCGCGCGGTCGAGAGTGCCTCGGTGAGATCGGCAAGGGCCCGCTCCGCCTCGCGCGCGTGTTCAGTCACTGCGGCGACCGCGCTCTCCGCGCGTGCCAGGTCGTCGCCCAGCCGAGTGCGCGTTGCCTCTCCGCCTTCGATCTCGCGCATCAACCCCTGCGGTTTGGCGGCGATCACGGCGCGTTCCTCGGCGATTTCATCGAACCGTGCGGTCATGCCCGCCAGCCGGGTCGCGGCATCGCCCGCGCGCGCTTCCCAGCCCCTGATGTCGGCACGCTGGGTGGCGACACGTTCCCGCAACACTGCGAGCGACTGGTCGTGGGCGGAAAGCGCGGCGAGAGTGGCCTGCATACCGTCGCGCATGGCGCCGTGCCTGGCGCGCGCGGCCTCCAGCGCGGCGCGGCCAGCCTCGGGATCGGGCAGAGCGGAGCGCTTTTCACGCGCGGCAGCGAGTTCGCCCTCGGCGGTCTCCCGCTGGCCTGTCTGCTCGGCGAGGCTGGCGGCCAGTGCCTCGTGCCGCTCGGCCAGCCGCTCGCGCCGCGCCTCTGCCTGGTCGAGCGCGCGCAGGGCATGGCGTTCTGCCTCCGCCGCGGCGTCGAGTTGGCGGTCCTGGGCAATGAGATCCTGTTGCAGGGCGCGCAGAGCGGTCTGTGCCTCGGCCTGCTGCGCTTCGGCTGTCGCGGCGGTCGCCTGCAGCGCGGGAAGCTGCTCTGCCAGATCGGCGAAGCGGTTGTCGGCTTCCAGCCGCGCGGCCTCCGCCGCCCCTTCGCCGCGCGCCACGAACCCGTCCCAGCGTCTCAGCGCGCCCGATCGGGTGACCAGCCATTCGCCCGGTTGCAGGGCACGCCCGTCGTCCTGCTCGGCGACGTGGACCAGCGCGAGGCGGGCGGCGAGTTCGCTGGGAATGTCGCGCAGGTGGTGGATGAGACTGTCCGCCACCGGGGCGGGCGGCGGCGACCCGGTCCAGAACCGTCCTTCGCCTGCATCGGCGGGCGCGCCCAGCGGGGCCCTTGCATCGCGCCCCAGCACGGCGGCCAGCGCCCGCTCGTACCCGCGGGCTGCCGCCACCCGGTCGAGCGCGGCGGGCAGACCGTGGCGCCCCGCCTGTTGCCGCTCGCGCGCGTCCCGGTCGCGTTTCAGGGCCAGATATTCCCGCTCGACCCCCGCCAATTCGGCGCGGGCGGAGGACAGCGCTGCGGCGGCGTCGTCCCGCGCGCTGGTGAGCGCATCCTTGCGCGCCCGTTCCGCGTCGATCTCGCCGCGCAGGGCGGACAGCCGTTCGCCCGCCGCCGCGACCGCGGTCTGCGCGGCGGCAACGGCGGCCACCGGATCGCTCTCGCCGACAAGCGCCGCCTGCTGCTCCGCCAGGCGTCGCGCCTCCCCATCCAGCCGCGCGAGCCGGGCATCGGCCTGCGCCACCTCGGCTTCCACCACGCGCCACTCGGCCTCGACCCCGGCGTTCTGGGCGGTGGCATTGGCGAGCGCGAGTTCCGCCGCGCGGCCCGCGCGTTCCGCCAATTCCACCGCGCGTTCCAGTTCGGGGCGTTTGGCTTCGTCCTCGGCCAGCGACCGCTCGCCCCCTGCCAGCGCGGCCTTCAGCGATTGCATCGCCTGCGCCGCGTCCTGGGTCATGCGATCGGCGTCGAAGCGATCTTCTTCCAGCCGGGCCTGCTGCCGGTCGAGGTCGCGCAGCCGCTGCTCCGCTGCCTCCAGCTGGCTGGCGAGCGAGGCCATGCGATGCCCGTGGGCGGAGGCATCGTCGCGCCGGTCGGCGAGGTCGTCGCGCAATTCGGCCAGCTTGGTCGCCAGCGCGTTCTGCGCGGATTGCGCCTGCCTTGCCAGCCCTTGCGCACTCGCAACCTGCTCGTCGGCCGCCTTGGCCTCGACACGCGCGGTTTCCGCGGCGGCGGCCGCATCGCGCCACCGGGCGAACAGCAGGCGCGCCTCGGCCACGCGGATCTGGTCGCTCAGCGCCTTGTAGCGTTCGGCCTGCTTGGCCTGCCGCCTGAGCGAGGCGATCTGCGTGTCGAGCCCGGCCATCAGGTCGTGCAGCCGTTCGAGGTTCTTCTCCGTGCTGCGCAGCTTCTGTTCGGCATCGCGGCGGCGCACGTGCAGGCCGGAAATGCCCGCCGCCTCCTCCAGCATCATGCGCCGCTCGGTCGGCTTGGCGGCGATGACCTGGGCGATCTTGCCCTGGCTGACGAGCGCCGGACTGTGCGCGCCGGTGGCGGCGTCGGCGAAGATCAGCGAGACGTCCTTCGCCCGCACATCGCGCCCGTTGAGGCGGTAGGCGCTGCCGGCCCCGCGTTCGATCCGTCGGACTACGTCGAGGTCGTCGCCCGCGTCATCCGCGGCGTGCAGCACGACCTCGGCAAAATCGCGCGGCGGGCGGGTGGCGGTGCCGGCGAAGATCACGTCTTCCATGCCGCCCGAACGCATGGACTTGGGGCTGTTTTCCCCCATCACCCAGCGAATCGCTTCGAGCAGGTTGGACTTGCCGCAGCCGTTGGGGCCGACGACGCCCGTCAGCCCCGGTTCGATGCGCAGGGTGGCGGGCTCGACAAAGCTCTTGAAGCCGCTCAGCCTGAGCTTGCGGAACTCCATTGCTGCCGGGCCCCCCGCTCGCCCTTACTCTTCGCGAGCGCCGGCGCGTTGCAGCGCCGCTTCGACACCCGTCCAGCTGCTTTCCTCGATCTGGCGGCCGTTGATGAAGAACGTCGGCGTGCGGGTGACGCTGTCGCCCTCGGCCGCGGCCTGGGTCTTTTCCGACAGGGCCTGCGCCGCTTCGAAATCGGCAAGACAGGTGGCTGCCTGATCCTTGCTGATGCCGCGGGCGGCGAAGAAATCGAGCGTGCCGGCAGCATCCGCCAGCGCCACCAGTCGCTGCGCCTCGGGCAGGGCATTGGCCTGTTCCAGCGCCGCGCCATTGGTGGTGTCGAACGGCGGGGTGCCAGCCATCATCGACTGCCACACCTGATCGGCCAGCGGCACGGCCGAGGTGACAGCGCCGCATTCCAGCATCCGCGTCAGCACCAGATCGGGGACACCGTGAATCATGAAGCTGCGGAATTCGAAGCTGACCCGGCCGGTGTCGATATAGTCGCGCTGCAGGGCTTCCGCCCCGTCAACCGAGAACTGGCCGCAGGCAGGGCAGGTGAGGGAGCCGTATTCGACCAGCTTGATCGGCGCATCGGGGTTGCCGACCTGCCAGCCGCCGGCCTCTGTACGCACGGCCTGCTCGCTCCAGCTGCTGCCGGCGGGTGCGGGTGCGGCGGCCACCGGCTCCCCGACAAGTGCGGCTTCGCCATCGGCCTCGTCACCGCAGGCGGCAAGCGCCAGCGTCAACGGGGCGGCGAGAAGGGCGAGGGCGAAACGGCGGGAGGGGCTCATCGACAGGTCTTTCCTTGGGTCAGGCGGAACCCGAGACTAGCCGCAAGGCGGCAGGGGGGCAAAGCGCCGCGGGTTCGCGAGCCGGCGCTTTTGCACAGGGTTATGCCCTATTGCAGGGCGGCAGGTGGCGTCTCGCGCGTGGCAACCAGCACCTCGCGCAGGCCCTGCCAGCTGTGGACGCCATCGAGCAGCGCGCCGTTGAGCACGAAACTGGGCGTGCCCTGCACGCCGAACTCGGCGGCATTGGCATCCGACATGGCGACGATGCGTTCAGCCCGCGACTGATCGACGAGGCAGGCATCAAGCTGGGTGCGCGAAAGGCCGCGCGGCTCCATCATCTCGTAGAAATCGAGGTCGGAGGCGATCGCGCGCATCCGCGAACCCCAATCGCCCGCGCCCCAGCGGGCCTGCTGCGCCGCCGACAAGGCGCGTCCGCGTTCCATCCATTCATCCTGCGAATTCAGGAACATGCGATGGTTATCATAGAACGCATCCGCGCCGCCACATTCGGCGGAAACGGCTGCGACGATATCCACGATGTTACGGATGAAGTGGCGCACTTCCACAGTGGCCTGACCTTCGTGGACGTAGAAATACCGCAGCTCAGCCTCGCTCTCCTGCTCGAACTGCGCGCAATGGGGGCAGGTATAGCTGACGTATTCGATCAACTGGATATCGGCATCGGGATTACCCACGCGGTGGCCGGTCGCGGTCTGGGCGTACTGCGCGTTCCAGTTCTGGGCCGCGGCGGGAACCGCCCACACTGCGACAGGCATGGCCACGGCTACGGCGATCGCGGCGGCAAAACGGGTGGTCATCGTGATTCGTCCTCTTCCTGCGCCACGGCGCGGGCCAGTGATTCGAGCACCGTGCGCAATTCGGGATCGCCGATATCGCGCAAGCCCTGCCCAAGGTCCATCGGAATGGGCTTGAGCGAGGGGGGGGCGGTGCGCTTTTCCCCACCAGACGGCGGCTTAACCGTGCCTTGCCGCATCTTCACTCGCACGACCGCCTTGTAGCCGAAGAAGCGGTTCACCCGCTCGATGATTTCGGGAATGACGTGCTGGATCAGCGGCGCATGGGCGGGCAGCACGACGAGCTGGAGGATACCGTCCGATTTCTCGCCCGGCGGGAAACGGATAGATTCCGGCATGCAGACGCGCGAATGCGCCGCGCCGACGATTTCCGGCCAGCGGGTGACGACGCTCGATTGCACGAAGCCGAACCGGCGGAACGCGGCGCGACCGATCTGCGGCACCAGGTCGGCGACCTGCATGGCGGGGCCGCCGCGCGGACGTTCATAGGGCTTGGCCCTGGCCTTACCTTTGGGCGCGGCTTTCCCGCGCGCGGCGGCGGGCGGGGTCTTCCCCGATTTCGGTGGTTCGTCGCGTTCCATGAGATTTGCCCCCATGCCATAGCCGGGCCATGTCCGCCACCATGTCCGATCTGCTACTCGACTGGTACGATCGCCATGCGCGGCGGCTGCCATGGCGCGTCAGCACAGGAGAGCGGCCCGATCCCTACCGGGTGTGGCTGTCGGAAGTGATGCTGCAGCAAACCACCACGGCGGCGGTTGCACCTTATTTCGCCGCCTTTACCGCGCGCTGGCCCACGGTGGAGGCGCTTGCCGCCGCGCCGGAGGAGGCGGTGATGGCGGCCTGGGCGGGTCTGGGATACTATTCGCGCGCCCGCAACTTGGTGAAGGCGGCCCGGGCCGTGGCCGATCTGGGCGGGTTTCCCGATACCGAGGCAGGTCTGCGCGCCTTGCCGGGCGTGGGCGACTACACCGCCGCTGCCGTGGCCGCGATCGCCTTCGGGCGGCGCGCGGTGGTGATCGATGCCAATGTCGAACGCGTGGTGGCCCGGCTTTATGCCATCGCCACGCCGCTGCCCGGCGCGCGCAAGGCCATCCGGGTGGCGGCCGACACGATCACGCCCGGCAAACGCGCGGGCGATTTTGCGCAAGCCATGATGGACCTGGGCGCGACGATCTGCACGGCCCGCGACGCGAAGTGCCTGCTCTGCCCGCTGCAATCGGCATGCGCGGCGCGGGCGCTTGGCGATCCGTTGCGCTTTCCGGTCAAGGCAGTGAAAAAGGCCAGGCCGCTGCGCACGGGCACGGCCTTCTGGATCGAGCGCGACGAGGCCGTATGGCTCGTCACCCGCCCCGCGAAGGGGCTGCTCGGCGGCATGCGCGCGCTGCCCGACGATGGCTGGCTAGCCCGCGCCGACGGCCATGGGGAGGCGCCGCTGGCGGGCGCGTGGAAGGCCGCGGGCGTAGTGCGCCACGGCTTCACCCATTTCGACCTGGAGCTGGGCGTTGCCACCTATGCGGGCGAAGGCGTGCCTGCGGGCGAAGGCCAATGGTGGCCGCTCGAACGGCTGGACGAGGCGGGCCTGCCCACGCTTTTCGCCAAGGCGGCAGAGCGGGTGCTGGCGCAGCGGTCGACCGATGGGGAGGACTAGAGCACGCCGCCGCCCAGCATCAGGCGGATTACCGCGATGGCGAGGATCACCAGGTTCAGGTTGCGGCCCGTGTTCTTGCTCGACAACTGGCCGATGACGATGCCGACCGCGAGCAGCGGCAGCGCCAGCCAGTTGCCGATACCGAGCAGCGGGATCTGCGAAGGGATGACGATGACCAGCGACAGCAGGCCGACGAGGATGGAGACGATGTTGAGCATGCGTCTTACATAGCTAACACAGCGCATCCGTTCAAGCTTGATGCAGGCGCGCGCGATACGTAGGCCTGCCATCGCACCCTTTTCTCGTGAGGCCCGCCCCCATGTCCGACCTGTCGTTTCACGCCGCGCTTTCCCGCCGCGATGCCCTGCGCGGTGGTGCCGTGCTGGGAGCGGGGGCGCTGGTCGCCGCATCGCCGTTCGCCGCGCTGGCGCAGTCGGAGGCGGCGAACTGGCCTGCCGTCCAGCGCTTCGTCCGTTCTTTCGTGGATCAGCGCAAGGTGGCGGGCATGGTTGCCGCGCTGGGCTGGGGGCAGGCCGCGCCCGATTTCATTGCTGGCGGGGCGCGCACCTTTGGCGGGGCGGACGCGGTGGGTGCCGATACGTTGTGGCGCATCTATTCGATGACCAAGCCGATCACCGGCATGGCGACGATGATGTGCATCGATGACGGCTTGCTCGCGCTCGACCAGCCGCTTTACGAGATCCTGCCCGCATATCGCACGATGCGGGTGCAGAAGAGCTATGACGGGCCGATCACCGCCGACAATCTGGAGCCTGCCGCCCGCCCGATAACGATACGCCACCTGCTCACCCATACTTCCGGTCTGGGCTATCCGATCGTCCAGCAGGGGGCGATCCGGCAGGCCTTCGGGCAGCGCGGCCTCGTGCCGCTGGCGGTCAGCCGCATGGCGCTGGCGCGCGAATTCTTCGGTGGGGAAGCCCGCGGCACGCTTGAATCGTTTGCCGACGGGCTGGCCGAAATGCCGCTGGTCTATCAGCCCGGCACGCGCTGGAGCTATTCGATGGGGCTGGACCTGCTTGGCCGGGTGATCGAGATGGTCAGCGGACAGGCCTTTGATGCCTTTCTGCAGACCCGCCTGTTCGATCCGCTGGGCATGCGCTCCACCACGTTCCAGGTGCCGCGCGAGGATGCCGGCCGGCTGGCAGCGAACTATTTCGTGATGGCAGACTTGCCGCTGCCCGTCGATTTGCCGAACAGCTCAGTCTTCCTCGACCGTCCGGCCTTCCCGTTCGGCGGGGCCGGGCTGGTCTCCAGCGCGCGCGATTATGACCGCTTCCTGCAGATGCTCGCCGGTTTCGGAGAGATCGACGGGCGGCGGGTGATGAGCGAGGCGGCCGTGCGGCTCGGCACATCGAACCTGATGCCCGATACGCTGGCGAGCAACGGCGGGTTTGCCAGCGGCGGCCGCAGCTTCGGTTTCGGTGCGGGCGGGTTGTCCGGCACGGGCGAGGCGCAGGGCCTGTACGGCTGGTTCGGGGCGGCCGGCACGGCGGGGCTGGTCAACCTCGATCAGGGGCTGAGGCAGACGCTGATGACCCAATACATGCCAGCCGACAGTTACGATGCGCAGCAGCGTTTCCCGCTGATCGTGGCCGAGGATGCGGCGGCGCGGCGGGGAGCATAAGCAGCGGTGAGCGACAGGCGTATCGCCTTTACCGGCCATGGCATCGACCGGGCCGATCACATTCGTGCCGATCCCGCGCGTCTCACGAAATTGCGGAGCGATCCGGCGTCCCGCCTGCTGGTGATGGATGGCCTTGCCGCCGTGACGCAGGACGATGCCTTAACCTACGCCGTCCTGAAGAACGATGACGCGGAATGCGTTTTCCTGGGCCTGCGCAATGGCGCTGCGCTGTTCGCTGCCGTGCCGCAGGACGGCGATCCGCGTCCGGCCTACGAACAGCGTGTCGACCGGGCCGCGCTTGCCCGACTGCCCGCCGACCAGCTGGCGCTGTACGGCGGGGCACGGGCGCTTGTCGACTGGCACGCGCGGCACCGCTTTTGCGCTCGCTGCGGGGCGCCCACGGTGATCGCCAAGGGTGGTTGGCAACGCGATTGTCCGTCTTGCAATGCGCAACATTTCCCCCGCACCGATCCGGTCGTCATCATGCTGGTGCAGCATGACGATGCGCTGCTGCTGGGGCGCGGGCGAGGCTGGCCGGATCGCGCCTATTCCGCGCTCGCCGGCTTCGTCGAACCGGGCGAAAGCATGGAGGATGCGGTCGCGCGCGAGGTGCTGGAAGAGGTCGGCTTGCGGGTGGGCCAGGTGCGTTACGTTGCCAGCCAGCCTTGGCCGTTCCCCAGCCAGTTGATGATCGGCTGCCACGCCATGGCCGAAAGCCGCACGCTGACCGTGGATGAAGCCGAACTGGAAGACGCGCGCTGGTTCACCCGTGCCGATGTGCTCCACGCAATGGAGCCTGACGCGCAAGGCGCGGCCTTTGTCGCCCCGCCGCCCATCGCCATCGCCCGTTCCCTGTTGCAATGGTGGATGGAGGAACGCCCGTGACCGCGCTCGACATCGATATCTGGTCCGACGTCATGTGCCCGTGGTGCGCCGTGGGCTACGCCAACCTCTCCCGTGCGCTGGAGCAGGTGGGCGACGATGTCGATGCGACGATCCGCTGGATGCCGTTCGAACTCAATCCCGAGGCGCCGCCCGCCGGCAAGTCGCAGGCCGCACATATTGCCGAGGTCTACGGCCGCTCGCCTGGGGAACTGGCCGCCATGCGCCAGACAATGTCCGAAAAGGCTCGCGCCGCCGGCTTTCCGCTGGACTATACCGGCGGCGAGGATCCCCCTCCCGTGCCGATGATGTGGAACACGTTCGACGCGCACAAGCTGCTGCGCTGGGCGTTGGCGAGTGCGGGAGCGGCCATGCAGACACGGCTCAAGCTGGCGCTGTTCGCCGCGCATCTGCGTGAACGGCGCGATGTGTCCGATCATCAGGTTCTGGCCGATGTGGCTGCAAGCATAGGGCTTGATCGCGAAGAGGCACTGGCTGCGCTACTCGATCCCGCGCTGGGGGAGGCGATCCGTCATGAAGAAGCGCGGGCCAAGGCAAACGGCATTACCGCCGTCCCTACGTTCGTGATTGCCGGCAAATATGTGCTGCAGGGCAGCGCCGAACCCGCCCAATTCGCCCGTGCGCTGACCCAGATCGCAACTATGGAAGCGGCGGCCTGATCTTCATTCGCGCCGCTGACGGCGGAAACGGTCCCACCCGCTATCGGATGGGACCGCCTGTTCGTCAGGATTTACGAGTCGTTGCGTTCCGACTGGATCGCGGCGCGGGTTTTGGGCCCCTTCATTTCATCGTCGGCAGGATTGTCGCTGCCTACGACGGGTTCGCGATTGTCGGGATCGGTAGCGCGGTTCAATTCGCCCCGCGTGCCGACGTCCTTCGCAACATCACCGCCTGCGCGGCTCTGCTGCGACGGCGAAACGTCGGTCAGGTTGTCGATCAATTCCTTGTCAGAATGGGGGTCTTGCCGTTCGGGCATGTTACGTCTCCTTTGCCAATCAATGGACAAGAGGGTGCAGCCGTTCCGGATCGGTGCGCTTTATTCGGCCGACTGCCCCGCCGCCGCACCATCGACGTCCAGCCTGGCGACCACTTCGGTCTGCACCCGCTGCTGCAGCGCTTCATCGGCGGAGATAGCCTGCGCCACCGCCATGAACCGGTCCATGCCGAGCTCCGACGCGCCGATGACGGCCATCATCTGTCCGGCAAGTTCGTCCTCGCTGAGATCGCCCTGCTGCTCCAGTGCCTGGCCCTGCAACACGATGTCCACGAAGCCGGCGATTTCCACGTCGGTCACGCTGGCAGGGTCCGCCGGCGCGGGCACCTGCGGGGTGACTGCGATTGGCGCATCCTGCGCGGCAACGGGCGCCGAAACGGCAAGGGCGGCACAGGCTGCGAGGGTGGTGAGAAGCTTCACTGGTGGTCCTTCCGGCTGAGATGTCTTCCTGGCACTAGGCGGCCAAGGCTTTCGCGCGGGTGTATAGGTCAGATCAGGCCCAGTCGCGACAGCTTGCCTGCCAGTTTGCCGGGGATGACGTCGCCCGGATCCTCGCCGTCCTCCAGATCGCGCGGCGGCTCGCCCTTCAGATAGCGCCAGCCTTGGTGGGCCCGCTTGGGGCGGGGAAGGACTTTTATCAGGCGCGGCTCGATCACGATCCACCAGCGGCCGTCGTCCTGCTGCTCGTATCCGGTTATCCGGCTGCGGGCGACGAGGTTGTGCTCGTGGATCCAGAACAGCGATCCGCCGATCGTCTCTTCCCAGCGCGTAGGGCGATAGCGGGTGTTGACCCTGAAGCTGGCACGGTCGGCATACCAGTTCTCGATGTCGGCGAAGTTCTTGGCGCCAAAGGCGATCTTGGTCAGGTTGAGCGGCATGGACGGCCCTTCATGTAGGAAGGCAGCCGCGTGCCTCAAGACGACGGCAAGGTTTCAGGCGGTTACCAGGCCGCTCGCCACCGCCAGGCCGAGGAAGGCGAAAAAACCCATCGAATCGGTAATCATGGTCACGAAAACGCTGGAGGCGACCGCCGGGTCCTGGTCCATCCGCTCGAATGCGACCGGCACCAGCACGCCGGCCATGCCCGACACGATGATGTTCACGATCATGGCGGCGGCAATCACCATGCCGAGGGGTGGGGTGAACAGGAGGGAAACTGCGATCCCGATCAGCACCGCGATGGTGGCCCCGTTCATCAGCGCCACGCGCAGTTCGCGCCACAGGATGCGCCCGGTGTTCGACCGGGTCAGCTGGTTCATGGCGATGGCGCGCACGGTGACGGCCATGGTCTGCGTGCCCGCATTGCCACCGATGCTGGCGACGATGGGCATGAGGATGGCAAGCGCGACCAGTTGCTCGATAGCACTGCCGAAATAGGCGATGATGGCGCTTGCCACCACGGCCGTGCCGAGGTTGGCGATCAGCCAGCGCACCCGCGCGGAGTAGGCCTCGCGCAGCGGTTCGTTGATGTCGCCTTCGCCTGCACCGGACAGCAGCAGCGTGTCCTCGCTCGCCTCCTCCTGGATGATGTGGACGATATCGTCGACCGTCAACTGGCCGACCAGCCGCCCGTTCTCGTCCACCACGGCGGCGGAGATCAGGGCGTATTTCTGGAAGCGCAGCGCGACCTCTTCCTGGTCCATGTCGACCGGGATCAGCGTCTGGTCGCGCTTCATCACGTCGGTAATCGCGATGTCCCGCGGTGTGCGCAGGATCCAGCTGAGCTGGCACGAGCCGATCGGATGGAAGCGATGGTCGACGACGAAGATTTCCCAGAACTCGGTGATCAGGTCATCGTCGCGGCGGAGGTAGTCGATGAGGTCGCCGACGGTCATGTGCTCGGGCACGGCGACCAGCTCGCGCTGCATCAGGCGGCCGGCGGTCTCTTCCGGATAGGCGAGCGCGCTCTCGATGGCGGCGCGCTCTTCCGGTTCGACTTCGGCGAGGATGGCGCGCTGGTCCGCGTCGTCGAGATCCTCGATCAGCTGCACCGCATCATCGGTGTCCAGCTGTTCGACGATGCCAGCCACCGCCGAGGCGGACAGCGCCTCGACCATGTCCTCGCGCACGTAATCGTTCAGTTCGGCGATCACCTCGCCGCTCATCAGATCGGTGATAGCGTTCGCCAGCAGGCCGCGCTCGTGCCGTTCCAGCAGTTCGAAAAGGTCGGCGATGTCGGCGGGATGCAGCGGTTCGACCAGATCGTAGGTGCTGTCCTCGTTATCGTCGGACAGGCTTTCGCGCACGGCGCGCACGAATTCCGGCGTCAGCCGGTTCTCGTCATCGAACTGGTCGCCTTCGCCCTGGATCCTCTCCTCGGGCACGGGTTCGCCTTGGCGAAGGAGGAGATCGGTCTCGGCCATCGGTCACGCGTCTATGCCGATGGGGCGCAAAAGCAAGCGCGGCCGGGCTGCGGCGCGTGACTTTGCAGAGGCAGACCCTATATCGGCGGCCACCTATCCAAGGAGACACGATAATGGCCGACCAGACGCTCACCTTCACCCTCGATTGCGGAGACGGCAAAGGCGGCGACGTGGTGATCAAGCTGCGCCCAGACCTCGCGCCGAACCATGTCGCGCGCATCACCGAGCTGGCGAACGAGGGCTTCTACGACGGCGTGAAGTTCCACCGGGTGATCCCCGGCTTCATGGCCCAGGGCGGCGACCCGACCGGCACCGGCATGAGCGGCAGCGACAAGCCCGATCTTCGCCAAGAGTTCAGCGCGGAACCGCACGTGCGCGGCACCTGCTCGATGGCCCGCACGCAGGATCCGAACAGCGCCAACAGCCAGTTTTTCATCTGCTTCGACGACGCCTCGTTCCTCAACAAGCAGTACACCGTGTGGGGCCAGGTCGAGAGTGGCATGGAACACGTAGACGCATTGCCCAAGGGTGAGCCGCCGCGTGAGCCGGGCAAGATCGCCAAGGCGACCGTTTCCGAAGGCTAGGCTGCGCGCCTACCCTTCGCTGGGGGCGACGTTGCGCTGGTGGATGAGCCATTGGCCATCCACCCGCACGACGTCGTCCACCCCGCGGCCCACGGCGGCCACCCGCGGCACCGGCTCGACCCCCGCGCCGCCGCCGAACACCGTTTGCCAGTAATAATGCACGCGCGCATGGTCGGCATCGATGAAGGCGATCCGCTGGTTCGCCATGATGTGATACATGCCGGCGCCGGGCATTTCGCCGCGGGCAAAGGCACCCGCATTGCCTGCCTGTAACGACGCGATCATGCCGCGCAACGCCTCATGCCCGCGCACGCCGTTGAAGGCGCCATCGGGCGTAAAGACCGCGGCATAGGCATCGGCGTCCAGTGTGTCGGCCGCCCGTACGTAACGCCACATCAGGTCCTCTATCGCCGCACGGTCAGCCAGCGGATCGGCGGGCATGGCCGCGGCCTGCGCAGCGGGGGCGGGCGGCAGTGTTGCCGGGTCCCAGTGCTCGTCCGCCTTGCCGTCGACGAACCGCCAGGTGTCGAACCAGGTGGTGGTGTAACTTTGCGCCGGATCGTCGGCATAGGGCACGATGCGACGGGTCAGGATCGTGACGTAGTCGCCCTCCGCCATCACCGCGACCACCCCGTTCGGATCCTCCGCCGATAGCGAGGGGCACGGCGACAGCGGTTCACGCGGGGCGACCTGCGTGAAATAGTGGATCACGCCTTCCAGCCCGGACGCCGCGACGGGGTTGTGCTGAATGTAAGCGTCGGTCAGCCACTCGCCAGCGCGGCTCCACTCGTTGCATTTCAGCAGGTTGCGCTGAATATGGAGAGCCGCTTGCTTGTTGCGGTCGAGGACCGGATCGGCGCTGGTGAAGAGGCTTTCGGGATCGGGGTGCGGCACCACCGGGTCGCTCAATGCGCGCATCTGCGCGGCGGCGGGCGAGGCCATGGCCAGAGCGGCAACGGCGGCAAGCAGGGTGGCGGCGAACGTCATGGCAAGGTCCCCTCTCATTGACTTTGCCCGGTTGTGCCCGATTCGCTGCGCCTGCGCTAGAGCCCCGCTTGCACCAGCCAGTCGTGGAAGATGCGCACCGGCCGCACGTCCAGATCCCCCGGGCGGCAGATGAACCAGTAGGAATAGGGGCTGGCCACGGTCTGATCGTAAAGCGGGGCAAGCCGCGGATCCTTGTTCCGGCGCACGTGATCGTCGTGCATGATCGCGATGCCGATGCCCTGCGCCGCCGCCTCAAGGATCAGCTGCCCGGAATCGTAGTGATCGATGGCAGCGGGCTGCATCCGCGCCATGCCGAGCGCGGTCTTCCACGCCTCCAGGCTCTGCGGCATGTCGGTGTGGACGAGGAAGGTCTGCTTCGCCAGTTCGCGCGCGACCGGCTCTGCGCTCAGTTCATCCACCAGTTCGCGGCTGGCGATGGCGTGCAGCGTGTTGTGATCCAGCCGCACGCTGTAGAACGCGGGATCGGGCTCGATCACCAGGGCGATCGCGGCGTCGAGCGTGCCGCCCACGCGGTCCACCAGGTGCGGTCCGGTATCGATGTCCAGATGCAGGCGCGGATGGCTGCGGCGCAATTCGGCCAGGCGCGGGAACAGCCGCTGGGTGCCGAACAGCGGCATCACGCCGAGCCGGAGGCGCTGGAGCTGGAGGTTCTCGCTCTGCGATTCGACGGCCACGGTCAGCGCGTCGAGCTGCGGCGCGACGGCATTGTAGAAATGCCGCCCCTCGTCGGTCAGCTTCATCGTCTGCCCCTGGCGCGAGAACAGCTTGCGCCCGGTGAAGCCTTCCAGGTTGCTGATCCGGCGCGACAGGGCGGACGGGCTGAGCCCCAATTCCGCCGCTGCCGATCGCGCCGAGCCCAGGCGCACGGTATGCATGAAGGCTTCGAGAGCCCGGAGAGGTGGCAGGCGGCGCATGGCAGCAATGTCGAGAGGAAGGGCGGCCGTGTCGAGCGCAAATCGCGCCCGTCCGGACCTTTTTTGGCCTAGCCGTCGTCGCTGCCTTCTACCGGATCGGGTTCGGGGGCGTGCAGGCGCAGGCGGGTGACGTGGGTCTCGTCCCCTTCGAGCACCTCCACCTTCCAGCCGCTCGGATGGTCAAGCACGGTGCCCGGCTGCGGCACGCCTTCGGCCAGCACGAAGGCAAGGCCGCCCAGCGTGTCGACCGGTTCGGCGATCTCGGCGAGCTTGGGATCACCGACCTTTTCGGCCACGTCGTCCAGTTCGGCCCGGGCATCGGCGTCCCACACGCCATCGCTGACCTCGATCAGTTGCTCGACCGGGTCGTCGTCGTGCTCGTCCTCGATCTCGCCGACGATCTCCTCGACCAAATCCTCGATGGTGATGATGCCGTCGGTGCCGGAAAACTCGTCCACCACGATGGCGAGGTGGGTCTTCTTCGCGCGCATGTCCGCCAGCACGTCCAGCGCGCCCCGCGCCTGCGGCACGTAGAGCGGCTGGCGCATCAGCACCGTCCAGTCGTCCGGCGGCGGACCGTCGCCGGCGATGATGGCGAACACATCCTTGATGTGCATCATGCCGATCACCTCGTCGAGCTCGTCCCGATAGACGGGCATGCGCGAATGGCCGTGCTCGGCAAAGGTGGCGACCAGTTCGGCCCAGCTGCACGACGAATCGAGCGCCACGATCTGGCCGCGCGGGATGGCCACGTCGTCGGCGTCGTGCTCGCTGAAATGCAGCAGGTTCTTGAGCATGAGAACTTCGGCCGGCGACAGGTCGTTTCCGCCTGTCCGCTCATCGCCATTGCGCGCGGCCTCGCCCTGATGTTCGTCGATGGCTTCCTCGAGCTGCGCGCGCAGCGAGGTGTCGGGCTCTTCCGGGAACAGGCCGCGAATCGCATTCCACAACCCGCCGCCCGAAGATGAGCCCCTGTCGCTACTGTCCGCGTCTCCCGCCAGGGATCCGTCCGCTTTGTCGGTGTCGGGCATCGCCCTGTCGCTAGTCCTTATGCTGCGTCGATGGCGGTATATGGGTTGGCAATGCCCATGAGTGCAAGCGCCTTTGCTTCCAGCGCCTCCATTGCGTCGGCGTCGGCATCGGACAGTTCGTGATCGTAACCGGCCAGATGCAGCAGGCCATGGACGACCAGGTGCGCGGCATGGTCTTCCAGTGCTATCGCCTTGGCAGCCGCTTCACGGGCACAGGTCTCGTGTGCAAGGGCAGCATCACCCAGCATTTCCGGCGGCCCGTCCGGGGCCAGATGAACGAGATCGGGGCGCTCGAGCATGGGAAAGCTGAGCACGTTGGTCGGCTTGTCCTTGCCGCGCCAGTCACGATTGAGCGCCTGAAGCTCCGCATCGGTGGTGAACAGCAGGCTGGCGAGCAGGCGGGGATTGCCGAGTTCGGGCGCGACCTCTGCTGCGGCGGCGGCGGCACGATGCGCCAGATCGGCCCAGTCGCCGTCCGGCCAGCCCTCGATGTCGATCTCGATCTCCACCGGCTAGGGCTTCGCGTCCTCGCCTTCGTAGGCCTCGACGATGCGGCCAACGATCGGATGGCGCACCACGTCGGCCACGGTGAAGCGGGTAACGCCGATGCCATCGACGCCTTCCAGCCGGTCGACGGCATCGGCCAGCCCGCTCATCCGGTCGCCGCCGGGAATGTCGACCTGGCGCGGGTCGCCGCACACCACCATGCGGCTGTTCTGGCCGAATCGGGTGAGGAACATCTTCATCTGCTCGCGTGTGGTATTCTGCGCCTCGTCGAGGATGACGAAGGCATCGGCCAGCGTCCGCCCGCGCATGAACGCGATAGGGGCAATCTCGATCTCTCCGCTGGCAAGGCGGCGTTCCACCTGTTCGGGCGGCATGGTATCATACAGCGCGTCATAGAGCGGGCGCAGGTAGGGATCGACCTTGTCCTTCATGTCGCCGGGCAGGAAGCCCAGCTTCTCACCCGCTTCGACCGCCGGACGGCTGAGGATCAGGCGCTGGACGCTCCCGGTGATGAGCTGGCTGACGGCCTGCGCCACGGCGAGATAGGTCTTGCCCGTGCCCGCCGGGCCGAGCGCGAAGATCACGTCCTCCTTGGCCAGCAGACGCATGTATTCGCCCTGCATCACGCTGCGCGGAGAGATGGTCTTCTTGCGGGTGCGGATCATGATCGGCGGCAGCTTCGCGTCGCCGGTGATGATGCCGTCGAGGTGCGGCTCGTCCGACATGTTGATCAGCGCGTCGATGGCCCCGGCGTCCAGTTCCTCGCCGGTCAGCAGCTTCTCGTGCATCTTGACCAGCACGTCGCGTGCGCGGGCGACTTCGTCCGGCAGGCCTTCGATCATTACGCGGTTGCCCCGCGCGGCGATGAACACGCCGAGGCGGTTTTCCATCTGCACCAGGTTCGCATCGAACTGGCCGAACAGCGTGCCGAGCAGCGCTTCGTCATCAAAGACGATTTCCGTGCGGGAGCGGCCGGTGGCCGCGAAGGGGCCGACGTCATCGGCAAAGGGGGCGGCGGGTGCGCCGGCGCGGTGTGTCTTGCGGGCCAATCGATTCCTTTCTCTGGTCAGGCAAAGATGGCTATCGCTGCCCCCGATGACAAGCGAGCGTCGGCTACGGCGCGGTGGACAATTGCCCGGCCAAAATCATCGATGATCCGTGTGCGCGAGTATCGTTGCGATTGCATCGCCTCTTCCGCGGCGGATCATCGACGGCCTTGCGACAAGCGAGCTGCAGCAGGGGCAAGGGCCGGACCCTTCTCTTGTCAGGCCGCGATGCGAACTGCGCGAAGGGAGTTGGGGCCAGCCTCTGCCAGTTCCACGCGGACCATGTCGCCGATCGCCGCCCCTTGCGGTTCATCGGCTTCAAAGAACACCGATTGCAGCCAGGGCGACTTGCCGAGCCACTGGCCAGGCAGCTTGCCGCGGCGTTCCACCAGAACATCGCATGTCCTGCCGACGCTCGCCTGGTTAAAAGCCAGCTGATCGCGGTTCAGGGCCGATTGCAGACGGGCGAGCCGCTCTTCCATCACCTCTCGCGGAACCTGGCCATCCATGCTGGCCGCAGGCGTTCCGGGGCGGGGCGAGTACTTGAAGCTGAAGGCGGCGGCGTAGCCAACGGCATCCACCAGCGCGAGCGTCTCCGCGAACTCGGCCTCGGTCTCACCGGGAAAGCCGACGATGAAATCGCCGCTGAGCGCAATATCGGGCCGGACCGCGCGGAACCGCTCGAGCAGGCGCAGGTAGCCTTCTGCCGTGTGGCTGCGGTTCATTGCTTTCAGCACGCGGTCACTGCCGCTTTGCACCGGCAGGTGGAGGTAGGGCATTAGCTGGTCCACCTCGCCATGCGCAGCGATCAACGCGTCGGTGATGTCGTTGGGGTGGCTGGTGGTGTAGCGGATGCGCTGCAAATCCGGCAGCCTGGCGATTGCCCTGATCAGGCCATCGAGGCCCGCCGCGTGGCCTGCAGCATTCGTGCCGCTCCATGCGTTCACGTTCTGGCCGAGCAGGGTGATCTCACGCGCGCCGGCGTCTACCAGCCTCTGGGCTTCGGCCACCAGGTCGTTGAACGGCCGCGATATTTCCGCGCCGCGGGTATAGGGCACCACGCAATAGGTGCAGAACTTGTCGCACCCTTCCTGCACCGTCAGAAACGCCGTGGGATTGACCTTGCGACGGGCGGGGAGCGCGGCGAACTTGGCGTTGTTTTCCGGCATGTCCGTGTCGGTGCTGCGTTCGCCCCGGGCGGCGCGAGCCACCATGTCGGGCAGGCGGTGAAAGGCCTGCGGGCCCACCACCATGCCCACCGCCGGACTGCGCGCCATGATCTCCTCGCCCTCCGCCTGTGCCACGCAGCCGGCGACGGCGATCATCGGCTGGCGCCCCGACTGGCGCCCGGCCTTCACCAGCCGGCCGATGTCGGAATAGACCTTTTCGGTCGCCTTTTCGCGGATGTGGCAGGTGTTGAGGACGACGAGGTCGGCCTCTTCGCCTTCGGGCGCCAAGGCAATGCCTTGCGCTTCGAGCAGTTCGCCCATGCGTTCGCCGTCGTAGACGTTCATCTGGCAGCCGAAGCTCTTGACCCTGTAGGTCTTCGGGGGGGCAATATCTGTCATGGAGCGCGCGCCCTAGGCGTTTTGGACAGGCAAATCCAGCTTGGCGGCGACCGCACCCTGGGCGGCGGCGGTCATGGTCTTGCGATTGCGCAGCGCCTGATCCGCCAGCACCGGCAGGAAATGCACAGTCAGGTCGAGCCGGCCTTGGCGAGCGAGAATGCGCTTCACGTTCTGCATCCCCGGTTCGTCCCCCCACCACGACACGTCGTGGGCGTCGGCATAGGCAAGCGCGAAGGGCTGGATCGGCAGCTCGCCGGCCAGCGGCTCCACCGCCGAGAGCAGCGAGGAGCGAAATGGCAGCAAGGCACGCCCGTCATCCGTGGTGCCTTCGGGAAAGATCACCAGCGGCCGCCCGCCAAGCGCCTCGCGCACCTGCGCCACCTGTTCGCCGATCGACCCGCGCACGTCGCGGGTGATGAACAACGTGCGGTTCTGATCGCACAGCCATTTGAGGCCGCCGTGCCCGGCAAGGCCGGCGTGGGCGACGAACCGTGCCCGTGCCGCCCCGGCAAGACCGAGGATGTCGAGCCAGCTCTGGTGATTGCCCACCAGCAGCGCGCCCCTGGCCGGCATCCCCGTGGTATGCAGCCGCAGCCCGGCGATGCGACCGACGCCGTGAAGAAAGAATGGCGGGACGAGATCGCGCAGGCCCAGCAGCTTGAGCACAACGTGCGTCGGCACCACCACGGCGGCAAACAACGCGATCGCCGCCGCGCGGGCATAGAAGCGCAGCGTCTGGGACGGGGTGAGCGCGGGCGCTTTCCCCTGGGCGGCCCGCGCGGGGGTCAGCGGCATGACCTCAAGGTTTCTTTTCCTCGCGATCGAGTCGAACCGCGTAAAGCTCCATCCGGTGATCGACCAGCCGGTAGCCCAGCCGCTCGGCAATGACCTTTTGCAGCGCCTCCAGTTCCGGATCGACGAATTCCACGACCTTGCCCGTCTCGACGTCGATCAGGTGATCGTGGTGCGCCTCGGGTGCGGCCTCGTAGCGGGCGCGACCATCACCGAAATCGTGGCGGTCGAGGATGCCCGCCTCCTCGAACAGGCGCACCGTGCGATAGACGGTCGCGATGGAGATCTTGGGATCAATCGCCGATGCGCGCTCGTGCACCTTTTCCACGTCGGGGTGATCGCTGCTTTCCGAAAGGACCTTCGCGATGACCCGGCGCTGGTCGGTGATGCGCAATCCGCGTTCGGCGCAGAGTGCTTCGAGGTCGATGGTCTGCTGCAAGATCGGATCCGCCCAAAAATGAAAACGCCCGGCAGACATAGGGTCCCCGGGCGTTTCACTCAAGTTCGCCTGCGCGAAGTCCTGTGCAGGGGCGTTACGCCTCCTTCTTGGGACGACCGACCGGCTTCTTGGCAACAGGGGCAGCAGCCTTCCTCGCCACCTTTTCGCCGGGCTTGCGGCCAAGGCCGATCTTCTTGGCAAGATCGCGGCGCTTGTCGGCATAGTCGGGGGCGACCATCGGATAATCCGACGGCAGGCTCCAGCGTGCGCGGTATTCGTCAGGCGTCATGCCGTGATCGGTCATCAGGTGACGCTTGAGCATCTTCATCTTCTTGCCGTCTTCCAGGCAGACGATGTGATCCTTCTTGACCGACGCGCGGACGGATACGGCCGGTTCGGGGCGTTCCTCTTCGACGGGCGCCTGGTTGCCAAGTGCATCAAGCGCGCCATAGACGTTGTGGATCAGCGCGGGCAGGGCATCGGAATCGACATTGTTGTTGGCGACATGCGCCGTGACAATGTCCGCCGTCAGCGTGATCAGCATCTCGTTGATGCCGGTTTCGGTGTGCTCCATCTTCTTCCTTTTGCGACCTTGGTTAATTTGCCGACTGTTTGCCGTGCAGGGGGGGGTATTGAGCCTTAACATCCGAAACGGTCGCAATTCAAGGCAATCGCTGAGATTAAGGGCAGACCCTTTGGCAAAGGGCACCCCATTATTTTTCGCGGCAAGTAATCAAGCCAAGGTTTTTGCAAAAGTAATTGCATCAATCGGACCCTGCTGCGCCCGTTGATAATAATTGCGGCGCAGACCGATCTGTTCGAAGCCGTGGCGCCGATAGAGCCGTTCGGCGGGGTTTCCGGCGCGCATTTCCAGGAAAGCCCGCCGCGCTCCGCGATCACGGGCCTCATCGAGGAACTGCTGCATCAGGGCTGCGCCAACGCCGCATCCGCGCGCGGCGGGGTGGACGGCGATCAGAAGCAGTTCCTCCTCGTCTGCCGCGCTTCGCGACAGGACGAAACCGGCACCCTCGTCGGCAAGGATGTAATGCGAACTGGGAAAGACCAGCGAATCCGCGATCTGCCGCCGGGTCCAGGCCTCGGCGTAGGCCGGGTCGAAGGCGGCCTCCATCACCACCATGATCGCGTCGAGATCGTCGGTCATGGCTTTGCCGCCGGCAGTCGCGCATCGGGGCCGCGACCGTAGAGCGGGGCGAGATCGCTGCGCCAGTGGACAGGGGCCAGCATCAGCGCCTGGCGCGCATCGGGGGACACGGGCAGCGCCTCGCGCGCGGCACCGCCGGGCAGCGCTGCCAGCGCGGGCGCCCGGTTGCCCGCGACCAACCGATGCTGCGCCGCGCGGTCCGCATCTTCGGGCAGGAGCGACTGGACCTGGTCGGTGGCAATCCCGGTGGCGTCGAAGTTCTGCATGAACCACTGGCCGTGGCCGCCCTCCATTACCACCGTCACCGCTTCGCCGGGGCGATCCCCCTGTGCCATGGCCGCCACCAGTGCCAGGGTGGGATAGCCCAGAACCTCGGCCCCCCAGGCAAGGCCCAGCGCGCGCGCGGCGGCAAGGCCGATGCGCACGCCGGTAAAACTGCCCGGGCCCAGCGAGACCAGCACGCGGTCTGCACGCCCGCGCTCGGGCAAGTCAGCGATCATCGGCACCAGCCGTTCCGCATGGCCACGGCGCATCGGCTCGCAAAAGCCGGCGATCATGGCATTGCCATCGAACAGCGCAACCGAGCAGGCCTCCGTCGCGCAATCAATTGCCAGTGTCTTCACGCGTGCCATCCCATGGGAAGGCCCCTTAGCGATCAGAGCAGTTTATTGAAGGTGTCGAATTCCGGTCGCGGGCTGCGATCGAAGATGGTCGAGCGGTCACCATAGCCAATGGAGCACAGCCAGTCGGCCCGGTAACGCGGCTGGTCGGCGAAGAATTCCTTCGTCGTCGCGTCCTGATCGAAGCCCGACATCGGCCCGCAATCGAGGCCCAGCGCGCGCGCCGCCAGCATCAGGTAAGCGCCTTGCAGGACCGAATTGCGGAAGGCGCTTTCCTTGCGCGCATCGGCATCGCCTGCGAACCAGCTCTTGGCGTCGGTATGCGGGAACAGCCAGGGAAGCTGCTCGTGAAAATCGAGATCGTAGCCGATGATGACGCACACCGGCGCGTCGAGGATCTTCTGACGATTGCCCTCGCTGGCGTGGCTGGCCAGCCGTTCGCGGGAATCCTGCGACTTGCACCACACGAAGCGGCCCGGCTGCTGGTTGGCAGAGGTCGGCCCCATCTTCAGCAGTTCGTAGATTGCGTGGATCTGTTCGTCGCTGACGTCCTTGTCGAGCCAGCCGTTGTAGCTGCGCGCTTCGCGGAACAGCAGGTCGAGGGCTTCGTCGGATAGGGTATTCGTCATGCTGCGCGCACTTCCTTCACTTCGGGGACGTAATGCTTGAGAAGGCCTTCGATGCCATGCTTCAACGTGGCGGTCGAGCTTGGACAACCCGAACACGCGCCCTGCATGGCGAGGTAGACCACACCGTCACGAAAGCCGCGATAGCGGATGTCGCCACCGTCGTTGGCAACCGCGGGCCGCACCCTGGTTTCGATCAGTTCCTCGATCTGGGCGACCACGTCCTCCGTGCCCGCGTCATTGCCGATGTCGGCATCTTCGGGCGGCACGGCGATGCCGTTACCCATGCCGGTATCGGCGAACAGCGGTGCCTGCGAAACGAAATGATCCAGCAGCACGGCCACCACCTGCGGCTTGAGATCCGCCCAGGCGACTCCCGGCGCGGCGGTGACGGAGATGAAATCGCCGCCGAAGAAAACGCCCGTTACCTCTCCGGTGTCGAACAGCGCCTGCGCCAGGGGGCTGGCCTCCGCCTCTTCCGGGCTGGCGAAATCGCGGGTGCCGGCCTGCATTACTTGCTGTCCGGGCAGGAACTTGAGCGTGGCCGGATTGGGGGTGGTTTCGGTCTCTATGAACATGGGTGGCGATGTAGGGGTGGCGGCGGGACGGGGCAAGGGCGGGGTGGGTCAAGAGAAACTCGTCTTGCCACAAGCAATCGTGCGCACCATTCACCAGACCTTCATTCCTGGCCCGACAGTTGAGACACCATGACATTCATTGCGCGCGCTGCCGGCGCTTTTCTCCCCCTCGTCCTCCTTCTGCCGCTGCCCGCCATCGCGCAGGAAAGTTGCTTCGTCCAGGCGAGCGCTGCGGACCAGCCGCAGTATGCCCGTCCCGACGATCCGTGGATCTATCGCGGGACGGACATTCCGGAAGACGAGAACTGGCTGTTCGGCGAATTGCCCACTGGCCTGCGCTATGCCGTGCGCCAGAACGACGTGCCACCGTGCCAGATGTCCTTGCGCGTCCGCATCGATGCGGGGTCGCTGCATGAGAACGATGCCGAGCGTGGCTATGCCCACCTGCTGGAACACATGGTATTCCGTGAAAGCAGCACCTTTGGCCCGGGGGAGGCGATCCCGCATTTCCAGCGGCTGGGGGCAAGCTTCGGCTTTGACACCAATGCCACCACCAGTCCCACGGCGACCACCTTCAAGCTCGACCTGCCGAACGCCAATCGTACCACCATGGACGACAGCGTGCGCCGCTTTGCCGGCATGGTCGCCGCGCCTACCCTGTCGAGCGCCAACCTTGCGGCCGATCTGCCGATCGTGCTGGCCGAGCGGCGCGAGAGCGCGGGCGCCCAGCGGCGCGTGGCCGACCAGACCACCGCCACGTTCTTCGCCGGACAGCGGCTTGCCGAACGCAGCCCCATCGGCACGGCAGAGGCACTGGAGGCAGCGACGCAGGAAAGCGTGCGCGCGTTCCATCGTCGCTGGTATCGCCCGGAAAACGCCGTGGTGGTGCTGGTCGGCGATGCCGATCCGCAGGTGCTCGCCGCCATGGTGGAACGCCACTTTGCCGACTGGCGCGGCGAAGGGCCGCTGACCCCGGCGCCCGATTTTGGTGACCCCCAGGCTCCCGCCGGCGCCGATGGCGAGAACCCGGTTGGCGAGCTCACCGTCATCGTCGAGCCCGGGCAACCGCGCGGGCTGACCTACGCGATCATGCGCCCCTGGGTGGAGGTCGTCGACAACCTCGAATACAACCGCCAGAACCTGCTGGGCTCGGTCGCCACGGCGGTGGTGAACCGGCGGCTGGAGAACCGCGCGCGGGCTGGCGGATCGTATCTTTTCGCCGGCGTTCAGCGGGACAAGATCAGCCGCAGCGTGGATGGCACCTTCGTCACCTTTGCGCCGCTGACCGAGGATTGGGAAGCCGCGCTCGTCGACGTGCGCGGGGTGATCGCCGATGCGCTCGCCAGCCCGCCTTCGCAGGCCGAGATCGACCAGGCGGTGGCCAGCTTCGACGTGGCCTTCGTCGACAGCGTCGAACAGTCGCGCATCCAGGCGGGATCGCTGCTGGCGGACGACATCACCAACGCCGTCGATATCCGCGAGGCGGTCGCCAGCCCCGAGACCTTCCTCGAGGTGTTTCGCTCCATCGCACCGCGCTTTACCCCAGAACAGGTGCAGGACGCCACGCGCGAACTGTTCCAGGGCGAGGTGATCCGCGGCGTGATGATGGTGCCCGCTCCCGGCGAAGTGACCGAGGCCGAACTGCGCACCGCGCTGTCCGCCCCCGTCGTCGCCAGCGATGACGCGCGTGACAATACGGCGGCGGTGAACTTTGCCGATCTGCCCGCTATCGGCGAGCCTGCCGCACCCACCGCCGTCCAGCCGCTGGGCGTTCTCGGGGCCGAACGCCTGACCTTTGCCAACGGCGTGCGGGCCCTGATCCTGGGCCGCGACAACGAGCCTGGCCGCGTGACCGTGCGCGTCCGTTTCGGCGACGGCATGGCGGGCGTTGCGGCGGACGAAGGCGTCTATGCCGAACTGGGCGAACTGGCGCTGGTCAATTCGGGCATCGGCCCGCTGGGGCAGAACGATCTCGACCGGCTGGCAGCGGATCTGAAGGTCGGCTTCGATTTCGATATCGGCGAAGGTGCCTTTACCTTCCAGGGCCTGACCCGGCAGGAAGACCTGGAGGAACAGCTCTACCTTTTCGCCGCCAAGCTGGCGATGCCCAGCTGGGATCCTGCGCCGTTCGAACGCGCAAGGGCTTCGGCGCTGATTGCCTACGAAAGCTATGGCCGTGATCCCAACGGCGTGCTCAATCGCGATCTCGAATGGCTGCTGCACGACCGCGATCCGCGCTATGCCACAGCCGATGCAGCCACCCTGCGCGCCGCCACGCCCGAGCAGTTCCGCGCGGTGTGGGAACGGCTGCTGGCGCAAGGCCCGGTTGAGGTCGACGTGTTCGGTGATATCGACCGGCAGGCGACGATCGATGCGCTATCCCGCACCTTTGGCGCGCTGGCTGACCGCACCCCCGTAACGGCCGTGGCAGCCCCTGACGCCGGTTTTCCGGCGGGCGGCCCCGATGCCACCACGTTGACGCACAGCGGCGACCCGGATCAGGCAGCGGCGCTGATCGCCTGGCCGCTGGGCGGCGGCTCGGAAGGTATCGTGCAGAGCCGCAAGCTCGACCTGCTGGCGCAGGTGTTCTCGAACCGGTTGCTGGATGGCCTGCGCGAGCGGGCGGGCGCGGCCTACACGCCGTTCGCGACGTCCAGCTGGCCGCTCGACCGCCCGGATGGGGGCTACCTCTTTGCCCTCGTGCAGATCGAACCGTCGCTGCTTCCCGCCTTCTTCGACGAAGCGGAGGAGATCGCCAGCGACCTCGCCACCAACGGCCCGACGGCGGACGAGCTGGAGCGGGTGATCGAACCTGCGCGGCAATACCTGCTGCGCGCGCAGACCGGCCATACCTTCTGGCTCAACCAGTTGCAGGGCGCCGCCTTCGACACCAACCGCCTGGTCTACCTGCCGTCGATCTTCCGCGATGTGGACGAGGCGACCCCGGCTGAACTGCAGGCGCTTGCCCAAAGATACCTGTCCGCGCGGCCGGGCTGGCGCTTGCAGGTGGTGCCCGCTGCGGCATCCACTGCGGCGCCGGCCGCTGCGGCGGCTGGCCGCTAAGGCGCCGACGCAAAGGTATCGCAAGTAACCTTTGCGGTGCGCTGGGCCGCTCTATAGGGACGGGGCTTCCCCGCATCGCTGACCGAACGCGCCCCGGCGGGGAGGGCGCCTTTTTCGATTGGCGAGAGACGTGGCATACGACTGGACACCCGAAAGCTGGCAGACCGATCGCTTCACCGCGAAGCATCTGCCCGCCTACGAGGACGCGGCGGCTCTTGCCGAGGCAACAGATACCCTCGCCGGGTTTCCGCCGCTGGTGTTTGCGGGAGAAGCGCGTCGCCTGAAGGCCGAACTGGCGCAGGTTGCCGCCGGCAAGGCCTTCCTGCTGCAAGGCGGCGACTGCGCCGAGAGCTTCGCCGAATTCAGCCCCAACAACATCCGGGATACCTTCCGCGTCATCCTGCAGATGGCCGCCGTGCTCACCTTTGCCAGCAAGATGCCGGTGGTGAAGCTGGGGCGCATGGCTGGCCAGTTCGCCAAGCCGCGCAGTTCCGACACGGAGACGCAGGGCGACGTGACGCTGCCGAGCTATTTCGGCGACAACGTCAACGGCATCGAATTCCATCCCGACGTTCGCCGCAACGATCCGCAACGCATGGTGCGCGCCTATTCGCAGGCGGCGGCCACGCTCAACCTGCTGCGCGCCTTTGCGGGCGGCGGCTATGCCAACCTGCGCGAGGTTCAGCGCTGGACACTCGATTTCATGGGCCGCAGCCCGTGGGCCGACAAGTATCACGACATCGCCAGCCGCATCGGTGAGGCGCTGGACTTCATGGAAGCCTGCGGCGTCGATATCGAGGGCGATCCGCACCTCAAGGCGACGAGTTTCTATACCAGCCACGAGGCGCTGCTGCTGCCCTACGAGCAGGCGATGACGCGGCAGGATTCGATGACGGGCGACTGGGTCGATACCTCCGCCCACTTCCTGTGGATTGGCGACCGCACCCGGTTCGAAGGCAGCGCGCATGTCGAATTCCTGCGCGGCGTGCTGAACCCCATCGGCATCAAGTGCGGGCCAAGCCTGGCGCCCGATGTGCTGCTGGGCCTGCTCGATACGCTGAACCCGGCGCGCGAGGCGGGGCGCATCACCCTCATCAGCCGCTTCGGCGCGGACAAGGTGGAGGCCGGCCTGCCGCCGCTGGTCCGCGCCATCGCGCGCGAGGGGCACGAGGTGGTGTGGAGCTGCGATCCCATGCACGGCAACGTCGTCAAGGCCGACAGCGGCTACAAGACGCGGCCATTCGAGCGGATCCTGGCAGAGGTGCGCGGGTTCTTCGCCGTCCACCGGGCGGAGGGCACCCATGCGGGCGGCATCCACCTGGAGATGACCGGGCAGGACGTGACCGAATGCACCGGCGGCGCGGTGGCTATCACCGATGCCGGGCTGAACGATCGCTATCACACGCATTGCGATCCGCGCCTGAACGCCGCGCAGTCATTGGAACTGGCGTTCCTGCTGGCCGAGATGCTCAACCTGGAACTGGCCGCAGGCGCGCCCGGCGTGCGACCCGGTCCGGTGGCTAACACAGGTTAGGTGACGAAAAGCCGGGGTTTGCCTGGGAAACCAATTGCTCCATGCTGGCGTTGACACGACATTGCTGACGACAGGAGAGGGCCGTGGCCCAGGCGAGCACGCGCCCTCACATAGATCCGCCCACCGATCTCGCGCACCGGTTTCGCGCCGCGCGCGCTCTGACCGAAAGCCTGCTGGCGCCGCTCAGCGAGGCTGACGTCACGATCCAGTCGATGGACGACGCATCGCCGGCCAAGTGGCACGCGGCGCACACGACGTGGTTCTGGGAAACCTTCCTGCTGCGCGATCACATCCCCGCGTATCGCCTGCATGACGAACGCTGGCCGTTCGTATTCAATTCCTATTACGAAGCCGAGGGTGAACGTATTGCGCGTGGCAAGCGCGGGCTGATTACCCGCCCGACGCTGGCCGAGGTGCTGGACTGGCGAGCGCACGTGAACGCGGCGATGGAGCCGCTATTGGATGATCCGCGCGTGGCCGATCTCGTCGCGCTTGGCATCGCCCATGAAGAACAGCACATCGAACTGCTGCTGACGGACATCAAGCATGGCCTGTTCCAGAACCCGCTCGGCCCGGCCATGTGGGAGGCGGGCAACCGCGTTGCCCCCGCGCAGCAGGACGGCTGGATAAGCCATCCGGGCGGGATCGCCCGCGTCGGTCACCAGGCGGCTGGGTTCGCCTTTGACAACGAGGGGCCCGTTCATCGCGTGCTGCTCGAACCCTTCGCCCTGTCGCGGCGGCTGGTGACGAACGGCGAATGGGACCAGTTCATTGCCGAGGGTGGTTATACGGATCATCGCCTGTGGTTGTCCGATGCCTGGGCCTGGGTGCAACGCCGCACCATTGCCGCCCCGCTTTACTGGCGCGATGGCGAACAGTTCACCCATGCCGGCTGGCAGCAGCGCGATCCCGACGCGCCGGTGTGCCACATTTCCTATTACGAGGCCGATGCCTTTGCCACCTGGGCAGGCGCACGGTTGCCCGGCGAGTTCGAGTGGGAGGCCGCGGCCCGCGGGCAGGATATGCCGGGCTTTGATGCCGAGGCAGGTAACCAGCTCGATACCGCCGCGCCGCCGCTGCCGGTGGGCACGGGCGAGCTGTTCGGCGACGTTTGGCAATTCACCCGCTCCGCCTATTTGCCCTACCCGCGCTTCCGCCCGGTGGAGGGCGCGGTGGGCGAATACAATGGCAAGTTCATGGCCGGACAGTGGGTGCTGAAAGGCGCCAGCTGTGCCACCGTGCGCGGCCATTCCCGGCCAAGCTACCGCAATTTCTTCTACCCCCAGCAACGCTGGCAGTTCACCGGCCTGCGGCTGGCAAAGGATATCTGATGGCAGACGCCGAGGGAATTCGCCTTGTCGATCTCGACGAGGATGGCGTCGACCGCGCCTTTCGTGCCGACGTGCTGAACGGCCTGGCAGAGCCGCAAAAGGCCATTCCTGCGCGCTGGTTCTATGACGATCGCGGGTCCGAGCTGTTCGAGGACATTACCCGGGTCGAGGAATATTATCCCACCCGCTCGGAGACGGAAATCCTGCGGTCCCGCGGTGAGGACTTTGCACAGATGGTCGGGCCCGGCCGGGCCGTGGTGGAATTCGGCTCCGGCTCGTCGGTCAAGACGCCGCTGCTGCTTTCCGCCATCGATCCCGGCGCCTATGTCCCGCTGGATATCGCCGGCGATTTCCTGCGCGCCGCCGCCGCCGATCTTGCCGGCAAGTTCGCCGGCCTGCCGGTCTATCCGGTTGAGGCGGATTTTACCCGCCGCGTCGAGCTTCCCGCCGAGGTTGGCGACATGCCCAAGCTGGGCTTCTTCCCCGGCTCCACCATCGGCAACATGGTCCCGCGCACGGCGGTGGACCTGCTGCGCAACATGCGCGCCACGCTGGGCGACGGCTCGCTGCTGCTGATCGGCATGGATCTCATCAAGGATCGCTCGATCCTGGAAGCGGCCTATGATGATGCCGCCGGGGTGACCGCGGCGTTCAACTGCAACCTGCTGACCCGAATCAACCGCGAACTTGGCGGCACGATCCCCATCGACGCCTTCCGTCACGAAGCTCGCTGGGTGGATATATACGCGCGGGTGGAAATGCATCTCGTCGCCACGCGGGACGTGTCGTTCGATGTCGCCGGGCGATCATTCATGATGGGCAGCGGCGAGACCATCCACACAGAAAACAGCCACAAGTTCACCAGGCGCAGCGCCAATACGCTGCTGCTTGCCGGGCACTGGACACCGGTGAAACGGTGGACCGATGCGGACAAGCGCTTCTCGCTGGTTCTCGCGCGCGCCACCATCCCGCGCAGCGCCCCCTGACTGCATTCAGACGCAGCCGGTTCATCGCAATGCGCGATTCTCTCGCTATATAGCCAGGATGGATTTCGCCCCCGTCTTCGACCAGCTGGCCCACTCGATCCGCGGGATTCCCCAGTCGGACCTGTTGCTGGCAGCCATGGTGGCCATGTTGCTGGGCCTGCTGGGATCGCTGATGATCCGCCGCGTGCCGTTTGTCGGGCGGTTGATGCGCGTTGCCAGCACACTGATGCTCGTAGGCGTGCTGCTGCTGGTGGTTCTGCAACTGTCCCGCCTCGACCCGCGCTTCGATCTGGCGGTGCCCGAGTTCGGCTTGCCCGAGCAGGTCGTGGAGGGCGGCGAGACCCGCGTGCCGCTGTCCCGCGACGGGCATTTCTGGCTGGAGGCGGAGATCAACGGCCAGCGTGCTGCTTTCATGGTGGATACCGGCGCAACGCTGACCGCGATTTCCCAGTCCACCGCCGACATGGCCGGGCTGGATGCGCGGGACGGCGGGCTGCCCATCCGCCTGCAGACGGCCAATGGAGCCGTATCGGCCTCTCTCACCACCATCGACGAACTGCGCTTCGGCAACGTCGCTGCGCGCGGGCTGGATGCAGTCATCGCGCCTGGTCTTGGCGATACCAACGTCATCGGCATGAACCTGCTGAGCCGCCTCGCCAGCGTGCGGATCGAGCAGGGCGAACTGATCCTGACACCCAACAACCCGCAGCCGCCGCTGGAGAGTGCCGAATGAGCTGAGGCGCGCAGGGGCGGTGCGCTAGTCCTCCTTCGGTTTTTGATGCACCAGCTCCGCCTCGTGTCCCTGCGGGCTCACGAACTTGGCTATGACGAGACCCGGCGCCACCTCGGTCGCGGGCAATTCCACGCTCGCCCCTGCGGCAACCGCGCGCGAAAGCGAGGCTTCCACGTCGTGCGTCACGAAGCCTACGGGACCGTGACCGGTGCCCATGGTAATGGCCAGCGGCCCTTTCCATTCCACCAGCATCAGGTGCAGCTGGTCCTCGCCTGGCAGCGACAGGATATTTTCGAGGAAGGTGTCCTCGTCGTAGGTATCGACGATCTTGAACCCCATCGCGGCCTGCCAGAAGGCCAGCGCCGGCGCCATGCTGGGCACGTTGAGTTTCACGAAGGCGAGGCGAAGGGCATGATCGGGACTGTTTCGGGCCATGTCCGCCGGTCTATCCCACCACGCCGCTTTTGCAATTGTGCGCGTTTGGGGGCAGGGGCGCGATGATGCTGCGGCGCCTGTTGACCAATACCGGATGGATGATCGGCGCGCGGGGCGTGAACGCGGTGCTGAGCATGGTCTATCTCGCCATCGCCACCCGCGAACTGGGGCCCGAACGGTTCGGCCTGTTCGTGATCGCCTTCACCTTTGCGCAGATCGTGGCGGGTTTCTGCAGTTTTCAGACCTGGCAGGCGATCATCCGGTTCGGGCAGGACGAAGAAGGCCGCCGCACCGTGACCGGCTTCGCCATCGCACTGGACCTGGCGGCCGTGACGGCAGGGATCGTCATCGCAGCTTTCGTGCTGCTGTTCTTCGGCCAGGCGGTGCTGCTGCCCGAAAAGATGCTGTTGCCGACCTTTTTCTTCACCGTGGCCTCGCTGCTGGCGATCCGTTCCACGCCTACCGGGCTGCTGCGGCTGCACGATCGGTATGACCGCGCGGCCTATGCTGACGCCACGACCAGCATCGTGCGCGCCACGGGCGCAGGCATCGCGGTGTTTCTGCACCCCACCATTCAGAGCTTCCTGATCGTGTGGGGCGCTGCCGAGATTGCCACTGCCGCGATGTACTGGTGGCTGGCTGCCCGGACCGAGCCGATCCACCTGTCGCGCATCAGCCTGACCCGGCTGCCGCGTGAACAGCCCGATGCCTGGGGCTTCGTCTGGGGCACCAGCCTTACCGCCTCGCTCGCCATCGCCAGCCGGCAGTTGCTGGTGTTGCTGGTGGGCGTGTTCGGCGGCCCGGCGCTGGCGGGCATTTACCGCGTCGCCTCGCAACTGGGTGAGGGGCTGCTCAAGCTGTCGCAGGCCCTGCTGCGCGCGGTCTATCCCGAACTCGTGCGCAATCCCGACACGGCAAAGATCCTGGTCGGCAAGATCACCCGCATCGCCATTGGCACCGGCGTGATCGTGGTCCTGCTCGGCCTGGTGCTGGGCGAGTGGCTGATCATGGCCGTGGCCGGGCGCGAATTCGTCGGCGCGACGATCCCCATGATCGTGCTGGCGGGCGCGGCCTCCGTCGAACTGGTGGGCGCCAGCCTGGAGGCTTTGCTGGTGGCGCGCGGACGGGCGATCTCCAACTTCGTGACCCGCGCCATCCCGCTGACGGTGGGCCTCGCCAGTTTGCCGTGGCTGCTTGAATGGTTCGGTGTGGTCGGCGCCGCACTCGTCGTGCTGGGCACCAGCATCGTTACCGTGACAAGCCTTGCCATCCTGACGCGACGGCTGCGGGCCTGAAACGAGGAATTGGCTGGGGCGGCAGGGATCGAACCTGCGAATGTCGGTACCAAAAACCGATGCCTTACCACTTGGCTACGCCCCAGCAGGCGCCGGTCCCTATAGCGTAACGGACCGGCGCCGCAACGGGCTTAAGCGTCCGCACGCTTCCTGATCGGATCGAACAGGGTGCGATCCTCCACCGCATCGAAATCGGCGGCGCTGTGGCGTTCGGGCATGGCCTCGGTATTCACCATGCGTCCGCGGATCACGCCGGGCCGGGCGTCGAGCTCCCTTACCCAGCGCTGGACGTGATCGTATTCGTCCAGCGAGAGGAACCTGTCCGACCCGCTGTAGGCCCCGTGCACCAGGGCACCCAGCCACGGATAGGCGGCCACGTCCGCGATCGAATAGGCCTCGCCGCCGAGGTAGTGGCTTTCGGCCAGGCGATTATCCGCGACGGAGAAGATGCGCTTGGTTTCCATCGCGTATCGGTTGATCGGATATTCGTATTTCTCCGGCGCATACTGGTAGAAATGCCCGAAGCCGCCGCCGATGAAGGGTGCGGTGCCCATCTGCCAGTTGAGCCAGCTGAGCACTTCTGCACGCGCCGCGCCGGTCTTGGGCAGCAGGAAATCGAACTTGTCGGCAAGGTGCTGCAGGATGGCGCCGCTCTCGAATACGCGGAACGGCGTTGCGCCCGAACGATCGAGCAGGGCGGGTATCTTGCCGTTGGGATTCAGCGCGGTGAAGCCGCTGCCGAACTGGTCACCGTCGAAGATCTTTATCATCCAGGCGTCGTATTCGGCCAGCGGATGGCCGGCTTCCAGCAGCTCCTCGAACATGATCGTCACCTTCTGCCCGTTCGGCGTGGCGAGCGAATAGAGCTGGAAGGGATGATCGCCCACGGGCAGTTGCGCGTCGTGCCGCGCGCCGGCGGTGGGGCGGTTGACGCCAGCGAACTTGCCGCCGCTCTCGGCCGGCTGCCAGACCTGGGGCGGGGTATAAGTGGGATCGGCCATCGTCGTGTTCCTTGTGTGTGTTATGCCCCAGGCAGATGGGAGGGCGAGCGGGGCGGGGCAAGAACGCGAATGTTGGCACCCCCGGTGCCAGCGCTTCACGGCCTTTGGTCCAGCCTGCGGAACCGGCCGCCATATCAGCTCGTTACGCCAACCATCATGGCATCACGTCCTACCGATCTGATCTACGTCGATGACTGCCTGCCGGGCATTACCCGCAAGCGTTCGGGCAAGGGATGGGCCTACTACGATTGCGACGGCAAGCTGATTCGCTGCACCAAGGAGCGCAGGCGGTTGAATGCCATCGCCCTGCCGCCGGCCTATCGCCGGGAATGGTTCTGTCCGCAGCCCAACGGGCATATCCTGGCGACGGGGTTCGATGCCAAGGACCGCAAGCAATACCGTTATCACCCCAATTTCCGTACCTGGCGCGAAGGCGAAAAGTTCGATTCCTGCGCCGCCTTCGGCCGTGCCTTGCCGGCCCTGCGGGAGCGGGTGTTGAAGGACATGCGCTCGCCCAAGCTGACGCGGGACCGCGCCGTGGCCGCGGTGGTCAAGCTGCTCGATCTCGGCGCGATCCGGGTCGGCAACACCTGCTATTCCAAGGCCAACCAGAGTTTCGGCGCGACCACCCTGCAGCAGCGCCATGCCGAGGTGACGGGCCGCACCTTGCGCCTGCGCTTCGTCGGCAAGGGCGGCAAGGATCGCGACGTGAAGTTGTCGGATGCCTCGCTTGCCCGCGTGGTGCGCCAGTTGCAGGACCTGAACTCGCAGGAACTGTTCGCCTGGGTCGGCGACAATGGCGAGCCGCAAGACGTGAACTCCGGGCACGTCAACGCCTACCTGCGGGAAAAGATGGACGGCGCCTTTTCGGCCAAGAACTTCCGCACCTGGCACGCCAGTGTCATGGCCTTCCGGATGCTGGCAGAGGCGGAAGACAAGCTGACGATCAAGGCCGTGCTGCAACGCGTAGCCGACCATCTCGGCAACACGCCCGCCGTCACCCGCAAGAGCTATATTCACCCCGCCGTGATCGACCTCGTCGCGCGGCAGGAGGAATGGCGCAAGACGCTGAAGCTGCCGCGCCCGCAGACCCACCTCAATCAGTTCGAGCTGGGCTTGCTCGCCATGCTGGAAAGCGGACCGGGCGCAGTCGAGTACTTGCAAGCGGCCTGATGTTTGGCTCGGCCTTAGCCCCTGTTTAATTACAGCCGAGCGAAGCCATGCCGCATCAGTTACGGGCTAAGCTGAGAGATGGCGTCGTCGGAGGGGAGGAAAATCTCTCCGACCCCGAATCACTGGGTGCGATGTGGCGCTGTTGCAGAGGTGCGCAGAGAATGACTAGGAGCCGAGGACTCTAGCTCACCTCGATCAGCGTGCGTTTGGCAAGATCGCCGATCAGCGTCTGCAGCTCGTTACGACAGGTTTCCTCGTCGACATCGTAGGTCTGGCGCATGGCATCGACGAGCTGGCCGAAGCGCGGATGCTCGTCCAGCAGGTCCCAGGCGGTGCGCCCGGTGTCCTTCAGGCTGTAGAACTGCCCGTTGACAATATGGAGAAGCACCAGCTCGTCATCGACGACGGTCTCGACGAAGTTCTCGGTTTTCTTCACCGTGCAGTCGTTGTCGATATTCACGCAGTCCCCCATTCGCTTAATGCCCTGATCCGGTCGGTTAGGGCAAATAACCGAGCTTTTCCATGACATCTTCGTTGCTTGCCACAAGCGACGTCCGCTGTGCCAGCGTCAGCACGTCCCGCCCCTCGCCAGAGCGACCGGAGCGAAAGAATTTTTCCGTCTTTTCCGGCCGTTCGCCAAAGCCATGCTCTTCTTCCTTGGCGCGCAAACGCTCGAACCGGCTTTCCTCGACGGCACGGGCTATGGCCTGGGCATCGCCAGCCTCGGGCAGGCCGAGAAAGTGGGCGATGCGGGTGAGGGCGGCGGCGGTGTCCGCCAGCATGTCTTCGTAGCGGACCGTAAGCACGGGTATCGCGTCCTGTTGGTGCCAGCTTCGATAATGGCCGCCCCAGCCGAGGGTTTTCTGCCGCAACTGACCTTTTCTGCCGCCTGCCATGATGTGGCCGACATTGTTCATTTGCGCCACGATCTTGTCGAAGTCCCGGTGGCCCTGGTGATGCGCATAGGAGACCGCGACATCGAAGGGGTGCCGCACGAGATAGATGGCGCCGAAACTGCAATCGGCCGGGAATAGCGGCTCGCCCTTGCCGGTCTCATGGTATCCGTCGTGGACTTTGATGTACAACCGGCCCTCCGCCGAGTCCGCCTGCATCCGATAGAATTGCGGACGGAGCAGGTCGATCTCGTCGTCGGTCAGGTCCGACGAGGGTAGCCCGGTAATGACATCGAAGGCCGTCCGATTGGACGAGATCGAACCCGGGAGGGAGGCGAACCGATCGTCGTCGATGCTTTCGCGCGCGATGAGATTGGATAGCAGGATCCGCGTCCAGGTATTTCCGGATTTGGGGAAGGACGCGAGCCAGGCGATGCCAGGCGTTTTGTCTTCCGCGCGCCGCGGGGATTGCTCAGCCATCGGCCTTGCCGTGCTTGCGCACCCATTCCAGTATCGTGGCGGTGCTGTCGTCGAAGGCCCGCTTGTCCAGCGAACGATCAAAGGTCTGCACTTCCACCGCCGAGATCAACTGGGCAAGCGCGGTGAAGATTTTTTGCCGGCCCATGATCGCGGTGCCGAACCGCAGGCGATAGATGCTTTCGCGCAGCTTTTTGATCGCAGTCGCACCCGTCACTCGTTCGATTTCCACCGGCTGGCGATCACGCCGGACATTCTCGTTCTTGAGGATCGTCAGGCTGGCGAGTTGCCCGCGACCCGTCGCCTCGGCATTGGCGGGAATGGCGAAGAATTTTTCGAATCCCGGCTCGTCACGCACCGCACCCATTTGCTCGGACCCCGTGAGCTTGAGCGCGTCTCGCCACAGCTTCATATCTTTTTGCCCGGCATAGCAAGGCGCATCCCCCGGCGAGATCCGGGCCGGATCGACGATCAACACGTCATCAGTGAAAAAGGCGAGCCCGCGATCGGACAGCGCGGCGGTCAACGTCGACTTGCCAGCCCCTGAGGGTCCGGTGAAGGCATGGACACGGCCATCACGGATGACGGCACTGGCGTGCAGCGGCAAGAGCCCTCGCTGATAGCACAGCGCACCCCATGCCGAACCTAGGAGGAACAGCGCGACGTCACGATCAGATGCGCCCGTGCGGGCGTAGGTAATGCGGTTGCCATCCTCCACCAGGAAGCTGGCACCGCCCGGAACGTGCATCAGGAACGCTCGCTCGTTCACAGCGAACGCGGCGCCCTCGTCAGTCACGGATTCAAGCCGGTCGGGCACCGGTCCTTCGCTGATGATGACGTCCGCCCCTTCGCTGCGCAGGTACGTGGCGACGCGCGTGCCCAGGTCAAGGTCGGCGCAGACGGTGAAAGGGGTATCGTTCAAAGGTTCTTTCCATTCACCCAATTGATGAAACGCGACATGCCGATCACGCGACCGATGCCAGTCATGGCAACCAGGTAATCCGGATGATCGGTAGCGTCGAGCGGCGTGGCTTCGGGCCAGGTATCGAATATCTTGCGCAGTCGCGGAATGTCGAACCGCTCGGCCATCTGCGGATCGGCGGCAGCGCGTTCGATCTCGTCGCGATAGCGATCAATGTCCTTGGTGAAGCGGGCGTGCCAGTCCGCCGCTTGTCGACCGCGCACCTTCAGGTCGACGATTTCGGGTGGAAGGCGATCCTTCATGAGCCGCCGCACCAGCAAACGATCCACTCCATCGCGCAGATACTGCTCATCGGGAATGGCGAAGCAGAATTCGGTAATGCGACGACAGCCCAGCGGATCGCGGTGGGTCACCTTCGTAAGGCTTTCGTTGGCCAGCCGCATCATCGCGTTCTGTTCGCGGTTGCCGTTGACGGTCATGCGGCGACGCAATTCCTGCGGACTGCGGATTGTGCCGTAACTGTCGTCCCAATTCATCTCGACTGCTCTTTCGGCAACGCGCATGTCGCGCGCATAGTCGCTGCCTATCGCCGAGAACCCGGTAAAGCCCGCGTGCGACAGATCGCCGCGATACCGCGAAATCGCCTTGATCACGCGCGCCGGCAACATCGGCTGCACGACGGCCCTGTAATAGCGCTTGGCCATGCCCTGCTTCCAGTCAAGCCGCCGCAGTTCCCGGTGCAGTTCGATCCAGCGACCTTCGCGGAATAGCTTGGAAAAGATGTGGCGGCAGGTGAAGGAAATCGTGCGATTGCCGCTCGCTCCGGTCAGCACGACGTTGCGCCCCGCATCGCGCGCCCGGCGTGAAATTTCGTTGCTCCAATGCAGGTTGTTGAGGCCAAACGGCGGCATTTCCGAAAGCCGTATCAGGTCGTCGAGCCGGTCATCGAGCGACAAACCTTCGGATGCGACAAAGGTCACGTCCAGTTGCGGATACATTTGCGCCAAGGCCCTGACCGGACCGGACTCGTCACCCATGCGGCCCGCGCCATAGGTGCGCCCATCCCAGTCCTTGCCGGGCACGTGGGTGTAGCCGAGCAGCGGATCGGTGAAGCCGTGGGCGCCGCGCCCCAGCGCTTCGAGCGCGTAGACCGCGACGGTAGAGCTATCGAGGCCGGCACTGACCGTGCAGGCCGGCGTAACCAGCGCTCGCATCGAGCTTTCGACGGCATCGCTCATCAGCGCATCAAGTGCCTCGACGTACTCCTCGTCGCGGGCGAAGCGGACGGGCTGCACATCCATCACCTGGTAGTACTCGCGGATCTCGACCCGGTCGCGGCGCACCTCCAGGCAGTGTCCGCCCCGCAACGTCTGCACGCCCTTGTAAAAGGTTCGCTCGCCGTCCTGGAAGTTGAGGATCATCGCATCGGCGACGTGTTGTTCGTCGATCTCCCGCGGGATCGCGGCCAGCGCGTGCAGTCCGATTGGGGCGGAAGCTATGGCAAACAGCTCGGCTGTCTCGTGAAATACCAGCGGTGGTCCGCCGAGCGGCCCCTTGGCGGCGAACAGCGTCTGTTGCGCCGCATCCATCACGACAATGGCCCAGCGCCCTTCGATCCGCAGCAGGCAGTCGCGCCCCCACCGTTTCCACGCCGCATGGGCGAGCGCGCTGTCCGACATCGATACCAGCCGCGCCGGCTCCACGCCGATCGCGCGGCCAAGATCGGTGCGATAATCGAGGCATCCGGTGAACAGGAAAATCTGATCGCCGTTCACGATCGGCTGTTGTTCGAACCGATCTTCGGGCGTGAATTCCATGCCCTTCGTCCAGCATCCGGCCAGATTATCAAGGCGGCGATGCTGTTGGCGCAGCGCGCCGTGGACGCGCAGGGATGCGCTCATTCGCTCGATGGCGTCCTTCGAAACAGGATCGCCCTTGCGTTGGAAGATCGCTCCGATGGCTGACATGGCTCGCGCCTAATCAGACAACCCATTGCAAGACAAGCCCGTTATCGGATGCGAGGCGATGGCAGCAGACATCGGACCCGACTGGGGTCTGGAGCCAAACTGTTGGCGGTAGTTAGCGATGATGGGATATTGTGATGCTTCCCGATGTTCCTGTAAGACGATACGCACGATGACCCTTGCGCAATATCTCAAGAAAAAGCTGTTTCTGGCGGAGGTCTGGCTTTCGCTTGGCTACGCGCGTTTCCTCATCAAGTTCGTGCCGTTCCGGAAATGGAAGGCGACGCTGGGCCCGATCAATGGCGAGCGCGATAGTTCTTCTTGGCCGCCGCTTTCCGCTGAGCGCGAGGCGCAGGCCATTGCCATTGGCCGCTCCGTCGATCGCATCGCCAACCGCCTCACCCTGTTCGAGGCGGTGTGCCTGCCCCGGGCCATGGCGGGGCGCTGGGCGCTGGCGCGTCGCGGCATCGATTCGCACATCGTGATCGGATCGCGCCGGGGGACGCTGGAGGAAGGTCTGCTGTTCCATGCCTGGCTGATGGTTGGCGAGCACGTTCTCACCGGTGCATTCGAGCGCGACCAGTTCCTCGCCTTTGGCAGGGGCAGAGGTCGACCGAACGAAGCGCGCGCTAATGCGGAGTGACGCAGGGCCGCATTACGCGGGCCCGAATGACGCCGATGGGGCAAGCTTTGGCGACCTGTTGCAGGCGATCCGCGCCTATGCCGCGGATGGGATCTTCGGCACGCTGTCCATCATTACGCTTGCGGCCGTGCTGGAAAGTGCCGGCCTCGTGCTGCTCGTGCCCGTGGCGGAAACCATATTTGCGGGCGAGGGCAAGGGCGCGGCCCGATCGGGGCTGACGATGCAGATCGCGGCATGGATGGAGGCCGTGGGTCTGAACAGCGTGCTGCAACAGCTTGCCGGGCTGGGCGTTATCTTCATTGCCCTGGTGGCGCTGCGCGCGGTCGTGCTGCTGCGGCGCGATATCGTGCTGATGCAGATGTCGCAGGGCTTCATCGATCGTGTCCGCCTCGACTTCTTTTCGCTCCTTGCCCATGCCGACTGGCCGGTGATCAAGCGCTATCGCAAGGCGGAGCTGCTCAACACCATGACAACCAACGTCGGGCGGCTGGGACAGGCGATTCGCTTCCTGTCGAGCGGCATCGTGGTCGGCGTCCTTGGACTGGCCTATCTCGCATCGGCCTTCGTGGTCAGCGTCGCGCTCGGTCTCGCACTGCTTGGCCTGATCGCCATCGGCGGTGTGTTCGCGGCCATCTGGTCGCGCCGCAGCCACCGGCTGGGGCGCCAGCTCAACCAAGCCAATCGGTTCGTCATGCACGAGACGACGACGTTCCTCGACGGCATGAAGGCTGCCAAGGCCGCGCGCGCGGAGGACGAGCTCAGCCGGCGCTTTGCCGGATCGATCGCGGAGGCGCGCCTCATCAGCGTCCAGTTCGTCACCCAGCAGGGGCGGCTGCGCAACAGTATCCAGTTCATCGCCTCGGTCGCGGCGCTGCTCGTCCTGTTGCTGGGCTATGGGGTCATTGGCCTGAACGGCGGCGAACTGGTGGTGATGGCGGCCATCGTCATGCGCCTGGCGCCCAATCTCGTCACCACCCTTACCGGGGTCCAGTCGCTTGCCCACGCCATGCCGGCGTTCGAATCCATCCGCGCGATCGAGGGCGAACTGCGCCGTGCAAAGGCGAGCGGCGGCATCGTGCCGGGACGGGAGCCTTCCGGCGAACCCCCGGCCGACCAACCACTCGAAGCGAAAGCCGTGAGCGTGGAGGTGAACAGCCTCGCGGGGGAAAACATCACCCTCGTGCGCGCAGACGATCTCTTGTTCGCGCCGGGAACGCTCGTCCATGTGGGCGGGCCTTCGGGCGCGGGCAAATCGACGCTGGTGGAACTGTTCGCCGGCCTGCACCTGCCCGCGCAGGGCATGGTGTCGCGCGGCGCCTATGCCCTCGATGCGGCGAGCCGCCCCGGCTGGCAGGCCCGCGTCAGCTTCGCCCCGCAGGAGCCCTTTATCTTCGATGGCACCGTGCGCGAGAACCTGTGCTGGCCCAACGTCGAGGCCGACGACCAGCAGCTGTGGGCGGCGCTGGAGACGGCGGGGGCAGGCGATATCGTCGCGCGCCTTCCCGCCGGTCTTGACGAGCCGATGCTTGATGGCGGGGCACGGCTGTCGGGCGGCGAGCGCCAACGCCTGTGCCTTGCCCGCGCGCTGCTGCGCCCCGCCGACCTGCTGATCCTGGACGAGGCGACGTCTGCCATGGATGCAGAGCTGGAACGCAGCATCATCGGGAGGCTTCGGCAGGACATCGGCAACCGCGTGGTGCTGATGGTTTCCCATTCACTCAACGCCGTAATGCATGCCGATCAGCGAATCGAAGTGACCGGTGGCCATGCCCGGGTCGTGGGATAATCGCTTTGGCCAGTTGCCAAAATGTTCCCCTTTGCTAAGCTGATCGTGTGAACACAGGGCTCAAGTCAAAGACAAGCGCGCAGGTCGCAGACCTGATCTCGACCAATCCGGTCGCCTCCGTCGTCAGCGATCCGCGGTTGAAGGATAACCCAATCATTGCCTGCAACCAGGCGTTCCTCGATCTGACCGGCTATTCGGAAGACGAGGTGGTCGGCCGCAATTGCCGCTTCCTGGCCGGGCCGGGCACCGAACCCTGGCTAAGTGAGCGGATGCGCGATTGCATCCGGGTGCCCAAGGCGGTGCTGGTGGAAATCCTGAATTACAAGAAGGACGGCACGCCCTTCCGCAACGCCGTGCTGGTCGCGCCGATCTTCGACGAGGATGGCGAGCTTGCCTATTTCCACGGATCGCAGGTGGAACTGGACGAAAGCAGCGACAGCCCCGAGATTACGCGGCGGGAACGGGCCAGTGTCGCCGTTCAGGGCCTGTCCCCCCGCCAGCGCGAGGTGCTGAAGCTGGTTGCAGGCGGGCTGCGCAACAAGCAGATCGCGTGGGAGCTGGGCCTGTCGGAAAAGACGGTAAAGATGCACCGCGGACTGGCGATGGAAAAGCTCGGCACGCAAAGCAGCGCCGACATGATCCGCCTGGCGGTGGAAGCCGGCCTTTAGCAGCAATTCGGACCTGGCTTACTGGCCCAAGGTCCGTATTTCGCGTCCATCAGAATGCTTTATTTGCGGTAATGCATCGCGGTCGGTTTGCGGAAATAGCCTTCCCCTCTCTTGCTCCGCTTCCTCTCTCCACCATGAGTTCCGACCGCGATGCCCCCTTGGGCATGGCGGTCTGGCGCGTCATCGGAACAGGCGGGGAAGGAAATCGTGCAGGTACCGCCGCCAGTTGATCCAGGTGTGGCCGCCGTCGCTCTCGTTGTAATCGTAGGGGATGCCGTTCGCCTCGAACAGCGCCAGTGTCGGCGCGGCGCTGGCGTAGAGAAAATCGTCGCGGCCCATGGCGTAATACACCGGCTGGGTTGATGCGGCCCGCCGGGCAAGGGCATCGGCGTTGCGCCGCGTGTAGCTGGCAATCGCGTCGGGATTGTCGAATCCCAGCCCCATGGAGAAGACGCCAACTTCCCCGAACAGGTCGGGCCGCGTCACTCCGAAATTCAGCGTGTGTGCGCCGCCCATCGACAGGCCCGCCATGGCCCGGTGGTCGGCATCGGGCAGGGTGCGAAACGTCGCGTCGATGAAGGGCACGAGATCGGTCGTCAGATCCTCTCCGAACGCGGTGTTCACCAGCATGTTCGGCGCGCTGCCCTGCGGCGTATGGCCGAAAGGCATGACGATGATCATCGCCTCCGCCTCGCCCGCGGCGAGCAGGTTGTCGGCGATGTAGTTGGCATGGCCCACGCTGCTCCAGCTGTCTGCCGAATCGCCCGCCCCGTGGACGAGGTAGAGCACCGGATAGCGTCCCGTTCCCGCCATGTAGCCGGGCGGGGTATAGACATAGGCCTCGCGCACCGCGCCAAGCGCGGTCGACGCGTATTCCACCCGGCTGACGATCCCGTGCGGCACGTCCGCGCGGTAGGACTGAAAGGCACCCGCCTCGCCCGGCATCTCGAACGTGGAGTTCACCCCCGTGCGCTCCCGACTGAAGGTGGAGGCCATGGGATCGGGCACTTTCGCGCCGTCGATCTCGAAGTTGTAACGATACGTGTCCGCGGGCACGGGGAGGGCCGTGGTCGCGCTCCACAGGCCCGCCGTATCGCGCACCATTGCAAGACCTCGTTCCCCGCCGCCGAAACCGGCAGGCACCCACGGATCGAGATCGTTGCTGATCACCCTTACGGCACGTGCATTGGGTGCGCACAGGCGAAAGGTGACCCGGCCGTCGGCCAGCGGCTCGACCGAGCGATAGTCCATCGGCTGGAACGGCGCGGTGTCGCGGCAGGTGCGCGGTGCGGCGCCCTCCTGCGCGAAGGCCGGCATAGCCACCGCCAGCAGCGACAGAGACAGGGTAAGCGCGGAACGAAGGGTGCGGGTCATCAGACCATCCTCTCGGTAGCGAAGCAAGGCCGACGGCGCGGCAAGTCAATCGGACAAACGAAAACGGGGGCCTCCTTGCGGAAGCCCCCATCGAAGGGTCAGACCCTGCTTGCGACAGCCTACTGGCCGCGACGTGCGGCGGCGGCAACCGCCTCGGTCGTCGGGTTGCCCAGCGAAAGCTCGCGTCCGTTGGGGAAGCGAATTTCCGCGGCCGAGGCGCGGGTGTCGCCGTCGCGTGCCTGGAAGGCATCGACGATGATGCGCGTGCCGCCGGGCAGCGAATTGCGGTTCCAGCCACGACGCAGCAGCGCCGAGGGGGCGCCGCCTTCCACGCGCCAGCGTTCGGTCCGGCCGTTGCGGTTCACGTCGATGTGGATCCAGCTGTGCGGGTTCACCCATTCGAACATCGACACCGTGCCTTCGAGGCGGACGGGGCGGTTGCGATCGAATTCGGTGGCGAACGAGTGGTGCGCTGTGGCCCCAATCGCCGTTACGGTGAGCACGGCGCCGATCGCGGCGGCGCCCATTTTGGACTTAAGCATCATGACACTCCTTGAACGAATCTTCTGCCATCCGGGGCACGGAATGGCCCGTCATACCATAGATTGACTTTGTCCGTCTATCACTCGCTACCTTGCCCTTCGATTAAGTCACCGTAGAGCAGGTTTTCGGAAAACGGCACGCACTTGAATTCCAGCAGCTGGGCATCGGCACCCACGGCGCGGTAAAGCGTCATGTTGATGGTCCAGGGGCGGGTGTAGACGGTGGGATCCTCGATCGAGACCGAATAATCCATGTGGTCGCCACTCTCGTCCATGGTGAAGCGTTCGATCACGGTGGCGGTGTTGGTGAGGTAGTTGCCCGCCCGGTCGAGCCAGGTCACGCCGTCCATCATCTCGCCCGCCGGCAATTTCACCAGGCCGGGGCCTTGCGCCAGCGTGGTCACGACCAGCGTGTCGCCATCCCAGCGGCCATAGCTGGTGCCCATCCACGTATCGATCGGCGGAATGCCGACCTCGCCCATGTGGATCACGCGATTGGCGCTGGCATATTCGTAGACCATCAGGATGTCGTCGCCGTCGCCCTGCACGATCTGGAACGGGTGCGGCATGTAGGTCGCGCGCGGGATGCCGGGCAGATAGCAGGCCGCTTCGGGATCGTGGTTGATAACGTTCGCGCGGTTGAGGGCGAGGCGTTCCTGCGCCGCTTCGTTGTAGGGGATCGTGCCGCCTTCGATCACGCCCAGCCCGGCGGGGATTGCTCCGATCGCGCCCAGGATGCGGTCGCCCTGCGGCAACGGGTTGGCTGCGGCGCTGTGCGGCTCCAGGTTCCAGTTGGCAGAGTTCATCACCTGCCACACGCCGTTGAAATTGGGCGCATCGCCGATGCGGGTCATGGCCATGCCGCCCGCCGACGTGGATGCCGCCGCATTGCTGCGCATCGGCGCGTCGGCGGTGGTGGCGGTGCAGCCCGAAATCGCGATGGCGCCGGCGGCAAGCGCCGTGAATGCCTTGTACTTCATCCTCACGTATCCCCTTATCTGGTCGTCAACTGGTCATTGTCGCGGCAGCGCAAAGGCGACGATAGCGCCGCCCGCGTTGATCGCCACGAATTCTCGCCCGTCGCGTCCGCGATAGACGAACGGATTGGCATTGGCATTTCCGCGTAGCTGCGTTTCCCAAAGCTGGGCCCCACTGGCGGAGTCGAAGGCGCGGAAGCGCTGGTCGTTGGTCGCGCCGACGAATACCAGTCCGCCCGCGGTCACCGTGGGGCCGGCGCTGCCGGCATTGCCGAGCACGCGGCGATCCTCGGGCAGCGCATCCTCGTCAAACATGCCGAGCGGCACGGCCCAGGCGATCTCGCCGGTATTGGCGTTGACCGCCGTCAGCCGCGCCCACGGCGGCTTGTAGCAGGGCAGCACCGTGCCGACGGGGCGACCGTTGGCATCGTACTGGCCCGAAAGCGGCGCTTCGAAGGTGAAGAACGGGCCCTTGCCGTTGACGCTGGCCCGATCGTACGCGGTCATCGATCCGCCGTCGCTGGCGTCGAAGCTGTAGGGCGCGTCGCCCTCCACCTGTTCCACCCAGCCGACCAGTGAGGTATCGAGCGCGTTGACGTAGACCATGCCCGTGGTCGGATCCGCCGCCGGGCCGCCCCAGTTGACCCCGCCGATGCCGCCGGGAAGCTGGATGGTGGACCGCACCGGGGCACCGGGCGCGCGGTACATGAAGGGCGTGTATTGCCCCAGATTGATGTAGCCGCCAGCCCGGTCCCACATCGCGCGGCACGCGGCAGCATGGGTGGCGGTGGTATCGTCGGCCGTGACGATGTCAGCCTCGGTCATGGCAACGCGACTGAGCGGCGGAGTAAGCACCGGGATGGGCTGGGTCGGGTGATAGTATTCGCCCGGCACGTCACCAGCGGGGAAGGGGCGCTCCTCGACCGGGAGCACCGGGTCGCCGTCCGTGGCATCGAGAAGGAAGAAGTTGGAGGACTTGCCCACGTTGGCGATCGCCATCTGGCGCGTGCCGTCGGGCGCCGTGACCGGGATCAGCGGCCCGGCATGGCTCATGTCGATGTCCCAGATGTCGTGGTGGACGGTCTGGAAATGCCAGCGGTATGCGCCGGTGCGGGCATCGACCGCGACCACCGAATTGCCGAACAGGTTGGTGCCCGGCCGGTCGCCGCCGTAATAGTTGTGCGCGGGGCCGGCGATGGGCAGGTAGGCGGTTCCGGTGGCGGCATCGACCGTGGCGGCGAACCCCCACATGTTGGTGCCCCCGCGATTGACGGAGCCGCCTTCGCCCCAGGTCTCGCTGAACCGTTCGCCGGGATCGGGCGTGGTATCGAATTCCCACAGCTTCGCGCCGGTCACCACGTCGTAGCCACGCGGATTGCCGGGGTTGCCGCGCGGGTTTTCCAGGCTGGCGGCCCCCACGATGGCGACGTTGCCGGTGATGGTCGGCGTGCCCGAATAGCCGGGATCGACCGTGACCGCGCCGTTGTCTCCGAACGAGGCGACGGGTGTGCCGGTGGCAAGGTCAAAGGCCATGAGCTGCGTGCCGGCCATCACCAGCAGGCGCGGCGCGTGCGCGCCATCCCCCGGCCAGTAGCCGAGCCCGCGCCCGGCAAACCCGCCCGGCGGCCCGTTTTCCGCAGCGGGAAACTGTTGTGTGTGGACCCATACCTCGGCCCCGGTGGCTGCATCGAGCGCGACGATCCGGTTGGCGGCGGGAAAGTACATGATCCCGTCGATCACCAGCGGCACGGCCTGGTTGAGCGCGCGGTAGGAATAACTCCACGCCTGCTGCAACTGGCCGACGTTGGCGCGGGTGACCTGGTCGAGCGGGGAGTAGCGCGTCGCGGCAAGATCGCGGTGCAGCGTCTGCCAGTCGCCATCGGGCTGCGCGGGTATCGCCGCGCTTGACGCCGGCGCGGCGCCCGTATCGGGAATGGCGGCGCAGGACGCCAGCAACATGGCCAGCCCCATCGTCCCCATGCGTCGCGCCCGCATCGCAATCTCCCATCCCTTGCCCACACCGGGGAATCGCCTCCCCTTGCATGTTTCGTTGATTATGTCCTAAACGCGCTTCCGGGGCTTGGCAATGGCCGCCCTCATCGCTAGCGCGATTGCCGATAACAAGGGACGGCGCGGTCGGACATGGTCAACGCGTCTCCCGCAGGGACAACGCGAATCGGGGGATTGGCCGATGGGAGATTTCTTTTTCGAATGGACCGAGTGGTTGAGGAACACGTTCCTCCTCGACTGGGCATTCTGGATGCAGGAAACCGGCATAAGCCGGGTGATGGTGGAAAATTTCTGGGGCGTGCCGCTGGCGCAGGTGATGCACATCCTGTCGATCGCGCTGGGCTTCGGCGCCACATTGATGCTGACGCTGCGGATCAACGATCTTGCCGGCGGAACGCGCACCGTGCCGCAGGTTTCGGCGCGCTACCTGCCGTGGATCTGGTGGGCACTAGTGTTCATCGCCGTCAGCGGCGTGCTGATGCTGTTCGCCGAACCGGTGCGCAACATGATCAACGCGATTTTCTGGTTCAAGATGATCAGCCTGGCACTGTTGCTGGCGGTGACGATCATATTCCAGCGCGGGGTGCGGGCGCAGGCCCACGCCGGGGGGCCGCAATGGCGTGCCAATGCGCTTGTACGCACGACCAGCTGGGTCGTCGTCGTGCTGTGGTGTCTGGTGATGGTGGGCGGCCGCTGGATCGCCTACGCGCCGGTTTGAGGGGATTATCTGACATGGCTTCCTATTATCCCGAACCCACCAATATCTGGGAATCGATTGAATATTCCTCGCTCGGCACCTCCATCGCGGAGAGCCTGTGGGCCTTTCCCACGCTGGAGACGATCCACGTCATCGCGCTGGTCACGGTAATCGGTACGATCGCGGTGATGGACCTGCGCCTGCTGGGCATCGCCTCCAACGAGACGGCGGTGACCCGCATGAGCAGCGATACCCTGCCGTGGACCTGGGGCGCCTTTGTGCTGGCCGCGATCACCGGCACGCTGCTGTTCATCAGCAAGGCGTCCAGCTACATGGCGAACCCCTATTTCATCATGAAGATGGGCCTGCTGGTGCTGGCCGCGCTCAACATGCTGTATTTCCACTTCGTCACCTACAAGACGGTGCACGACTGGGATACCGGCCTGCACCTGCCGACGGGCGCCAAGGTGGCGGCTACGCTGTCGCTGGTGTTCTGGATTGGCGTGGTGTTCGCCGGGCGGGCAATCGGCTTCACGCTGGGCATTTTCTACTGAAGAAGCGCGGGGGGAAAGGCCCCCCCGCGCCCTTTTCTGGCGAGCTGCGGATTTCCCTTTTCGGGGAAGGGCGTCAGTCGGCCGCGATGCCCAGCGGTTCTGCCACGCGGCTGCGGAAGATTTCGTCGTAAAGTGAAATCTTGGCCGGGCCGATCCATTCGGCAACGCCCGTCCGCTCCGCATCGATCACGAACACTTGGTTCGGCCCCAGCGTGTCGACCTCGGGCCAGCGCGGCAGGGCTGCGCCGTTGCCAGCGGTCCCGTTCGGATCGCCGGTGGCAGCGAAGTTCACCCAGTATTGCGAGACCATGTCGGCCAGGGCCTCCTCCGCCGCGTTGCCGCACATCCGCTCGACCGACGATCCGCCGGGAAAGGTGCGCGGGGCGCACAGGTTGTCGAACACGTAGGGGATTTCGCCCGTGTGGGCGGCCCCCAGGTTGCCGCGCCCTTCGTCATAGGGCGGATCGTGGCGGAACCAGTAGTGGAACGCGCGGTTGCCGCGCGCGGCCTGCCACATGGCGAACTGGCGATGGAGCCAGGTCATGTTGTCACCGAACGGCTGGGTGGCCGTGGTCAGCGCCTCGGCATCAGTGGTGACGGGATAGGCCGCGCGGCCCAATTCTACCGCATCGCCCCAACGCATGGCCTCGCCCTGCGTCCAGCTCGCCAGCGTGGCGGGCGGGCCGAACAGGGCGGTAAAGCTGCCCTCGTCCTCGTTCGAACCGGTGAGCACGTCCACATCCAGCTGCCGGCCTGCCACAAACACGCGGGTCAGGTCTTCCGGCACGATATGGCCATCGACGATCATGCCCTGGCCGGGGATGCTCGCGTTGATCTCGGTCGCAGGAAGGGCGCGCAAGGTGGCGAGGTCGCTCGCGCCGAAACGGGCCTGCGCCGCGGCCAGGCTGCGCTGCTCGGCGGCCTCGCGGGCTACCATTTGCCCGATGTTGAGACCCTGCCAGGTCCCGCTTTGTGCGATGACGCGGGTTATCAGGCCATCGGCCGGCGGGGCCCCGGCCAGCGCAGCGTTCATGGCGGAACCGGCGCTTTCACCGAAGATCGTCACGCGCGCCGGGTCGCCGCCGAAGGCCGCGATGTTGTCGTGCACCCATTGCAGCGCGGCCACCGCATCGCCCAGCGCCTGGTTGCCGCTGTGGCCGTCGCGCGCCGTCAGTTCCGGATGGGCGAAGAAGCCGAGCGAGCCCACCCGGTAATTGAAGGTGACCACCACCGCGCCCTTGGCCGCCAGATGGTCGCCGTGGCTGAACGGAGCCGATCCGCCACCCTCGTTGTAAGCGCCGCCGTAGACCCACACCATGACCGGCAGCCGCTCCTCGCCAGACACCGCGGGGGTCCAGATATTGAGGGTGAGGCAATCTTCCGACATGGCCGGACTGCCCGGCAGGTCGGTGGCGGAATTGACCGGGAACCGCTGCGGGGCAGGATTCTGCACGCAGTTGTCACCCCATTCCGAGGCGTCGCGCACGCCCTGCCAGCCGGGGGCCGGGCGGGGCATTTCCCAGCGCAGCGGCCCCACGGGCGGGGCGGCGAAGGGAATACCGCGGAACACGGTGATACCGTCAACCGCCCCTGACGCGACGCCACGCACCAGGCCGCCCGCCGTGCGCACCGGGCCATCCTGAACGCGGGCAGCTGGCGCGCCGGTATCGGCCATCGTGGTGCAACCGGCGGTGCCCGCCAGCATCAGGGCGACGAAGCCTGCCCGCAAGTGTCCGCAGCGCATCGGGTTATTCCAGCCCGCCGCTTTCGCCCGAAAGCTCTACCCCGGCCTGGCTGGCGCTGATGTAGTTGCGCACCTGCACGTTGCCTTCATGGCAGGCGTATTCGAAGAACTGGTATTCGTCGTTGCGCGTCCAGTCGAGCCGGGCGGTCCACGGCGCGGTGAAGACCTGCGGGTCGGTGTAGGTGATCTCGTAGACGATGCTGTCCGGCCCGGTCATCGTCAGCCGCTCCACCGCGCGCGCCTGCGGGCCGGTGGGGATCACGTTGAAGGGCGGCACGCCCATGGTCGCCATGTTGAGCGGAGAGGCATTGCGCAGCGCGGTGTCTTCCTCGGCGCTGTTGCCGCTCTTGATGTTGCTCGTCTCGATCACGAGGGTGTTACCCTCCCACCAGCCGATGGGCTGGCCCATCCACGCCTCCACGCCGGCGGGCCAGCGGCGGGCCTCGGCCGCGGCGCGGTTGGCAACGATGGGGACGATGCGCGCGTCGTGGATCATTTCCAGGTTGATGACGACGAAGCCGGGCGACTGCATCACCTCGATGCCGTTGTTGTAGCGGAAGGGGAACATGCTGGCCGGGAAACCGCGGCTGACGCAGCGATCCCAGCTGTCGAAATCGCTCACCCAGTCGAATTGCGTGTTGGGCGTCCAGCTGGTGCGGCTGACGCCCGGCGCCATGTAGCGCTGCGCCCACTCGGTCATCGGCGGCAACTGGCCGTTCGCCGGGCTGACGAGCAGCGAGGTGCGGCGGCCCGATACGTCCGATTCCACCCAGTGGCCAAAGCCAATGGTGCCGGCCTCGTCCTCTGCGGCGTAACGCTCGTCCGAACCGCTCGCCTGTTGCTGGCGCGCGGCGTATTCCTCGTCCGTCAGGTAGAACCGGTCACCGAACTGGGCGGGGCGCTGCATGGGAATGCTGGCGATATTGTCGATCGGCCACATACCGCGCAGGTCCGGATCGCCCCAGCTGGTGCGCGGGGGCGCATAGTCGGCGGGGATCGGTTGCAGCACGGTGAGATCGGCGGGCGCATCCTGTGCTGCGGCGGGCGCTGTCATCGCCAGCGCGGCGAACGAGATCGCGGCAAGCAGTGTGGTTGTGCGGGACATGGACGGTTGCTCCTCGGTCGAATGAGTTCTGGCAAATCGGTTCTGGCAAATCGGTTCTGGCAAATCAGTTTTGGCGACCTACGCCGCGGCTGGCGGGATCCATGGCCGGCGGCGGCGCGGCATCGGGATCGATAGGATCGACCATGCGACCGCGCGCATATTCCTGTTCGCGCAGCGTGCGATTGGCGGTGATGTAGTTGCGCACCTGCACGTTCCCCTCGTGGCAGGCGTATTCGAAAAATTCGTAGCTGTCGTCGCGCGTCCAGTCGACGCGGGTGGTGAAGGGCGCTGCCCAGATCACCGGGTCGGCATAGTCCATCTCGTAGGTGATGGTATCCGGCCCCACCATGGAGAAGCGCTCGACCACGCGCGCTTCCGCGCTCATCGGGATGGTGTTGTTGGCGGGCACCCCGCGGGTGGCGGTGTTGAACAGGCTGGCGCCCGGCTGGATACGCGTGGTGACCACCTCCAGCGTGTTGCCATCCACCCAGCGGCCAGTGCTGTGGCCGAACCAGCCGTCGATGCCCACGGGCCAGGCCTCCTCCTGCCCGGAGACGGGGATGATCCGCGTCCCCAGCATCTCCAACTGGATCACGACATAGCCGGGCGACTGGAAGATGCGGATCCCGTTGTTGTACCGGAAGGGGAACATGGAGGCGGGAAAGCCGCGGCTGACGCAGCGGTCCCAGCTATCGAAATCGGTCACCCAGTCGAAGGTCTGGCCCACGGTCCAGCTGCCGCGCATCAGGGCGGAGCGGCGAATGCCCTCGGCAGTGAGGGCAGGCAGCCGGCCATCCGCGGGGGAGACGATCATCGAGGTGCGGCGCACGCCTGCCTCGTATTCGATCCAGTGGCCGAGACCGATCGTGCCTTCCTCGTCCTCGGAGGCGTAGGCGCCTTCCAACGCTTCGACACGGCCCTGCTCCGCCGCGATTTCCTCGGGCGTCTTCCAGAAACGGTCACCATATTGCGCCGGCCTGTTGACGGGCAGTTCGGCAATGTCGTTCAGCGGCCAGGTGCCGCGGAAATCGGGATCGCCCCAGGCCGTGGTGCCGGGCACGTAATCGTCGGCAACAGGGGGCATGGTTGCAAGATCGGTCGGCACCTGCTGCTGCGCCTGTGCCGTCACCGCCGCGCACGCGAAGGCGAACGAGGCGCCAATCAGGAGCGCGGCGCGCCTCACTGTGCCGCCTCCGCCCGCTCTGCACGGCTGGCGGTGATGAAGTTGCGCACCTGTACGTTGCCTTCGTGGCAGGCGTATTCGTAGATTGCGAAATCGTCGTCGCGCAGCCATTCCAGCCGCGCGGACCAAGGCTGAGTGAAGACCACCGGGTCTTCCCAGGTGAATTCGTAGATGATCTCGTCCGGCCCCGTCATGTGAAAGCGTTCGACCAGCCGGGCGCTGGTGCTGACGGGGATGTCGTTTTCGCGCGGAGAGCCGGTCGTGCCGATGTTGGTGGCGCTGGGACCGGGGCGGAAATTGGTGGTTTCCACCTCCAGCGTGTTGGCATCCAGCCAGCGGCCGCGGCTGTCACCCATCCAGTTGCCGATGGCGGCAGGGATGTGCGCGCTGCCGTCGGTCGGGATCATCCGCACCTCGTGCACCATTTCCATCTGCAACGCGACAAGGCCGGGCGACTGGAAGATGCGCATCCCGTTGTTGTACATGAAGGGGAACATGCTGGCGGGAAGCCCGCGGGTGATGCAGCGGTCCCAGCTGTCGAAATCTGTCCACGTGTCGAACGGCTGGCCTTCGACCCAGCTCGATCGCATGGCATCGGACAGGCGTTGCCCCTCTGGCGTCAGGGCGGGAAGCTGGCCGTTGGCCGGTGCGGTGATCCAGCTGGTGCGGCGGTTGGCGGCGGAGACTTCGGCCCAGTGGCCCATGCCCATCGTGCCGCTCTCGTCCTCGTTGGCGTATCGCTGCTCCAGCGCTTCGACCACTTCGGCGCGCTCGGCATATTCCTGTTCAGTCAGCAACTGGCGGTCGCCCAGCGCCGGGTCGCGCTGCAGCGGCGTGCGGCCGTTGAGGTGGTCGATCGGCCACCCGCCACGAAAGTCCGGCTCACCCCAGCTGGTGAGGGCGGGCCGGTAGCTGTCGGAAGGGTCGGGAAGCCGCGTCAGGTCTTCCTGTGCCCAGGCGCTGCCGGGAAGCGTCAGGGTGGCCAGCAGGAGGGCGAGACGGCGCACCGGCATCACCGTGGCAAGGCGAATGTGACGTAGCGGCTGGGCCCCGGCTCCGGCAGTCCCAGGCCGCCCAGGAAATGGCCCACGCCGCCCACGGGAACAGTAATGTACTGGCGACCGCCCACTTCGTAGATCGCCGGCACGCCTTCGGTGCCGGCATCGAAGCGATGTTCCCACAGAACTTCGCCGGTTTCCGAATTGCGCGCACGGATGGCGCGGTCGCTGGCGGTGTTCACGAACAACAGTCCACCGCCTGTCACCACCGGGCCTGATCGCGGCGTCTGCGCACCCACGCCGGTTATGCCCTGCGCTTCCAGCGTCATGATCTCGCCGTTGGGCGTTTCGAAAAGCTTGTTGCCGGTGTTCATGTCATAGGCGGTGATGGTGGAGAACGGCGGCTCGATCGCGACCATGCCGTTCGATTGCAGCATGAAATCGACCGGCCAGCGATAGGGCAGGTCCGGCTCGGCGGCGTTGGGCATGGCTTCCAGCGCGCTGGCGCGGGTGTCGGCCTGGATGCGCAGGCTGAGCGGAAGGTTGCGGCTGACGACGTAGAGCCGCTGGGTAGCCGGATCGACCGCCACGGTGCCCCAGTTGGCGCCGCCGTTGTGGCCGGGGAAGGAGATGGTGCCCTGCACGCTGGGCGGAATGAACGGCCCGTCGCCGTGGCGATAGGTGGCGAACCGTTCACGCAGGGCGGCCTGGTCGCTTTCGGGGAGGTAGGGGTTGATGTCGTCCACGGTAAAGGTCTGGCGGGCGAAGGGTTCGGGCCAGCTGGGAATCGGCTGGGTGGGGCTGGTGACCTCGCCCGGCACGTCGCTCTGCGGCACCGGGGTTTCGACGATCGGCCAGATCGGCGTGCCGTCCCGCCGGTCGAAGACGAAGAGGTAGCCCCACTTGGTCGCCTGGATGACGATGGGAATCTCCTCGCCATCGCGGGTGATCGTCATCAGCTTGGGCGCCACCGGCAGGTCGAAATCCCACAGGTCGTGATGGACGGTCTGGAAATGCCAGATCCGCTCTCCGGTCTCGGCGTTCAGCGCCACCAGCGAATCGGTATAGAGGTTGTCGCCCACCCGGTTGCCGCCGTAAAAGTCATAGCGCGCAGTGCCGGTGGGAATGAACACGATGCCGAGTTCGGTATCGACGGTGCTTTCCGACCAGTTGTGCCCGCCGCCGACCAGCTCGTGCTCGTTGGCCGGCCAGGTCTCGTAGCCCGGCTCGCCTGCGCGCGGGATGGTGTGGAACACCCACTTCAGCGCGCCGGTGCGGATGTCGTAGGCCTGGATGTCGGCCGGTGCGCTGGCATAATCGTAGGCGCCGGCGGGCAGGCTCATGATGATGGTGTCGCGATAGACGCGGCCCGGATTGTTGGTTTGCAGCGGAGCGTTGGCAGGCGTGACATCGTCCGCCAGCGCGGCGCGCAGATCGACCCCGCCGGCCGTGCCGAACGTGGGGATGACCTCGCCGGTGGCCGCGTTCACGGCGCGCAGCATCCCGTTGTTGAGCACCATCAGCCGTTCGTCACCAGCGCCGTCCGTCCAGTAGTTGATGCCGCGCGTCCCGATGCGGCCTTCCATGGTGCTGACCCACAGTTGCCGCCCGCTCGCCGGATCGAGGGCAACCAGCTGGCCGGTGCCATTCACCACGTACATCCGGCCGCCTGCGACGGTCGGGTTGAACAGCGGCGGGGCGCCATCGCCGGTGGGGTATTCCCAAGCGATCTCGAGTTGCGAGACGTTGGCGCGATTGACCTGGTCGAGCGAGGAATACTGCGAACTGTCGCCGCCGCCGAGGTAGCCGTCCCAGGTTTCAAAATCGAACGTATCGCCGGGCGCAGCGGCGACGCCGGCATGATCCATGCCCGGCACGGTCGCGCAGGCGGAAAGCGCCAGGCAGAAAGCCGGGCCGATCGCGGTTGCAAGCGCGCGGCGGAGGTTTGATGTTGTCAAGTCCGGCTCCCATGTATCGGCGCGGCCCCTTGCGGACCGTCACCGGTGCGTCAGCTCTAGCCGGAATCGGTCACAGTCAACAAGTGCCAATGCGCCGCGAAATTGATTAATTCCGTGGCTTTCGGACTAAGTCACTCAGACGGGTTGCCCGACTGCTCGCCTTCGGACTGCATGCGATGTCCGGCAACCGCGCCGGAAATCCGATCCGTCGCGCCGGCGATCGGGCGTTCCGCCGCGCCGTTGTCGCGGAAGATCGTCGAGGTCGTCATCGCGCCCTGGGCGTCGAGCGTGAGGGTGACGGGCTCCATGCTGCGGTTTTCCCAGAACCAGCCGTGGATACCGGTAAAGGCGGGGGTATAGCTGCCGCGCATGGTGGCCGCATCGCCGATGGCGTAGCTTTCGGTCAGTTCCTCGCCGCCTTCGAAGGGATGGGCGTGCATGTCGTAATGCACGGGACCGCTCGCCTGCCAGGCGAAGTTCATGCGGTCCCCTTCCGCGATCGTGTATTTGAACTCCACCGATTCGAACGGACCGAGCTCGACGCTCCAGCTGTCGTCCACGCCGCCCGCCGGTTGCGATGATGCGTCGTTCTCGGCCAGCACCTGCTGGCGCGCCATGCGGGCCTGGCCGCGCTCCGTTTCCGGGCCCACGGGATCGGCGATCTGCGTCAGGCCCAGCGCCTTGCCCGCACCGGTCGGGTCCCAACCGGTTTCGGCTGGCAGCACAACGCAGATGGCGAGGGCGGCACCGGCAAGCAGGAGAGCGGAAACGAGCACTGGCTTGTTCATGAAGCGAGGTATCCCTGTATCTGGTGGACGGTGAGCGCGATCCCGACGAGAATAAGCGCGATGTTGGCTGCCACGGCATAGCGGCGAAAACTCGGCGAGCCGCGCCATGCGCCGAGCAGGAGTACGACAACCGTGAGCACCACGACCTGTCCCAGTTCCACGCCGGCGTTGAAGGCGATGAGGTTGACCAGCAGCCCATCGGGCGAAAGACCGAGATCGCGCACCTTGGTGGCAAGCCCCAGCCCGTGGAACAGCCCGAACACCAGTACCGCCAGCCGCGTATCGAAATGCAAGCCGATCCGCGCGAATCCGCCCACGTTCTCCACCCCCTTGTAGATCACCGACACCCCGATGATGGCATCGATGACGTAGGCATTGGCGCCCGTGCCGAGAAGCACGCCGCCCAGCAAGGTCAGCGAATGCCCGATGGTGAACATGGAGACGTAGAGCAGCACGTCGCGCAGGCGGGTGAGGAAGAACACCACGCCTACCAGGAAGGCGATGTGATCGTATCCCGTGACCATGTGCTTGGCGCCGAGGTAGAGGAAGGGGATCGGATCCGGCCCGGTGACGCTGGCGACAAAGGCCTTGTCCCCCTCGGCCACGTCATGGGCGAGGGCGGGCGCGGCTAGCAGGAGCGCGGCGAGTATCAGCGCGGGCGCCAGGCGGCGGGCGGAACTGTCGGCAATTGTCACAGCTTCAGCCCGAAGCGCGGCCCCGCCCAGATCATGCCCAGGTAGAGCAGCGTGGTCAGCACGCAGCCCAAAGCCAGTGCGCCCCAGAAACCGACCCCGTTCCGCAGCAGCCACGGAATGGCGACGAACATCGGCAGCGAGGGGAGGATGAACCAGAACGTCGAACCCGACAGAACGGCAATCCGCTCCACGTCGGCTGTGTCGCGCCACAACCAGATCATCGCCAGCACGCTCACCAGCGGCAGCGCCACGATCAGGGCACCGATGCCGGGCCAGCGCCGCGCAACTTCGGATGCAGCGGCGATGAGGATGCCCGACAGCGCGGCCTTGATAATCAGGTATAACACAGGCGGGCGATCAGCCTTGCGGCACGTCATCCACCGTGCCGCCTTCCGCCTCCAGCTCGGCAGGGGGATAGGTCTGGTGGCAGGCGCGGCACACGTTGTAGAGGTTGCCGCCTGCGGTGAACACGGCGTCCGGATCCCTTGCCTGCGCCGCCTGTTCGGCCGCCAGGGCAGCTTCGCCAAGGCCGGCGGCATAGGTCATCCAGGCCGGGCCGCGGCCTTCGGCATAGGCGGGGGATTCCAGCACATCGGACATCTCGCGCAGATGCGCCGCGGCGGCGCGCACTTCCTCCCACTCGGCGTCGCTGTCGGGCTCGTATTCGCGGTTTTCCACCGTGCCGTCGGGCATCAGCTCACTCTCGAACTTGACCGACTGCCAGTAGGTTTGCGCGTAGGGTTCGACATGCGCCGCCATCAGCTGCTGCGGCGGGCCATAGGGCAGATCGGGTGCCGGGCCGGAGCAGGCGGCAAGCGCCAGGGGCAAGAGGGCAAGGATGACGATGTCCGGCTTCATGCCACGCTGCTCCCGATGCGATTGTCCGTCGACCCGAGACGCATTTGCGCCCAATCGTTGACAATGTCCATAATTTCCGCTTTGAGGCCGATCGATAAATCTGCCGTAAAGCTGGATGACCCTACAACAGGAGTCGATACAGCGGCAAGCACGACACGGTTCGACAAGGGATAGACGATAATGGCGATGACAGCGAAAACTTTCGGCAAGGGCGCACTGTTGGCGCTGGGGCTGGGTGCGATGGCCGTTCCCGTTTACGCCGCCGTCGGGCAGGAGCACGATCACTCCGCCCACGAACACGCTGGCGAGGCGGCCGATGCCTCGGGCGAGGCACTGACTGCCGAGCAGGTTACCGCCAGCCGCGCCTTGTTCTCCACCTACAGCTGCGGTGCCTGTCACGTGCTGTCCGATGCGGGCGGGAACGGTCATATCGGCCCGGCGCTGGACGGCAATGACGGGCTGTCGGTCGATTACGTGAAGCAGATCGTCAGCAACGGGCAGGGCGCCATGCCCAGCTTCGGCGGCATGGTCAGCGACGAGGAAATCGATACGCTTTCGCGCTATATCGTGCAGAACCGGGCCGACTGACCGGCCGCGCCAGACAGGTTGCGGGAAGGGGCGCCTCGGGCGCCCTTTTTCGTGCGGTCAGTGCCGCGGGCCCACTTGGGCGAAATAATTCGTTACCCCGTCCGGATCGTTGAGCCACACGGTCACGAGGTCGAACCCGGAAAGACGGTTGAGCGGCGTTTCCACCGTCACCCCGCGATGGCTGGCACGCGCGGCGACCAAAGCTGCATCGCTGACCACATACTGTAATCCGGAAGAGCCGGTATCCGCCCCGCCACCGGGCGCGACCTGATGCAGCAGTACGGCCGTCTCGCCATGCACCAGCGGCCGAACGGCGATGCCCAGCGCCGCGTCCTGTATTGGCGCCACAGGTCGCAGGCCGACGAAGTCGCGATAGAACGCCTCGCTCGCCGCAATGTTCGAAACGCCGATGCCCACGCCAAGGCCATCGGCGCCGTGGTCGCTTGCGCGCGGATCGATCACCAGTTCGATAGCCAGGCCGGCAGGATCGCTGACAATCGCCGTGCGGTGCGGGCCGCGATCACGAAAATCCGGCGCTGGCCACCCCGACTCGGTGAAACGGCGTGCCACCGCAGCTTGGTCGGGGTAGCGCAGGCGCAGGTAGCGGATGCCGGTTCCACCGCGCACGCCGCCGGCAAGGTCGTATCGCCGATCGCCCTGCTGCCCAGCCGATAGCTTGATCTGCCCGCTGCCGACGCCGACCAGGATCATCTGCTGCGTGCGGGTCAACTGGATCGGCGCGAGCGAGCGCAGCGCGAGGGCCTCTGTATAGAAGCGCACCATGTCCGCCGTCTTATCGGGCGCGAAGCGGCGAAAGACGTTCATGGAGCGCTGGACCAGGAGGTCGGCGTTGTCGCGGCCCAGTTGTTGGACGGACAGCGCGCCGGGGGGATAGGCAAGCGGAGGATCGGCATCGAGCACCGCGCCCTCGGGCGTGCGGAGCGGCTCGCTTTTCGGCGCGGCGCAGGCGGCGAGCGCCAGCAGGATCAAGGCGGGCCAGGCCCTCACAGCGGGCGCTGGTCGGGGCCGATGGGGATGACCACGTCGGCGCGCGCGGGCAGGTCGGCAGCCATGTGCAGGGTCAGCCGTTCGTAATGGTCGAGGAAGCGTTCCACCTGTTCCGGGGCCATGATGCCCGGCGCGTCCGGCTGGCCGGCGCGCAGCTTGTCCTCCTGCAGGGCGCGGTTGCGGCGGACGTCGGCAAAGCTGCCGACTTGCAGCATCACCAGCATGTCGACCTGCGCGAAGAGGCGTGCATAATCCTCGCGCAGGAACAGGTTGACGAGACGACGCCAGGTGCCGTCTGCATCGTGTTCGGCCTCCAGCGCGTTGACGGGCTTGGCCAGCGCGGCGTCTTCCTGCGGCGATGCGCCCACGCACCAGCCTTCGAACAGAAGCACGTCAACGGGGCCGGTGATGTTTGTCCCACCGGGTGCGCGGTCGTCCATCGCCTTGTCGAACCGGGGGAGGGTGAACGCGCGCCCGGCCAGCACGGCCTCGATCACCGCCATGCCAAGCGCCGGCGAATGGGTGCCGGGCACGCCGCGCGTGGCGAACAGCGGGTGGACCTGCTCGGCCAGCTGCACCCGCTCCGCCCGCGGCAGATAGAGGTCGTCGATCGACAGCGTGACGGCGCGCAGCCCGCGGCGCTTCAGCAGCAGTTCCAGGAAGCGGCACAGCGTCGTCTTGCCCGATCCCTGCGCGCCGTTGATGCCAACGATCAACGGCGTGCGCCCTGCGGCCCGCCGGGCAATCAGGGTGGCGAGCGGCTGCCAGTCCCGGGCTACCACCTCGGCATAGTCGTGCGGCAGACCTTCGGCGGCGATCAGGGCCGCCACAGGATCGCCGGCGTCGGTCAAGCCACACGATCCGGCAGCGGTGCGCCCCCGGCAAAGGCCGCGATGTTGGCGAGCGCCCGCATTCCCATCGCCTCGCGCGTTTCTGCCGTGGCGCTGCCGAGGTGCGGCAGGAGGACGACGTTCTCCAGCGCGAGGAGGGCAGGGGGCACCAGTGGCTCCTGCGGATAGACATCGAGGCCCGCGCCGGCGAGGTGGCCGCTTCGCAACCCCTCGGCCAGGGCGTCGTGATCGACCACCCCGCCGCGCGCGGTGTTGATGAGGAAACTGCCCCGCTTCATCGCCGCCACGGCGCCCGCGTCGATCAGGTTCGCCGTTGCCGCGCCGCCGGGTACGTGGAGCGAGACGACATCCGACATCGCGAGCAGATCGGTAACATTAGGGCAGAACTGCGCGTCCAGCGCGTTCGCCGCATCGCTGGCGTGGCGCGCGTGGTAGGCGATCCGCATCCCGAAGCCGTATCGCGCGCGCCTGGCCACGGCCTGTCCGATCCGTCCGAAGCCGACCACGCCCAGAACCTTGTCCTTCAGCGCGCTGCCGATCATGTGCGTTGGTCGCCAGCCGCTCCAGTCGCCGCGCCGCACCTCGCGCTCGCCTTCGCCCGCGCGGCGCGCGCACATCAGGATCAGCGTCAGGGCGAGGTCGGCGGTGGCATCGGTCAGCACGCCGGGCGTGTTGGTGACGGCGATGTCTCGGGCCCTGGCGGCTGCCAGGTCGATATGATCGAACCCCACGCCGTAATTGGCGATGAGCCGGCAACGCGTGCCACCGGCGATGATGTCGGCATCGATGCGGTCGGACACGGTCGGGCACAGCACGTCGCATTCGCCCATCGCCCCCGCCAGTTCGCCTTGCGCCATGGGCCTGTCGCCAGAGCGCAGCACCACATCGAACCGCTCACCAAGCGCGCGCTCCACCGCCGTGGGCCAGCGGCGGGTGAGGATCACCTTGAGCGTCACGCGCCCAGCAGTCCCGGTGCGAGCAACAACAGCACCTTGGCGTCTATCGCGCCGCCGCCCGCGCGGAAATCGGCGACCGTGCGCGCGACGTCGGCCAGTCGAACCCGGTGGACGGTGATGTCCTCGCCGTCGATGCCGCCGCCGCTGCCGATCTGCGCGAGACCGCTGGCCTTTACCAGCGTGAAGCTTTCGGCGACCATGCCGGGGGAGGAACAGAACTCGCCCACGTCTTCCCAGTGATCGGCGGCGTAGCCCGTTTCCTCCGCCAGTTCGCGTTTCGCGGCGGAGAGCGGGTCGTCATGCGCGCCGCCGTCATCGTCACCGATGAGGCCGGCAGGCAATTCGAGGCAGCGCTTGCCCAGCGGCACGCGGAACTGTTCCACCAGCAACACGTCCCCCTCGTCCACCGCCAGGATCACAGCGGCGCGAATATTGCGCGCGCGACTGGCGTATTCCCACTTGCCGCGCCGCTTGGCGACGATGAAGCGGCCTTCCCAACAGGTCTCTTCGGGCAAAACGGCTTCGAGGGGCGGGGATGAATCGGGCGCGCTCATGCGCGGCAGGGGTATCGGACCCTCAGACCTCGATCAAGCGATCGGGCAGTTCGTTCTGGTCGTCTCCGCCGCGCGGAAAATGGGGGCTCAGCACCTTGCCGACGTCGCGCACGCCTGCGGCGATCCCTTCCGACACGCGGCCCTGGCGCACCTCGGCCAGCATGTCCGCCATCGCCTCCCCCCAGACTTCGGCGGGGACCTTGTCGGTGATGGAATCGTCGGCCACGATCTCGGCACGGTGTTCGCGCATGGAAAGGTAGATCAGGACGCCGGTCTTGCCCCGCGTGCGCCCTTCTGCGCCGACCTTGAAATGCCGCACCGCGCGCTCGAACACGCGCTGGCGCTTGACCGGGCCGGGCACGAACACGAAGCGCAAGGGCGGCCAGCTCAGCAGCAGCCAGGTGACGACGAAAATCAGCAGGCCCAGGCCAACCGCCCATGCGACGATCTCACCCGCGCCGTGGTCGCTGCCCCAGCCGCCGGAAAGCGCGTCGACCATGCCCAGGAACACCTCGGGAAAGGCGGCGAACAGGCTCATGCCGGTAAAGGCCAGCGCCGCCGCCCAAACCAGCACGACATCGGTGTAGCCATCCGAACGATCGGCGATAACCGGCACGATCTCGCCGCTGGTCGTCATCTCGGCCTCGGCGACCGCCTCGGAAACGATCCGGTGCTGCGCTTCTGTCAGATAGCCCATCTACCAGCCCCCCGAGGCGCCACCGCCCCCTGACATGCCGCCGCCAAAGCCGCCGAAACCGCCGCCCCCGCCGCCGCCAAAGCCTCCGCCACCGCCGAAGCCGCCGCCCCCAAAACCACCGCCGTCACCGTCGAACCCGCGGGCAATGGCCTTGCCCGCTTCCCACAGCACGATGTCGCCCACCGCGCTGCCAACGCCATACCGCCGCCGCCGTCCGCGACCGCCCCCGCGCAGCATAGGCAGGATGAAGAAAAAGGCGATGAAGCCGAACCAGATCAGCGTGCCGATGGGGAAGCCGCCGTCGGACTGCCGTTCCTGCTCGGCAGCGGCCTGCGCCGCTTCCTCGATGGCAACGGCGTCCTCGGGACTGGTGGCGAGATGGGCGAGGATGGCGTCGACGCCCTGCGTCACCCCACCATCGAAGTCGCCCGCCTTGAAGCGCGGCGTGATGACGTCGTTGATGACGCGCCCGCCCATGATGCCGCCGAACCACGGATGGAGACCGTAGCCAACCTCGATACGTACCCGCTTTTCGTTAGGTGCAACGAGCAGCAGCAATCCGGTATCGCGCTGCGCCCCGCCAATGCCCCAGTCGGCATAAAGCGCGGTGGCATAGGGCTCGATCTCCGCGCCATCCAGCGAGGGCACCGTGGCGACGATGATGGCATTGCCCGTCTCGCGGTTGTAGTCGCGAAGCCGCTCATCGAGCGTCGCCTCGGTCTCGGCCGAGAGGATGTTCGCCCCGTCATAGACCGGGCATTCCGGCACCGGCGGCAGGTCGTACCGCTGTGCCGACGCGCCTTGGGCGAACGCCAGCAGCATCAGCGCGCCGAGCATGGCTAATAGCCTGCTCATGGTCATCACTCCGACGGGGCGCCCCGCGATCAATTCGCGGCCGCGGCGCGGTCCCCGGTCATGTTGTCGTTGGTGGCGGCAGGGGCCCGGGCGTTGCCGCCGGCCGGATTGATGCTGTTGAACTCGACCTCCGGGTTCTCGCTCGCGCCCTCGGCGGCTTCGAAATACTCCATCGGCTCTGACCCGTGGATCACGTTGGCGCCGATGGTAGAGGGGAAGGTGCGGATTTCCGTGTTATAGTCGCGCGCCGCCTCGTTGTAGCGGCCGACCTCGGTGTTGATCATGTTGTTCGACTGTTCGATCTCGACCATCAGGTCCGCGAAGCGGGCGTTGCTCTGCAGGTCGGGATAGGCCTCCACGATGGTGCGCAACTGGCCGAGCGCCTGCGTCAGCTGGTTCTGCGCATCCTGGAAACGCTGGAATTCCTCGGGGTTCGACAGGTCATCGGTGGTGATGTTGATCGAGGTGGCGCGCGAACGCGCCTCGATCACGCCGGTGAGGATGTTCTGTTCGGATACCGCGGCGGCCTGCACGGTGGACACCAGGTTGGGGATGATGTCCGCACGGCGTTGCAGCGCCGATTCGACGTTGCCCCACTGCGCCCTGGCGGCCTCTTCCTTTTCGGGCACGGAATTGATCCCGCAGGAGGCAAGTGCAAGGCTGCCGATGGCGAGGGTTGCGAGCTGGGCAAGACGTTTGAACATGCGACTGATCCTCCATTCCCCGTTCGAGGTGTATTGCGGATATAGCACGGCAAGGTGCGGTTGCAAGTCGATCCGCGCTCTTGCCACGCACCGTGTCCCTGCACCATGAAAGGCGCGGATCGCCAGAGTGCAGGGGACGAAATCGATGTTCAAGGAATTCAAGAAATTCATCGCGCGCGGCAACGTGATCGATCTGGCCGTGGGCGTGGTAATCGGCGCGGCCTTCAGCGGCATCGTCACCCAGTTGACCGATGGGGTGATCATGCCGCTCATCGGTGCGATCTTCGGCGATATCGACTTCTCCAACTGGTTCATCCGGCTGGGCGACGTTCCCGCGGGATACGAAGGATCGCTGACGAATTACGAACAGTTGAAAGAAGCGGGCGTGGCGATGATCGGCTACGGCGCGCTGATGACCGCGGTCATAAATTTCCTCATCGTCGCCTTTGCGCTTTTCCTGCTTGTGCGCAGTGTCAACAAGGTGACCGAGGAAATGCAGCGCAAGGCCGCACAGACCGAGGACAGCTCGACCAACGACGACGTGCCCACCAATCCCGAGCTCGACGTGCTGAAGAAAATCCTGGCGGAACTGCGCCGTGATGGCGTGGTCGCAGATACCGCCCGGCCAACGGGTGAGACACCGCTGCGCTGATCCACTTCACATTCATCCACGACGCGCTATATGGGGGGTGCCGGTTTCGACCGGATATGGCGATAAACGGCGCCGTGACATAGGTACAACGGACCCGGGGGCAGTACCCGGCGGCTCCACCACAACCCGCCGCGAAAGTGGCGGTTTATGACGGGGCCGAACTAGGATCGACGTGTGCTGAAAGACGGCGTTTTTGCTCGGGCTGAGTATCCCGCAAAACTGTTCAAAACACACAAGTGCCAACGATAACGAAGCACTCGCTCTCGCTGCGTAACTCCACGTCCTAACGGACCAAGGTTACAAGGCTTAAGCGCGGTTGGACCGACCGGGCAACAGAACGGATTCCGGGGCTCCGGGGGTAGCTAGCAACAGAAACCCCCACCTTCCCTGCATTTATTCGGATAGCGTGGCGTTCTTGCGCGCGGCTGCCTCGTATTTCAGGCAATCGAGGATCTTTGCTCCCGCCAGGAAGACAGCGCCGGTGCAGGCGAAGAACAGGGCATAGCCGCCCCAGCCGGGATACTGCTCGATATAATGCACGCCGCGCGCGCAGGCACCCAGCGCCAGGGCGTAGATTATGAGGAAGGCTTCCCACCGCGTCTTGATGACGAACAGCCTGCCTATCTTGCGAAACATCGATGCCCTTTCTTAACCCTTACCATAGCAAATGCCGTGCCAACGGCAGTGTTCCGCCATGGGTAATGGTTAAGATCGGCGCGAGTGTAAGGCAGTCCGACAGGGGCCCGTTGGCCCCTCAGGCGAGTTGGGCGAGATCCAGTGCATCGAGCAGCGCGGTGCGGGCCGATCGCACCGCCTGCGCCAGCGCGGGATCGCCGATCTGCGCGATCGCGATGCTCTCTGGCCAGTGCGCGGCGATCACCTCCTCGATCAGGGCAGCCTTGGCTTCGTCCAGCATGAAGCGCGGGTCCACGGTTGCAGGATCGGCCACCACGCGCAGGCGCAGACAGGCAGGCCCGCCGCCGTTGGCCATCGACTGGCGCACGTCGACCATCTCGACATGACGGATGGGACCGTTGCCTGCCAGCATGGCTTGCAACCAGGTCCAGACCGCGCCGTTCTCCCGGCACTCTTCCGGCACCACCAGCGTCATCTCGCCCGACGGGGGGGTGAGCAGCTGCGCGTTGAAGAGGTAGGACGCGATGGCATCGCCAAGGCTTACCGCGCTGGCCGGCACCTCCACCACCTGCGCTCCCGGACAGCGGGCCTGGATCGCGGCGTAGGTGCCTGCCGGATCGGCAAAGGCCTGCGCGTGGCAGAACAGCACGCTCTCATTGGCCACGGCGACGACGTCGTTGTGAAAGGCGCCCGCGGCAATGGCCTCGCCCGATTGCTCCACGAACAGGGAGCGCGCGGGGTCCAGGCCGTGACGGCGGGCGACGATGCGACTGGCCTGTTCGTGCTGGCGGGCGGGAAAGCGCCCGCCGGGCCGGCCATAGACGAACACCTCCAGCCCCGGCTCGCCGTGCGCGGGGGCAAGGCGCATGTGATTGGCCGCGCCCTCGTCCCCGAATGTCGGCGGAACGGGGCCGTGGACGGCGAAACGTGCCTGGTCGGCAAAGGCGAGGCGCAACTGGGCCAGCGTATCGGCCCATTCGTGGCTGCGGTGCGGCATGGTCACCAGGTTGGCCACGGTAAGGTGGCAGCGCCCGTCTGCGGTATCGGGCGCGGGGGAGACCGTGGCGGCATTGGCGGTCCACATGCTGGATGCCGACCATGCGCCTGCCACCAGCGCGGGATCGGTCGCATCGTCCACCGCCAGCGCTTCCAGCCAGCCCGCGTCGGGGCGGGGCAGTGGGACGAAAAAGCCCTGCGCCAGCCCTGCCGCCATGTTGCGACGCATCTTGGCGAGGCCCTGCAAGGCGGCGGCGCGGGGGTAGGCGGTGGCGCCCGCGTTCTTCGTCGCGGCGAGGTTGCCCAGGCTGAGGCCGGCGTAGTTGTGGCTCGGCCCGACGATGCCGTCGAAATTGATTTCCTGAAGCGCGGTCATCGCGCCACACCCCAGACCGTATCGCCGTTGCCCACACGCAGCACGTCCGCCGCCCGCGCATCGATGGCAAGGCCCGTTCCGCGCAGTTCGCGCGCGCCATAGCAGCAGCGAAAGTCAGCCATGGTGCCGGTCGCCAGAAGGGCCTTTTCGCCCTTCGGCAGTTCGATGCCGTCCAGCGTGGCACACTGCGCGCCGGCGATGGATTTCACCCGGTCGGTCGCGGCCAGCATGGTCGGCCCGCCGTCGAAGATGTCGACGTAGTTCTGGTAGCTGAAGCCCTCGTTCTCCAGCATCCGCATGGCCGCACGGCCACTGGGGTGGGGCAGGCCGATCACCCTTTTTGCCGCCTCGTCCAGCATGGCGATGTAGACCGGATGCTTGGGCATCAGATCGGCGATGAACTGGTTGCCGTGGACGGCATTGAACTCGTCCGCCTCCTGAAACGTCATCCCGAAGAACTTGCCGCCGATCGCGTCCCAGAACGGCGAACCACCGCGCTCGTCGATAATGCCGCGAAGTTCGGCCAGGATACGCGCGCCGAACCGCTGGCGATGCGCGGCGATGAACAGATAGCGGCTGCGCGCGAGCAACAGGCCTAGCCCGCCCGCGCGCTCGCCCGGATGCAGGAACAACCCGCCTACTTCGCTGCACCCGCCAAGGTCATTCGTCAGGCTGAGCATTTCGGCGGTGACGATGCGGTCCAGCTCCTGCGAATGCTGGGTGAGCGTGGTGATGCGGTAGGAGTAGAACGGCGCTGCCTGCCCCACCGCGGTGAACACCTGGCAGGTGCCGCGAACGGCCCCCGTCTCGACGTTCTCGAGCACCAGCACGAACGTTTCGGGGACGATGTCATCACCCGTGCGGGCAAAGGCGGCGTCGGACCGTTCCAGCTTGCGGGCAAGGGAGTTGCGATCGGGCGGCAGGTTGGTGAATCCGCCGCCGGTCAGCTTGGCCATCTCGTAAAGCGGCTGGAGGTCGTCCAGCGTGGCGGCGCGCATCACGTGGGTGGGTCCGGGCATCACAGCGCGTCTCCCATGGCGAGGCGGTGGAGAACCACGGCGGACAGCTGCGCCCGCTCGATCAGGGAGGGAACGATCATGTATTCGTCGGGCGAATGGATCGCGCCGCCGCGCACGCCCATGGTGTCCACCACCGGCACGTGGTTGGCGGCGATGTTGTTGCCATCGCACACGCCGCCACTCGGTTGCCAGCCGATCGCCTGGCCAAGCGCGGCGCCGCTTGCGCGGACGAGGTCGAACAACCTCTGCGCCGAGGCATCGACGGGCTTGGGCGGGCGAGAAATGCCGCCTTGGCAATGAACGGAAACCTCGTGCGCGCCCTCCAGATCGGCAAGCATGGCCTTGAGATCGTTCGCGAAACGATCGGCGGCCTCGGTCGATTTGGGGCGGATGTTGAAGCGCAGCACGGCATGGTCGGGCACGACGTTGTTTGCCGCGCCGCCGTCGATCCTTGCAGGATTTATGGGCAGGTCGGCGTGCTGCATCGCCTTCAGCCGCAGCGCGCAGTCGGCCGCGGCGACGAGGGCATTGCGCCCGTCCTGCGGATTGCGCCCGGCGTGGGCGGAACGGCCGCCAAAGGTGACCGCGTAGTTCCCGCTGCCCCCGCGGGCGTGGGCTAGCGTGCCATCGGGCAGGGCACTGGGTTCGTAGGTGAGTGCGGCGACCTTGCCGCGCGCCAGTTCATCGATCAGCGCGGCGGAGGCGAGCGAGCCGGTCTCCTCGTCCGAATTGATCATCACGTCGTAGCCGACCCGCGCAGCGGCAGCGGACGTCTCGAACGTCGTCAACGCCTCATGGATGACCGCCAGCCCTGCCTTCATGTCGGCGGTGCCGGGTCCGTTCAGCGTGTCCTCGTCCAGCCAGGTGAGCGTCTGGAAGGGATGGTCCGCGGGATAGACGGTGTCCATGTGCCCGGTCAGCAGGAAGCGCCGGTCTGCCTGTGGCCGGACCGACAGCACCAGATGGCGCCCGTGCGGGCGGTCCACCTCGCGCCCGTCCGGTGCGATTGCCGTGACGGGGGCGGGATCGCGCAGGGTGACCTCCCCCGGCAGCGATGCAAAGGTGTCTGCCAGCAGCCCGGCAAGGGCCGCCAGACCGTCCAGATTGCCGGTGCCGGTGTTGATCGCTGCCCAGGCCTGCGTGTTGTCGAGCATGCGCGCCTGATCGACGCGGTGGGCGATGGCGGCTTCGGCGGGGTCGAGTTGTTTCATCTGCAACCGGCAATATACGCCAAGGTCCGCCTGTCAAATCGCAAGCTGGGCCGGGCAGGGCCGTAAGCGTGCTTAACCAACACCTAAGACTTTGCCGCTAGGGCTGCCGGCACAATGTCGCGAAAAATTGCCCCTTCATGCTAGCCGGTAAAGGCCAGGCGCGCAGCGATGCGCGCACCACCGCGATGTTGCAGGGCCGCATGCGCGATGCCGGCGGCACCTATCCGGTGCGCGTGGGCGACATATCGGCCAAGGGCATGCTGGTGGTGAGCGAACGGCCGCCGGCGCGCGGCACAATCGTGGATATCCTCGTCAACGGGCACCACGTGGCGGGGCAGGTGCGCTGGGTCAGCGGCCGGCGCTTCGGCGTGCGCACCAATGACCGGATCGACGTCGCCGCGCTGGTGGCTGGACGGCGCGCCAGCAAGCACGTGGCGGGCCGGAAGATCGAAGCCGCCAACGATCCCGGGGAATGGTCCACCGGCAAGCAGGTGCTCGCCTACGGCCTGCTGGGCATCACCGCGCTGGCCACCGCCTATCTGCTGGTAACCTACCTCGTATTCTGATCGAGCGTGCGCGCGATTCCCACGAACTGCTCGACCGACAGCGTTTCCGCCCGCAGCGTGGGATCGATCCCCAGCACAGCCAGCGCATCGAGCGCGCCTTCAAGACCCTTCAGGCTTTGCCGCAGCATCTTGCGGCGCTGGCCGAACGCGGCCTCTGTCAATCGTTCCAGCGTAGCGGCCCTGACACCTTCGGGCGCAGCGTCAGGGGTGACGTGAACGATGGCGCTCATCACCTTGGGCGGCGGGGTAAAGGCGCTGCGGTGAACCTTCATCGCCAGCTTTGCCCGCGATCGCCACTGCGCCAGCACCGACAGCCGCCCGTATTCCGCCGAACCGGGGCTGGCGACGATGCGCCGGGCAACCTCCTGCTGGAACATCAGCGTCAGGCTGGTCCAGGCAGGTGGCCATGCGCCCGTTGAAAGCCAGCGGGTAAAGAGCAGGGTGCCGATGTTGTAGGGCAGGTTGGCGACGACCGCGAAGGGCTCTCCCATCAGGGCGGCATGGTCGATGGCCAGGGCATCGTCCTCCACCACGCGCAGCTTGCCGGGAAAGGCCTCCTGCAGTTCGGCCAGCGCCGGGATGCACCGCGCATCGCGCTCGATCGCGGTGACGCGGGCGCCGGCCCGCAGCAGGGCGCGGGTAAGGCCGCCGGGGCCCGGACCGATTTCCAGCACCGCCTTGCCCTCAAGATCGCCGGGGATGGCGGCGATGCGGTCCAGCAACTGCTCGTCGAACAGGAAATTCTGGCCCAGCGCCTTCGAGGCGGACAGGCCATGCGCGGCGATGACTTCGCGAAGGGGGGGCAGCACGGTCATGCCATGCTCCGCCGCGTCACCATGTCTGCCGCCATGCGGATCGCCGCGATCATCGCATCGGCGCGGGCCACGCCCTGGCCGGCAATGTCGAAGGCGGTGCCGTGGTCGGGGCTGGTGCGCACGATCGGCAGGCCGAGGGTGACGTTCACGCCCTCATCGAAGTCGAGCGCCTTCAACGGCACCAGCGCCTGATCGTGATACATGGCCACGGCGACATCGTAGGTGCCGCGCTTGTGCGGGGCGTAGAGCGTATCGGCAGGATGCGGGCCGGTCGCGTCGATCCCCTCGGCGCGCAGCTGCGCGATGGCGGGTGCGATGATCTCGATCTCCTCGCGCCCCATGCGGCCGTTCTCGCCAGCATGGGGGTTGAGGCCAGCCACCGCCACGCGAGGAGCCGCGATGCCGAAATCGGTCTGCAACGCGCGGGCGACGATGCGCACGCGGCGCACGATCAAATCCTGCGACAGCCGCGAGGGGACATCGGCCAGCGCGCAGTGGACCGTCATCGGCACGGTGCGGAGCGAAGGCCCGGCCAGCATCATCACAGCATCCTCGCGAGAAAGGCCGCAGGCATCGGCAAGGAACTCGGTCTGGCCGACGAAGGCCGGGTCGATCGCGGCAATCCCCGACTTGGCGACCGGACCGGTCACGATGCCGCTGCATTCGCCGTTCAACACCAGCGCCACTCCGCGTTGCAAGGCGTCGAGCGCAATCGCGGCGCTGGTGCGGTCCGGTTCGCCCGCGCGGGCGGCGCCGACATTGCCCACCACCACGAAGGCAGGCAGGGCCAACGCCTCGCGGCGGGCCTCGACCTCTGCGATGATTTCCGGACCGATCCCCGCCGGGTCGCCGATGGTGACCGCGAGCGGGGCCGGGTGAGTCACGCCGATCAGTTGTATTCGATCACCGCGTCACGGCGCAGGTCGCGGCGATAACGCTGGGCGCGGCGGTTGATGCGGTCTTCTTCCAGCGAGGCCATGATGTCAGCCACGGTAGGTCCGGCAACTTCGCCCGGATCGTCACGGCCGCACAGCATGAGCACCCGGATATCCTGCGGCAATTCGCCGAACGGCGGCGTGGCCTGCCCCACGTTGAGCTGGAGCAGGATGGACTGGAACGCCTCGGGCAACTGGCGCACCTGGATCGCATCGTTGTTCACCGTGGAGGCACCGATCGCGGCGGCGGCGGCATCGGCATCGCCACATCCGCGCATCCCCTGGACGGCGGTGAGAAACTCGGCGGCCCGGCGTTCTACCTCGGCCGCAGGCATTCCGGCAGGAAATTCCAGCGAGATCTGCTTGAGGCTGAGCACCGCGTCGCGCGGATCGGCCATGCCCATGGTGCGCTGGTCGATCATCAGCAGGATGGAATAGCCGCCCGGAATTTCCAGCGGACCGACGAGCTGTCCCGGCGCCATCTGTTGCGCCGCTGCTTCAAGAGTGGGCTGCTGCAACTGGGCCAGCTGCAGCCAGCCAAGGTCGCCGCCCTGCACCGCGCTGGATGCCTGCGAATACTGACGGGCATAGGCGACGAAACTGCCGCCGGCACGCAGTTGCTGAATGATCTGGTCGGCGTTGGCGCGCACCTGTTCGGCATTAGCCGGGGTTGCGGCAAGGAAGATTTCGCCCAGGCGGTACTCGGTCGTTCCGCGCGACGCCTGGAGGCGCTGCCACAACTCGGTAACCTCGCCCTCGGACACGTTCACGAAGGGCGCGACGTTACGGCGCAACAGCCGGTCCCAGGCAAGCTCGCCGCGAATCTGGCGCTTGATCGACCCGGGGCTGGAGCCGATGGAGGCGAGATAGGCGTCCATCTCGCTCACGCTCATGCCGCGCGCCTCGGCGGCATAACGGGCGTAGGACTGCTCTACCTCCTCGTCGGACACGGGCATCTCCTGCGCCGCGGCTTCCTGCACCTGCAACGTCTCGTCGATCAGGTTGCGCAGGACCTGGAGGCGCAGACGGGCCACTTCCTCAGCCGGCACGGCCACTTCCTGCGCGGCGAGGATCAGCGCAACGCGATGATCGACATCGGTGCCGGTGATGATGTTGCCGTTCACCCGCGCGGTGGCGCGGCGAATGTTGGGATCGGTGGGCGTGACGACGAACGAAACATCCTCCGGCAGGTTGAACGCATCACTGCCGGTGACGGTCGTCTGTCCCTGCGCTGCGCCGGCAATGGCGAGCGCGCCCATGGAGGCGAGGCCGAGGTGCAGGGCTTTCTTCGCGAATGGAATCACGTGTGTCACAATCCTGTTAGGAGCGCATCCGAACCGCGCCCGGGTTGCCCGGCCTTTGTCCATTTCTGGCTGAACCGTAGCTGAGCCGTGCGCCCTAGCGAAATTCACCCCCGCTGCCAATGCGCCACGCGGCGAAGGGGTTACAGGCCTGATAGTATCACAGGCCGATATTGCGCAGCGCAAAATAGAGCCGGAAGCTGCTGCCGCTCTGCGCATCGGCCAGGCGGATGTAGTCGCGCCGCCAGGTGAAACCGAATTCGAGGCAATCGTCGGCATAGGCCACCCCAAGACGCGTGCGCAGCGGATCGAAGCCGTCGGACGTCAGCGACAGATCCTCCGCCCGATCGGTCAGGTTGACCACGGCGCTGCCGAATACCGACCAGTATCGCGCAAAGGCGACGCGTCCGGCAAGGCGCAGTTCCTCGCGGTCCTGCAAGTCCTCGAAATTGAGGTCGATGTCGCGGTTGAGGCGCAGGTAGCCAAGTTCGAGATAGGTGCGGTCCGAACCCACCGTCGCGTCCACCTCGTTGCGGCGAACGGCGAAGTTGTCCTTGTCGAGGCGGTAACGGTGGGTGAACTTGACGAAGTCCTCGTAACGCACCTGCGTCCGGCCGACGAAGTCGGAGAACTGCTCGTTCAGGCCGGTGCCGTCGGGGAACAGCGTGGGTTCGTCGCTCAGGCGATAGGACTGGCCCAAGGTTGCATCCACCCGCCAGCCGGGCAGGGTGAATTGCCAGTCCGCGCCGTAGGTCAGCCGCACGCCGTCTTCCACCCGGTCATAGCCGGGGAAGCGGTTGAGCGCGAAGAGGTTGGAATCCTCCAGGTCGATGGCGCGCGAATCCTCATTGGGAATTTCCAGGTTGCGGATCGCTGGCGACGCCACGAGTTGCAGGCGCGGGGTGAGCGTCTGCGTCCCCCCGGCGAAGGCCCCCACCAGCGGCCACTGCACGTCCACCGCGGCAGTGGCGATGCCGCGCGCCTGCCAGCCGGGCAACCCGCGATAGCTGGGCGTGGGCGAACGGTCGTTCTCGTCCGAATGATACACATCGCCGCGCACCAATGCCGTCAGCGTGACCAGCTGGCCCCAGTTGGTCAGCCGGCGCAGATCCCACTGGGCGCGGGCAAAGGCGCGCTGCGTATCCTGCCCGCTGCCACGCGTGATGGCCAGTGTGTTGGCCTGCAATTCCACGGTGCCGCCAAGCAGCGGGTCCTGGAGCCGATAGCGCGCATCGATCAGCGGCGCGGCCAGCGGCACCTGCCCTTGCGGGGTGGAGACGAGCAGCGCCTGCGTCGCCCAGCCGGCGATTGAGACATAGGAGTTGTCGTCGATGCGTTCGGCCTGCACGACCGAGCGGATGCGGTCCTCGCGGCTGATGTCGTAGCGACGCAGGAAGGTGCGATCGCTCGCCAGGCGAGCCGAGCCGGTGAAGGTCCAGTTCGGATCGAGCTGGAAGCGGCCATTGGCAAACAGGTAGCCGCGAAAATCCTTCTCGCTATTGGCGAAACCATCGCTCAGCGGAATGCGGGAGCCATAGGTGGCATAACCCGTCACCTGGTAGGCGCCGGTGCCGGTCAGGTGACGATACTGCGCCGACACCATGGGCGCCGCTTCGGTGTAGAGATAGCCAGACAGCAACAGGTCGCGGTTCTCGGCCAGACGCATGTAATAGCTGTCGGTCAGCTCGATGCCATTGGACGCGGTAAGGCCGATGTCGGGCACGAAGAAGCCCGAGCTGGCGCTGCCATCGGCACGGATGGTCAGGCCGGGAAGCGGCAGCAGCCGCGCGCCGAACAGTTCGAGGTATGCGCCCGAAAAACGGATGCGATCGGTCTCTGCATCGTACCACACGCGCTCTGCGGTAATGCGCCAGCTCGGCGTCTTGTCGCAGCCATCGGCATCCACCACCGCGCAGCCCGAATAGGCGGCACGTTCGAGCAGGATGTCGCCATCGGCGGTGCGCTGCCCGTTGGCGGCGGCAAGGCGACCACCTTGGCGAAAGGCGAGGAGCAGGTTGTCCATCGCCCCTGCCTCCAGCTCGTCGGTCAGCACCAGACGGTCGCTGAACAGCTGGTTGCCGTCCTCGTCCACCAGCCGCACCGCGCCGGTGGCCACGATCTCGCCGCTCTGGCGGTTCCATGTCACCGCGTCTGCGCGCAGCGACTGGTCACCCGAGCGCAGGATCACGTTTCCGCCGGCCGTGACCGTGTCGCTGTCCTGATCGTAGACGAGCTCAGTCGCCTCGAACCCGATCTGCCGTTCGCCCGCCGCATTGCGCTCGGGAATCGCGGGAGAGGCGCGGGTGTCGAGGTCGAGAACGACCTCGGCTTCCTGCTCCTCGTCCATTTCGAACGGGTCGGGCTGGTCGGCCACCAGTTCCTGCGCGGTATCCACACCCGGCGCCTCGCCGTCCTGTGCAAAGGCGTCGGCAGGCGACAGGGCGAGGAGCATCGCGGCCGCCGCCGCGCCCCACAGGGGGATCGCGCCCGGCGAGCGGGGCAGGGCGTAGCGCGGCGCGAAGTGCTGGCCGGGGAGCATGGCTTGCCTATTGCAGCACTCAGCCCTAATCGCAACGCAAGCTTTCGGCTGCCGCGAACAACCGTGTGGCCGATCCACACCCCCCTGCTGGAGCAAGCATGACCCCCACTTTCCGTACATCATCCGATTCTGAAACCCCGCGCCTCGTCGCGCGCGTCGTCGAACAGGACAAGTTGCCTGCCGACCTGCCGCGCGCGGTGAGCGAGGGCGCCGCCGCCTCGCGCTTCACCGGCAAGGCCGGCCAGGTTTTCGATGGCTTCCATGATGCTGACGGCAAGGTGCAGCGCCTGGCGCTGGCGGGCGCCGGCAAGAACGATGATGCGCGCATGGCGTCCTTGGAAAAGGCCGGTGGCGCGCTGACGGCGAAATATCTGGTCAGCGGGGAGACCGAGCTGGGCTTCGATGCGACGGGTCTCTCGGCGGAGGAGGTTGCTGCCGTCCTGCTGGGAATGCGGCTGCGCGCGTGGCGCTGGGATGAATATCGCACCAAGCTGCGCGACGAGCAGAAGCCGACGCTGAAGGGCGTGGTCGTGCTGAACGCGTCCGAGGGTGCGGAAGCCGCCTGGCAGGATGCGAGCGCGCTTGCGGCCGGCGTGGAGTTCACGCGTGAGCTGGTGGCCGAGCCGCCGAACGTGATCTATCCCGACAGCTTCGCCGAACGTTGCAAGGACCGCTTCGCCGACACCGGCGCAAAGGTCCGCGTGCTGGACGAGGCGGAGATGGAGGCGCTCGGCATGGGCGCGCTGCTCGGCGTGGGACAGGGCTCCGCGCGCGACAGCCGGCTGCTCGTCATCGAATGGATGGGCGGCGCTGACGGCGATGCCCCTATCGCCTTTGTCGGCAAGGGCGTGACCTTCGATACCGGCGGCATTTCCTTGAAGCCCGGCGCTGGCATGGACGAGATGAAATGGGACATGGGCGGTGCGGGCGCCGTGGCCGGGGCCATGCTGGCGCTCGTCATGCGAAGGGCACAGGCCAACATCGTCGGCGTCTGTGGCCTGGTGGAGAATATGCCCGATGGCAACGCGATCCGTCCGGGCGACGTGCTGACCAGCATGAACGGGCAGACGATCGAGGTGCTCAACACCGATGCCGAAGGGCGGCTGGTGCTGTGCGACGCGCTGTGCTGGACGCAGCGCGAATACAAGCCGGCGCGTATCGTCGACCTCGCCACGCTGACCGGTGCCATGGTTATCGCGCTGGGCAGCGAGCACGCTGGCCTGTTTTCCAACAACGATGGCCTGGCGGACGATCTGCTGGCGGCGGGCAAGGCGAGCGGCGACAAGCTTTGGCGCTTCCCGTTGTCACCCGAATACGACAAGCTGATCGACAGCCCGATCGCCGACATGAAGAACGTCGGCCCGCGCCCTGCCGGATCCATCACGGCGGCGCAGTTCCTGCAGCGGTTCATCGAGAACGACACGCCCTGGGCGCACCTCGACATTGCCGGCATGGCCTGGGCGGACAAGGCCGGTGCCACTTACGACAAGGGCGCGACCGGATACGGCGTGCGCCTGCTCGACCGGCTGGTGCGCGATACCGCGGAACGCTGACGCGGGAAGGGCAAGCGATAAAGGGAACGGCGGGCCGTGGGAAAGATGCGCAAGAAGGCGGACCTGCCGTCCAAGATCTGCGCAACCTGCGGCCTGCCGTTCACCTGGCGCAAGAAGTGGGAACGCGATTGGGATAACGTGCGCTACTGCTCCGACCGGTGCCGCGGCGCGAAGGGTTCGGCCTGACCTGCCTCTTGCGGGTGGGGGCGGCGGGCGCTAGGGCGCGCGCCAATTCCACCCCATCACTCTCTGCAAGGATTTGTCCCATGGCGGTCACCCGCACCTTTTCCATCATCAAGCCCGATGCCACCCGCCGCAACCTGACCGGCGCGGTCACCAAGATGCTGGAGGATGCGGGCCTGCGCGTCGTCGCCTCCAAGCGCATCCAGATGACCCGCGAGCAGGCCGAAGGCTTCTATGCGGTTCACAAGGAACGCCCCTTCTTCGGCGAACTGTGCGACTTCATGACCAGCGGCCCGGTGGTCGTCCAGGTGCTCGAGGGCGAGGACGCCGTGAAGCGCAACCGCGACGTGATGGGCGCGACCAACCCCGCCGACGCCGATGAAGGCACGATCCGCAAGACCTTTGCCGAGGGCATCGAGGCGAACTCGGTCCACGGTTCGGACAGCGAAGAGAATGCTGCGATCGAGATCGACTACTTCTTCGACAAGAACGAACTGGTCGGCTGATCTGGTTCGCGGTTCCTCCGCCCGGCCAGGGTGCCGGCGGAGGAACCGCGCCCGCCCTGCGCTGGCGCCGGAATCTTATACCACTTTAATCACGTATCGTTTTATCCTCGTTTCGTGTTAGTCCATTGGCTGACATGATCGATCGCGCCCTGCCGCGACCTGTCGTGTGCCGTCTCGATAACCGGACGGCTGGACGGGAGGGTGCCGATGCGTTTCTGGTTTCCACGCCCGGCGACACGAACCGTCCAAACCTACATCAACGCCATGAACGCGCGTGACGTGATGGCGATGGTCGCCCTGATGGACGAGGACGTGCTGCTCGTCGACAGCTCGGGCCGCGAGGTGCGCGGGCGCGAGGCGGCTCGCACCATTTTCAGCAAGCTGTTTGCCGAAGCGCGCCAGTTCGAACTGCGCATCGACACCTTTGCGCACAGCGGCGATCAGGTGCTGATGACGGGCAAGCTGATCAGCGACCACCCCGCCATCTCCGATTCGCGCCATTTTCGCGCACGGGCCGATGATCTGCACGTTCACGAATGGCAATCCTACGGCGCGCACCCGGTGCAATCGCTGGCGCGCATCATGCGCGAACCGGTGAACAGTCGCCCGGTCGCCTGATCACCTTATCGCCTGAAAGCTCAGGCCTTCACAAACGCCGCGTATTGCCGGGCGTGGACGCGGTGGTCGCCCGATCTCGTGCGGTCCTGCTCGCCACGCATCGCCTCCATCGCCGCCTCTGTAAGAGGCAGCGACAGATCGCGGTAAATGCGGGCGATCTCCGCTTCCCAGTTCTCGTTCAGATCGGTGAAGCGGGCCGTGGACATGGGCCCGGCGAATTGCGCCAGCGCCTTGTCGATGACCTGTTCGCGCCGCGCGATCTTGCGGTTCACCTCGGCATTAACCCAATCCATGTCGACCGTGTCCGACTGGACCGTCATCTGGTTGGCGTAGAGCGAGGCCGCGCTGCGGGCGACCTCGGCCGGATCGCGCAGCGTGCGCACCACGCGCGCGTCGGGAAAGGCGGCGAGCAGGGCGGGCAGGTTGTCGGCGAACTGCGGCACCTTCATCACCCGCGGCCGGTGCGCATTGCCGTGCCAGGCTGCATCGGTGCGCATGATCCGCGCAAACTCGGCATAGACCGGGGTGTGGTCCCGCCCTTCGCTGAAGGCGACGTAGGAGGGCACGTGCCACTGCGCCTCGTAGGCCCCGTGATCGAGGGCGGCGGCCAGCCAGCCCAGTTCTTCGTCCGGTTTGTGCGGCTTGACCGGGTGGATCATGTCCATCCACGGGTTGAGCCAGTTGCCGAGCCCGAGCATCAGCCGCGACCAGGCGGGGCGCAGATCGGGGCGGCGGGGGACCGGCAGCCAGCTGTCGCAGAACCGCGTCGTGGCATGGGCCGGATCGGCGCCCAGCAGTCGGTGGACCCGGGTGGTGCCGCTGCGCATCTGGCCGATTACCAGGATGGGCGGTGCCACCCGGGTCTGCGCCAGCGCCGGCCGGTGCGACCACAGCGCCCCAAGTTCCAGGCGCTGGGTGATGGCGCGCTGCAACTGGCCGTGCGCCATGGTCTCGCCCAGCGCATTGAGCCGTGCCTCATCCCGCACTGCCAGGCAGAGCCGCTTCAGCCGCAGGCGAAAGTCCGCGATATCGGCTTCGCTGCGGCCGGTCCGCTCGTGTTCGGGCGCGTGCTTGCGAAAGGCTATCGCCCAAAGTTCGTCTGGGTCGAGCGTGGGGCGGGGCGACCAGCCCCTTACCCAAGAGGTCTCCAGCCAGCCGATGACGCGGTCGACGCGCGCGGAACGGGTAAGCGGATGCGGGCGCGGCGGTGGCATCAGGCGGGGATCAGAAATCGTCGGCGGCGTCGTGCAGCCGGGTCAGGCGGGCGGGCGCGACCATGCGCCAGCTGCGCGCCAACCATTGCGCCACGTCATCCCAGTCGACGCCCGGGCGATTGAGTATCAGGCCGACCCATCCGCTGGCGCCATAATAGGCGGGTTTGAAACAGCTTTCGGGCGCGGTTTCGACCAGCCCTTCCACCTCGTCCACGCCGCCGGTCTTCACCAGCACGGCGATGTGCTGGGTGCCGTGGTGCTGGTCGTTGAAATAGGCAAAGAACTTGCCGCTCTTGCCTCCCGTCCGCCATCCGGGCGCACCGTGGCTTTCGCGCTCCTCCACCTCGGGCAGGGCCAGCGCCAGCGCACGCACGCGGGAAAGCAGCCATTCGGGAGAACTTTCACGGCTGACGAAATCGGCCAGCATCCGGGGGTAGAGCTGATACTCGGCCAGGATGACGCGCCGCGCCAGGCTGTCGGCGGTGTCGCCGGGCAGGATCGCCACCGCCACCTGCCCCAGCAATGGCCCGCCATCCAGTTCCGGCGTCACGACATGGACCGAGCAGCCGCCATGTGAATCGCCCGCGGCGATGGCGCGGGCGTGCGTGTCCAAACCCTTGTATTTCGGCAGCAGGCTGGGATGGGTATTCACCATCCGGCCTTCCCACCCGGCGACGAATTCCGCGGTCAGCACGCGCATATAGCCGCACAGCGCAAGGGTATCCGCTCCGCTTTGGCGCAAGGCTGCATCCATTACCTCTTCATGCGCCCGGCGGTCCATGCCGCGATGATCGTGAGCGAACGTCGCGATGCCTTCCGCCGCCGCGATCTGCAGGCCCGGTGCGCCGGGCACGTTGCTGGCGACCAGCACGATCTCGTATGGGCAACCCGGCAGGCGCGACTGGAACAGCAGCGCCGACATGGTGGTGCCGTTGCCCGACAGCAGGCAGGCGACCTTTGCCCTAGCCATCGTGATCGGCGCGCCAGTCGCCCTTGGCGCTCCACGTTCCCTGCGATCCGGTGACGGTGCAGCCGCGCTGGCCGGCGACGATCTCGCCGATGCGGAACACCGTCTCGCCGGCGTCGGTCAAGGCCGTGGTCACGGCATCGGCATTGTCCGGCGTCACCGCCAGCACCATGCCCAGGCCGCAGTTGAAGGTGCGGGCCATTTCGCCGGGTTCGATATTGCCCTGCGCCTGGAGGAACGCCATCAGCCCGGGCTGCATCCAGCTGTCCGCATCGACCACGGCGCGCGCGCCTTGCGGCAGGACGCGAGGGATGTTTTCCAGCAGACCGCCCCCGGTGATGTGCGCCAGCGCGTCCACCTTGCCTGATCGGACCACGGGCAGCAGACTTCCGACGTAGATCCGCGTGGGTTCCATCAGCGTTTCGATCAGCAGGCGATCCTGATCGAACAGGGCGGGACGGTCCATCCGCCAGCCCCTGTCCGCCGCCAGTCGCCGCACCAGCGAGAAGCCGTTGGAATGGACGCCCGAACTGGCGAGGCCCAGCAGCACGTGGCCCGGCGCCACCCGCTCCCCCGTCAGCTGTTCGCCGCGCTCCACCGCGCCGACGCAGAAGCCCGCAAGATCGTAGTCGCCCGGCGCATACATGCCCGGCATTTCCGCCGTTTCGCCACCGATCAAGGCGCAGCCCGCCATCTTGCAGCCCTCGGCAATGCCAGCGATCACCGTTTCGGCAACGCCGCTCTCCAGCTTGCCGGTGGCGAAGTAATCGAGGAAGAACAGCGGTTCGGCGCCCTGCACGATGAGGTCGTTGACGCACATGGCGACAAGATCGATGCCGACGGTATCGTGCCGACCGCTGTCGATGGCCAGCTTGAGCTTGGTGCCTACCCCGTCGTTGCCGGCCACCAGCAGCGGATCGGTGTAACCGGCGGCGCGCGGATCGAAGAACCCGCCAAAGCCGCCGATCTCTCCGTTTGCGCCGGGCCGCATGGTGGCCTTGACCAACGGGCCGATGGCTTTCACCAGCCGGTTGCCGGCCTCGATCGAGACCCCGGCCTGTTCGTAGGTGTAGGATGGCTTGTCGTCGCTCATGGCAACCCGCATAGCCTTTCGTGCTTGGAATCCAATCCGCACTTGGGCAAAAGGCCGGCGAATTCCCCGATGATGAATGCAATCTCCCTCTCAAGGCGCTTCGACGCACGCCATCGCGCCATCGCATTGGCGGCCGCGCTGTCGCTGCTCGCCCTGGTGGCGGGGGCGGCACTGTGGGCGCAGGTTTCGGGCGATCGCGGCATTGCGCCTGTCGCCAGCAGCAGCGACATCGCCGTGGGCGGGATAGAGGTGAACACCACCGGCGAAGACGCCGAGGACGCGCGCACCAACGGCTATCGTGAGGCGCAGCGGCTGGCGTGGGAAAAGATCGGCGGGCCGGAGATTTCGGACGCGCAGCTCGATTCGCTGGTGGCCGCCATCGTGGTGGAGGAAGAGCACATCGGCCCGCGCCGCTACGTCGCCCGGCTCGGCGTGATCTTCGATCGCCAGCGCGCGGGCTCGCTGCTCGGCGCCGGCGGCGAACGCGCCCGCTCGGCCCCGATGCTGACGCTGCCGGTCATGATCTCTGGCGGCACCGCCACCATGTTCGAGACGCGCAACCCGTGGCAGCGGGCCTGGGCGGAATACCAGTTCGGATCCAGTTCCATCGATTACGTGCGGCCGGCGGGATCGGGCGGCGAATCGCTGCTGCTGACCTACGGCCAGACCGGCCGCCGCAGCCGCGCCTGGTGGAACGGCATCCTCGATCAGTTCGGCGCCGCCGACGTGATCGTGCCCATCGCTGACCTTACCTGGCAATGGCCGGGCGGCCCGGTGGAGGGGCACTTCGTTGCCCGCTACGGCCCCGACAACCGCTTCTTGGGCGAATTTACCATGCGCGCGGATAGCGCGGCGCAGCTCCCCGCCATGCTGACGCGGGCTGTGGCGCGATTCGACCAGATATTCAGCGCCGCGCTTGCCGCAGGCACCCTTCGGCCCGATCCCACGCTGGCGCTGGAAAACATCGAGATCAGTCCGATCGTGCGCGCGGTGCTGGACGAGGCCGCCCGCGCCGAAAGCGAGGATCGCGAAGCCGCTGCCGAACGCACCCGCCAGCGCGACGTAGAACGTGAGGCCAGCACGCCCGAAACCGTGCCCACGCCAGAGCCGACGGCCGCCGTAAGCCAGGTCTTCGCGATCCAGATCGCCACGCCCGATGCCGCCGCCTATGACAACGCGCTGTCGCTGATTCGCGGCACGCCCGGCATAACCAGCGCGAATTACACCTCGACCGCGGTTGGCGGAAATTCGGTCATGCGCGTGTGGTATTCGGGCGAACTGGCAACGCTGGCCGATGCGCTGCGCTCGCGCGGGTGGAGCGTGAACGTGGGCCAGCAGGCGCTCGGCATCTCCCGCTAGCGCGGGGGCGGAGCGATGGAACAGATCGCCCTTCCGCTGAAGGCCGGGCGTGGCCCCGCGCGGATCGTGGTGGGCGCGGCCAACGCTCACATTGCCGAGGCGCTTGTCGCACCTGCCAGCTGGCCCTTCCGCACCGCCGTGCTCACCGGCCCGCCTCGTTCGGGCAAGTCGCTGTTCGCGCGCTGGTTCGCCGAAAGCGGCGCGGGGGAGGCGCTGGACGATGCCGACGACCTGCCAGAGGATACGCTGTTCCATCGCTGGAACCGCGCGCAGGAAAGCGGCACTGCGCTGCTGATCGTGGGCGGTGCGCCGCCGTGGGATGTCACCTTGCCGGACCTTCGGTCGCGGCTGGCAGGATCGTTCCAGCTGGAGATCGGCCAACCGGACGACGACATGGCGCGCGAACTGTTGCTGAGCATGGCCGAGCAGCGCGGCCTGCCGCTGCGGACGGATGCTGCCGACTACCTCGTCCCGCGTGCGCCACGCTCGGCAGCCGAACTCGAATCGCTGGTCGAGACGATCGACCGCTTGTCGCTGGAGCGAAAGTCCCCACCTAATCTCGGCATCTGGCGGTCCGCGCTGGAAGCCCTGCATGGCCCGGACGAACCGCGCTTGCTTTGACACGGGTTTTGATGGAAAACGGATTGCAGCCATGTTCGATCGTCTGATCGCCTATCTGGACTCGATCCATGCCCGCGACCCGGCGCCGCGGTCGCGCTGGGAAATCCTGCTCTATCCCGGCGTCATCGCGCTTGGCCTGCACCGCGTGGCCCATTGGCTGTTCGAGGCGGAGATGTTCTTCCTCGCCCGGGTGGTCAACCATTTCAGCCGCTTCCTGACCGCGATCGACATCCACCCCGGGGCGACGATCGGCCGCAATTTCTTCATCGACCACGGCTTTACCGTCATCGGCGAGACGGCGGAAATCGGCGACAACGTGACGATCTACCAGTGCGTGACGCTGGGCGGCACCAATCCCACCAATGGCCAGCCCGGCAAGCGCCACCCGACCTTGCGGGACAACGTCATCATCGGATCGGGCGCGCAGGTTATCGGTCCCATCGTGGTTGGGGAACGCGCCCGTGTGGGTGCGAACGCCGTTGTCACCGACGATGTCCCCGAAGGGGCGACGATGATCGGCCTGAAGGCCCGCTCCACCCTGGTTCCGGCCGAGGAATGGGTGAAGACATTTATCCCCTACGGCACGCCCTGCGACGAACCGTGCCAGGAAGAGGCGGGGCGCTCATCCCGCGACGACGTGGAGAGGTTGCAAAGCGAGATCCGGGCCCTGCGCGCAGAGATGGACGAATTGCGCCGCGCGTTGCCTGTTCCGGCGACCCCGTCGGCACCCAAGCGCAAGAGCGCCACGAAAGCGTGACGACCTTCTCTCCAGGCGCGCCCAACGTTCTTGCCTTTCCCGGCCAGCGCACGCCGATGCAGGTCGGGTTCGACCGCGTGGAACTGCTGCGCATCCTCGACCTCTACGGTCGCATGGTCGCGGCGGGGGAATGGCGTGATTATGCCATGGATTTCGATCGCCAGTGTGCCACCTTTGCCGCCTTCCGCCGCGCTGCCGAGGTGCCGCAGATGCGGCTGGAAAAGCGACCCGCCCTGCGCGCGCGGCAGGGCATGTGGGCGCTGTTCGGGGAACAGGGCCAGGTGCTCAAACGCGGGCACGAACTCGCCAGCGTGCTCGCCCCGGTGGAGCGGCGCCTGATGAAGTCGGTCGACAACTGACGGTTTCGACCAGCAGCGCCGTTCAGCCGAGCGCGCGCAGCACCCCGACGAGTTCGTCGAAGTGGTCGATCATCGCATCGCCGCCCAGCTCAGCCACCGGCACGTCGTGATACCCGAAGCGGCAAGTGACGACCGGCAGGCCGGCGGCCTTGCCCGCCCGCACGTCATAGGTCGAATCGCCCACCATCGCCGCGCGAGCGCCGCCGAGATCGGTCATGGCTGCCAGCAGCATGTCGGGCAGCGGCTTGGCCCGTTCCCGGCCCAGGGTGTCGCCGCCGTAGATCGCCGCGAACCGGTCCGTCATGCCCAGCGCCTCGAGCAGTTCGCGCGCGGGCTTTTCCGCCTTGTTGGTCACCAGGGCCAGCGTGCACCCTTGCGCCAGCAGCGCGTCGAGCGCGGCGAGGCAGCCGGGGTAGGGCACGGTGTGGTCGGCGATGTGGGCCCAGTAATGATCCAGCAGTGTATCGCCCAGCCGGCGGTAGGTCGCCGCGTCCACCATGCCGCCGGTCGCCTCCAGCGCCTTGGCGAGCATCATGTCCGTGCCGCCGCCGATCATTCCGCGCGTTTCGCTTTCGGCCACGGGCGGGCGGCCGATCGCGGCGAGTGCCACGTTGAGCGCCGGGCCAAGGTCGCGGGCGCTGTCGACCAGCGTGCCGTCGAGGTCGAAGAGAATGATGGGGAAGGGAAAATCCTGCATGATGGATGCCCAGATAGTCTGCGCTCTTCAAACCGCAAAGGATTGCTGGCATGGCCGCGCAATGAATGATGCAAGACCCATCGCCGCCATCGTGCTCGCCGCAGGCAAGGGCACGCGGATGAAGAGCAGCCGGCACAAGGTGCTGCACGAAATCGCCGGACGATCGATGATCGACCACCTGTTGGCGAGCGTGGAGGAATTGCGGCCCGAACGCCTCGTCGCCATCGTGGGCGAAGGGCGCGAGCAGTTGCACGCGGCGCTGGGCGAACGCGTGACTTACGCCGTGCAGGATCCGCAGCTGGGCACCGGCCATGCCGTGCAGCAGGCAGCCGGCGCACTGGCCGGCTTTGCTGGCGATGTGCTGGTGGTCTACGGCGACGTGCCTTTCGTAAAGGCGAGCACGATGCGCACGATGATCGCCCGGCTCAACGAACCCGATGCGCCCGCCGCCGTGGTCCTGGGGTTCGAGCCGGAGGATGCCCTGCGCTATGGCCGCGTAGTGGCGCAGCAGGGCCGCATCAGCAAGATGGTGGAATGGAAGGACGCGAACGAGGAAGAGCGCGCCTGCACGCTGTGCAATTCGGGCCTCCTCGCCGCGCGGTCGGAGGATCTGTTCGCCCTGCTCGATCGCGTGTCGAACGAAAATGCGCAGGCGGAATTCTACCTCCCCGATATCGTCAACATCGCCATCGCCGACGGGCGCGGCTGCGCTGTCGTTACCGGCGATAGCGCGGACGAGGTGGCAGGCATCAACAGCCGCGCCGAACTCGCCGCAGCAGAACGCCAGTGGCAGGACCTGCGACGTGCGGAGGCGATGGACGAGGGTGTCACCCTGCGCGCGCCGGAAACGGTGTTCTTCAGCTACGATACCGAGATCGCCGCCGACGTGGTGGTAGAGGCGAACGTGGTGTTCGGCCCCGGCGTCAGCGTGGCCAGTGGCGCGACGATCCGCGCCTTCAGCCACCTTGAAGGCGCGCGCGTGGGCGAGGGCTGCGAGGTCGGCCCCTATGCCCGCCTGCGCCCCGGTGCGGTGCTGGAAAAGGGCAGCAAGGTGGGCAACTTCGTCGAGATCAAGAAGGCGACCCTGGGCGAGGGCGCCAAGGCCAACCACCTCAGCTATCTTGGCGATGCCACGGTGGGGGCCGGCGCGAACATCGGCGCGGGCACCATCACCTGCAACTATGACGGCTATTTCAAGCACAAGACCACCATCGGTCCGCGCGCCTTCATCGGCTCCAACTCTGCCCTGATCGCCCCAGTCTCCATCGGCGCCGATGCCATCGTTGCGGCGGGCAGCGCGGTCAGTCGCGATGTCGCGGACGGAGAGCTGCGCATGGTTCGTGCAGAGCAACTGGTGAAACCCGGCTGGGCCGACCGTTTCCACGACGCCATGAAGCGCAAGAAGGGCGAGGGCAAATGACTGTTCGCTACGAAGGCAAGCCGTTCCTGCGCTTGCTGGATTCCTACGTGCTCGATGCCATCGGCCATCTCGACGAGGCCAATCAGAAATGGCTGGTCAGCGCGGAGCCCAATTTTCGTCACGATTTCGGTGGCACTGGCGGCTGGCGTGACATTGTGCGGCAGCGGATGCAGTTTCCGGAAGGGTTTGACGCTGCTTTAATGGAAACCTGGCAGAAAGGTCGCGTGCGCTATCGCGAGGGCACCGGGCAGGAGGCGGACCCCGTCGCCTTTGCCAACACGTTCGTCGACACCAATTTTCCGCACTGAGCGGTAGGGACTTATCTTTTATGTGCGGAATCATCGGAATCGTGGGCCATCAGGATGTTGCTGATCGACTGGTCGACGGTCTGAGGCGAATGGAATATCGCGGATACGACAGTGCCGGCGTGTGCACCATCGCGGACGGAAATCTCGTTCGTCGCCGCGCGCAGGGAAAGCTCGCCAACCTCGTGGCGGAACTGGCCGCCAACCCGGCGCCCGGCGAAACCGGCATCGCCCACACGCGCTGGGCCACCCACGGCGCGCCGACCGAGCAGAACGCGCACCCGCATGCCACGGCGCAGGTGGCGCTGGTGCACAACGGCATCATCGAGAATTTTAAGGAACTGCGAGACGAACTGCGCGCAAGCGGCCGCACCTTCGAAAGCCAGACCGACACCGAAGTCGTCGTCCACCTCGTCAGCCGCGAGATCGAGGCAGGCAAGTCGCCGCAGGATGCCGTGCAGGCGGTGATCCCGCAACTGCGCGGGGCCTTTGCGCTCGCCATCGCCTTTCGCGATTACCCCGACCTGCTGATCGGCGCCCGGCTCGGCTCACCGCTGGTGGTGGGGCAGGGCGACGGGGAAATGTATCTCGGCTCCGACGCGCTGGCGCTCGCTCCGCTGACGCAGGACATCGCCTATCTCGAGGAAGGCGACTGGGTTGTCATTACGCGTAGCGGCGCGACGATCCACGATGCGGACGGAAATGAGGTGACGCGCGAATTCCAACCGTCCGGGGCCTCTGCCGCGGCGATCGAGAAGGGCAACTACCGCCACTACATGCTGAAGGAGATCTTCGAGCAGCCCACCGTGGTCGCGCAGACGCTGCGCAGCTACCTCCGGCCCGCCGAAGAACGGGTGGCGTTGCCGCAGATCGATTTCGACATTTCGGCTATCGACCGCGTGACGATCGTCGCCTGTGGCACATCCTATTACGCGGGCATGGTGGCGAAATACTGGTTTGAACAGTTCGCCCGTGTGCCGGTCGATATCGATTTCGCCTCCGAATTCCGCTATCGCGACCCGGTGCTGAACCCGGGCGGGCTGGCACTTTTCATCAGCCAGAGCGGCGAGACGGCCGATACGCTCGCGGCGCTGAAGCACTGCAAGGCCAACGGGCAGGTGATCGCCGCCGTGGTCAACGTGCCCACCAGTTCGATGGCGCGTGAAGCCGACCTGCTGTTGCCGACCCATGCCGGGCCCGAGATCGGCGTCGCCAGCACCAAGGCCTTTACCTGCCAGCTTGCCGTGCTGGCCGCGCTGGCGGCCCACCTGGCGGTGAAGAAGGGCAGGCTCAGCCGCGAGGAAGAGGCGGAGATCGTCTCCCACCTCGTCGAAACGCCCGCCGCTCTCAACGCCGCGCTCGATCACGACGATGCCATCGCCGCGATCGCCCCGCTGATCGTGCCTGCGCGTGACGTGCTTTACCTGGGACGCGGAGCGGACTTCCCGTTGGCGCTGGAGGGTGCGCTGAAGCTGAAGGAAATCAGCTACATCCACGCCGAAGGCTATGCCAGCGGCGAAATGAAGCACGGACCCATCGCGCTGATCGACGAACACGTGCCGGTCATCGTGCTGGCCCCCAGCGGCCCGCTGTTCGAGAAGACCGTATCCAATATGCAGGAAGTGCAGGCCCGCGGCGGCAAGGTGGTGCTGATCTCCGACGCGGCCGGGATTGCCGAAGCAGGCGAGGGATGCATGGCGACCATCGAGATGCCAAGCGTCCATCCGCTGATCGCGCCGCTGGTCTATGCCGTGCCGGTCCAGCTGCTGGCCTACCACGTCGCGGTTGCCAAGGGCACCGACGTGGACCAGCCGCGCAACCTCGCAAAATCCGTTACGGTGGAATAAAAGCCCGATTAACCTGCACTAAAGGCACTGATTTTACCGAAGCATAACCATTCGGCCTTAGGCCGGCATGGTGAGCAAGAACGCCAATGGCCTGCCGAAATTGCCGCTGCGCCTGTCGCCGCTGCAGATCATCGGCCTGCGCGCCCCTTCGCAGGGCGACTGGTCGCGACTGCGGGCTTTGCAATATTCCGATCTTCACCGGGCTTCCATCCTGCGCCTGGCCGCGCACGGGATGGCAGCCATCCTGGTAACGACGCTTTATGCCGGTACGCTGCCGGCATGGATACTGGGCGGCTGGCTGGTAATGGTAGCCGCGTCTCTTTTCCACATGAGCCGCGTCGACCGCACCTTTGCCGACATCGCGAAGCGGACGATGTCGCATCAGGAATTCAATCGCCAGGCCATCGCGGTCGGGCTGTGCGGCGTCCCCTGGGTGATCGCGCTGCTGTTCTTCCCCGGGCAGGGCACGACGGCAGAGCATTTCGGGTTGTGGACGCTGGCGTCCATGCTGATTGCGGGGGCCGGAGCATCGACCAATGCCGCGCCGATTTCTACTGTGGTATTCGACCTGGTGGTGGGGGTTGCGGGGGCGGCATCGTTCGTGGTGTCGGGCGATTACCTGTTCGCCATTGCCAGCATCGCCTTCCTGCTCGCTATCGTCAGCGCCGCAGTCGAATCGGCCCGCACTCACCTTTCGGCCAAGATCGCCGAGGCGGGGGTGGCGGAAAAGGACGAGGTCGTCTCGTTGCTGCTGCGCGAATTCGAAGAAAAGGAATCCGACTGGCTATGGCAGGTCGATAACAACCGCCGCCTGCGTTCCGTCTCGCCCCGCTTCGCCTATGCCTTGGGGCGTGAGCCGAGCGAGGTGGAGGGCGAACGCTTCATTCGCCTGATCGCTGGCGACAGCTTCGATACGGGTGACATCTCCCGCACGTTGAATGACCTTGCGGAGCGCCTCAAGCGGCGCGAAAGCTTCTCCAACCTGATGGTACAGGCCAACGTTGCTGGCCAACGGCGCTGGTGGGAACTGTCCGGCACCCCCATGCGCGACGATTCGGGCAGCTACATCGGCTTTCGCGGCGTCGGATCGGACGTGACCGAGCAACGCGACCGGGATGACAAGATCGCCTATCTCGCCCGTTACGACACGCTGACCGGATTGCCCAACCGCCTGATGCTGACAGAGGCGCTGGGGGAAGCGCTGCGCTATTCCGAGCAGTGGAAAACGCGCTGCGCCTTCCTGATGATCGACCTCGACCGCTTCAAGTCGGTCAACGATTCGCTCGGCCATCAGGTGGGCGACCGACTGCTGGCAAAGGTATCCGAACGGCTGAGCGGCGTGACCAGCGAAAACACCAGGTGCGGCCGCCTGGGCGGTGACGAATTCGCCGTAGTGATTCGCGACGCGTCGGATCGCGGCTTCGTCGATGATATCGCCAGAGGCATCATCGAGCAGCTCTCGCAGCCCTACATTGTCGACAACCACACCCTCTATATCGGGGCGAGCGTGGGATCGGCCATCGGCCCGCGCGACGGCAACAGCGTGGAGACGCTGATGCGCAACGCCGACCTGGCGCTCTATCGCGCCAAGGACGAGGGCGGCGGTATGCACTTCAATTACGTGCCTTCGTTGCATGCCGATGCCGAGGAGCGGCGCACGCTCGAACTCTCGCTGCGCAACGCGATCGGCAAGGAAGAGCTGGAACTGAATTTCCAGCCCGTCGTGAACGCCCGCACGGAAGAAGTTGTCAGCTTCGAAGCATTGCTGCGCTGGAACAGCAGCGAGCACGGGTTCGTCAGCCCGGGCAAGTTCATCCCGCTGGCCGAGGACACGCGCCTCATCGTGCCGATCGGCACCTGGGTACTGCAGGAAGCCTGCCGTACGGCGGTGCGCTGGCCGGACGACATCAAGGTGGCCGTCAACGTTTCCGGCGAACAGCTGCTGGAGCGGGATTTTACCGCCAATGTGGTGAAAGCACTGGCGGACAGCGGCCTGCCCGCTCACCGGCTGGAAGTAGAGGTCACCGAGAGTGTTTTCCTGCGCGATGGGCGGCTGGCCAACCAGACGCTGGAAGAAATTCTTGCGCTCGGTTGCTCGATCGCGCTGGACGATTTCGGCACCGGCTATTCCTCGCTCGGCTACCTGCGCGACCTGCGATTCTCCACCATCAAGGTCGATCGCAGCTTCGTGCAGGGCGCATCGTGCGATAGTCAGGAAAGCCTTGCCATTATCCGTGCCGTCGTGGCTATGGCGTCAAGCCTCGAGATGACCACCACCGCCGAGGGTGTGGAAACCGCCGAACAGGCAGCGATGATCCGCGAACTGGGCTGCACCAAGATCCAGGGTTTCTACTTCGGGCGTCCGATGACGACCGCCGATGCCCACGTGCTGGTGACCAAGCGCAGGGCGGCATGATACCCTGTGTGCTGGCTGGGCTGGAGCATTAGCCCTTGTGCGGTCGGCGGGTCGCCAACCGCTTGCTCGCTATGCCCCTGCCAGCGCCCCGATGGCGCTTTCGAACAACCGGCGGCCTTGGCTGTTGCCGTGCGCCGCTTCGATCGCGCGTTCGGGGTGCGGCATCATGCCCAGCACGTTGCCCGCCGCGTTCAGAACCCCGGCAATGTCGCGCTGCGAGCCGTTGACGGCGTCGAGGTAGCGGAACGCCACGCGGCCCTCGCCCTCCAGCCGGTCCAGTGTCTCGGCATCGGCGAAGTAGTTGCCGTCGTGATGGGCCACCGGCAGCAGGATATCTTCGCCGGCACCATAGGCAGAGGTGAACAGGCTGCGGTTGTTCTCGACGCGCAGAGGTGCCGTGCGGCAGGTAAAGGTCAGCTGGGCGTTGCGCATCAGCGCGCCGGGCAGCAGGCCGCTTTCCGTGAGGATCTGAAATCCGTTGCACACGCCGAGCACCGGCACGCCGCGCTCCGCCGCCGCAATCACGCTGCGCATTATCGCGCTGTTCGCCGCCATCGACCCGCAGCGCAGGTAATCGCCGTAGGAAAAGCCGCCGGGCAGGGCGATGAGGTCGAGACCTTCGGGCAGTTGCGCATCGCCGTGCCACACCCTGACCGGATCGCGGCCCGACACCTCGCGCAGGGCGACGACCATGTCCCGGTCGCAGTTGGAGCCGGGAAAGGTGATGACCGCCGTCTTCATCAGTCGCGCTCTTGCGTGTCGATGCGGTAGTTTTCGATAACGGTGTTGGCGAGCAGCTTCTCGCACATGTCCGCGATCACGGCGTCGCTCGTACCATCGGCCACGTCCAGTTCGATCAGGCGGCCGATGCGGACGTCCTCCACTCCGGCGAAACCAAGGCCTTCCAGCGCGTGGTGGACCGCGCGACCCTGCGGATCGAGCACGCCGGGCTTGAGCGAAACGTGGATGCGGACTTTCATGGGTGCGGGCTCCTTGCCTCTCGCCCCGAGCCTATGACGAAAGCGGCCCAAAACGGCAAGGGGCGGCAGAGGGTATCCCTCGGCCGCCCCCGCAACTGTTTCGACCGAACCCTTACTGCGCGGTCGGCGCCATCAGGATGCGCGTGTCGGCGCGGCGTTCCGGCGTCAGGTAACGCTGGGCCAAAGCCTGCAGGTCGGCGGGGGTGAAGCTTTCCACCACCGCGATCTGCTGGCGCACGCGGTCAAGCCTGTCGGCCTCGCTCTGCGCATCGGCGACCACGCTGATCCAGTACCCGTTGTTCTCGCGCGAAAGCCGGATGCTCTCCAGCACGGGCTGGCGGGCTCGCAGCAGGAAATCGTCGCTCACCGGTTCGTCACGCAGTTCGCTGGCAAGCCGGGTGATGATGCTCCGCACATCGTCGGCCTGAGCCGGGTCGATGACGGCCGCCAGGCTCATCGTGCCGTAACCGTCGAAGTCGGAGCTGGTTGAACCCGATACCAGCGGGCTGTAGGTCGCCGCCAGCTCCTCGCGCAGGGTTTCCAGCGCTTTGAGCCGCAACAGTCCGGTCAGCAGGCCAAGGCCCGCCGCCTCGCGGTAGTCGGTATCGTCGGTGGTGCGCCAGATGCTGCCGATCAGGGCCTGGTCGGCCTGGCCGGTGTGGGTGTAATCGTTCACCGCTTCGCCCGAAAGGTCGACGAAGGTCAGTTCGCGCTTGTCGTCATGGGCGGAGAATTCGGCATTGCGTTCGGGCAGGGCGCCGAAGCTCTGCGCAACCGCGGCAATCGCCGCATCGGGATCGACATCGCCGACGATGCCGATCTCGATGGCGCCACTGGCCGCCGCCGCCAGCACCGCCTCGCGCAGGGCCACGCGATCGACCGAGCCCAGTTCCTCGCGCGACGGGAAGGCGAGGTAGGGGCTGTCGGCCACCTGCTCGCCCGAACGCAGGCCGAAGACCTGTGACGGCTGCGAAGTCAGCTGCCCCCAGATCGCGTCGATCGTGGCGTTGAACCGGGCGTCCGCCTCCGGACGCAGGCCGAGGTCGGTGAGGAAGGCCGCGCTGACCTTCATCTGCATGGCAAGATCGTCGGGCGTGGTGACGCCGCCCGAATTGAAGGTGTCGGTCCCCGCACCGATGCCGGTGCTGACCTGCTGCCCGGCGAGCAGTTCGGTCAGTTCGTCCGCGCTGTGCTGGCCGAGGCCACCCACGGCAGAGGCCAGTTGCAGGTAGATCGAGGCGGCGGTGGTGTTCATGCCGTCCAGCGCAAAGCTGCCGCCATCCATCGCCACGTTGAACCGCACGCGGCCAGGCTCGAAATCGGTCTGCTTGATGTTCAGGCGAACGTTGTTGGCAAAGGTGACGGTGCGGATGCCGAGATCCTCGATCATCGTGTCGCTCGTCACCGTGCCGGGGGTGCCCCAGTCGGCATAGGCGAAATCGCCCACGGCGGTATCTTCAGGCGCGGCAACGGCGAGCTGGGCGCTCTGTCCGTAGGCGGCTGCCACGGCCTCGGTTCCGCCGTCCAGCACCTTGGCGGTGACGCGCACGAGCGGATTGCCGACCTCCCACTCCTCGCGGAACGCGGCGTTGACCGCCTCCAGCGTCAGCTGCGGGCGGGCCTGCTGGAACAGGTCGTAGCGATACTGCGGCGTGGTGAGAAAATCGTTCTCCTCCGCCGCGTTCACCAGGGCCGAGGCAAGCTGCGAGTTGCTCCGCGCGCCGGCCTGTTCCGCGCCGCGCCGCAGTGCGCTGTCGACCTGGGTAAGCGCGTAGTCCAGCTCGCTCTGGGTGAACCCGTATTCCAGCGCCCGGCGCAGTTCCTGCTCGGCAATGGCGAGGCCTTCGGCCCAGGCGCCATCGCGCGTGCTGATGCTGATGGCGGAATAGTCCGACAGGTCATCGTCGCTGGTGAAGCTGACGCCGCCGCCCAGGATAGGACTGTTCTCGCGGTTGGCGATCCGGGTGATCCGGCGGTTGAACATGATCTGGCCGAGCGTCTCCACCTGGTCGCGCGTGCGTTCGGCCACGGTATCGGCGGGGTCGGTGTAGGGGCGCTGCTGGTAGATCGCCACGGTTTCGCTGATGGTGGGATCGACGAAGCTGTCGAACGCCGCCTCACGATCGAAGTCGAGCGTGCCGATGGCCGGGATCGTGCCGGCATCACCGCTAGGCTGCCAGGTGGAAAAACGTTCGCGAATGTCGGCTTCCATCGCCGCCACGTCAAAGTCGCCGACCACGATCAGCGTCGCGTTGTCGGGACGGTAGAACCGGTCGTAGAAGCCGCGCAGGCGCTCGGCCGGGGCGGTGCGCAGGACTTCATCGAGGCCGATGGGAAAGCGCGAGACATAGCGCGTGTCGGGAATGCGGAAATCGAACTGATCGCGGAAATTGCGCAGGTCCGCCGTATCGCGCACGCGGCGCTCGCTGACCAGGATCTCGCGCTCGCGATTGACCGCCTCGGGCGTAAAGGTCAGTTCGCTGGCGGTCTCGCGCAGCAGCATCAGCGCGGTCTCCAGCGTCTCCTCGTTGGTGTTCGGCGCCTCCAGCATGTACACCGTCTCGTCGAAGCTGGTGTAGGCGTTGGTATCCGCGCCGAATGACAGGCCCAGCCGCTCCAGCAGGGGCAGCATCTCGCCCTCGGGCACGTTGGTCGAACCGTTGAACGCCATGTGCTCGATGAAGTGCGCCAGGCCCTGCTCGTCGTCTTCCTCGCCGAACGAACCGATGTCGAAATGCATCCGGAACGAGGCCGCACCTTCCGGCACGTCGTTGCGCTGGATGGCGTATTTCATGCCATTGTCGAGGGTGCCGTAGACGATGGCGGGATCGGGCACGACGTCGGTCGCTTCCAGGCCCCAGCCCTCGACCGGGCCCTGTTGCGCCAGCGCGGGCACGGCCAGCGAGAGGGACAGGGCCAGGGTGAAGGTGGAAAGACCGGTCTTGATGGCGCGGCGAATGGTCATGGTTTGCGAACCCCCGTTGCAATTGGGTGAGGAACAGGGACGCGCAGCTTCGCTCTCACCCCCGTTCGGATGGCGCATACTATGCAGATCGGATGAACGTTCGGCAACAGCGGCCGGGAAAAAAGGCCGCGCGCTGAATTACTTCTTGGGCTTGGGTGCTGGCGTGCGCAGGCGCGAGCGGTGGGCGTCCATGTCCAGCACCTCGCCCGGAGAATTGTCCTCGCCATTCAGCAGGCCCATCCGGCGGGCGACCTCCTGATAGGCTTCTTCCTCACCCCCAAGGTCGCGGCGGAAGCGATCCTTGTCGAGCTTCTCGTTGGTGGTGAAGTCCCACAGGCGGCAGTTGTCCGGGCTGATCTCGTCAGCCAGGATCACCCGGCTGTAATCGCCATCGTAAATGCGCCCGAATTCCAGCTTGAAGTCGATCAGGCGGATGTTGATTGCGGCGAACATGCCGGACATGAAATCGTTCACCCGGATCGCCATGGCGGCGATGTCCTGCATCTCGTCGTGACCGGCCCAGTTGAAGGCGGCGATGTGTTCCTCCGCCACCATCGGATCGCCCAGTGCGTCGTCCTTCAGGTAGTATTCGATGATGGTGTGCGGCAGCATCTCGCCCTCCTCGATGCCGAGGCGCTTGGCGATGGAGCCGGCGGCGACGTTGCGCACGACCACTTCCAGCGGGATGATCTCCACCTGGCGGACCAGCTGCTCGCGCATGTTCAGGCGGCGGATGAAGTGGGTGGGAATGCCGATGTGCGCCAGCCGCGTGAAGACGTGTTCGCTGATGCGGTTGTTGATCACGCCCTTGCCGTTGATCGTGCCCTTCTTCTGGGCGTTGAATGCGGTGGCGTCGTCCTTGAAATACTGGATGATCGTGCCCGGCTCCGGACCTTCGTAAAGGATCTTGGCCTTGCCTTCGTAGATCTGGCGGCGACGGGACATGGGCAAAGCCTTTCGAGCTCTTGAAACACGAGCGCCCCGGCTTCGCAAAGCTCGGGGCGCGGATGGGGCGGGCCTATACACGAAGGCGGGGGGCAGAGCAATCTAGCCCAGCTTCCCTATCGCCTCGTCGCGGCCATCGTGGGGCACCTTGTCGCGATTCATCACCCGGCCCAGCGTCGAGCGCTGCACCAGCACGCTGAACAGCACCGCGCTTGCGCGCCGCAGCGCCGGTTCAATCGTGGAGCTTGGCCGCGGTGTCTGCCACCCGCTTGCCGAGGTAACGGGCACCGGCAAGTTCAACCTCGCTCGGCTGGCGGCTGCCGTCGCCGCCGGCGATTGTGGACGCGCCGTAAGGTGTGCCGCCCTTCACCTCGTCCACGCCGTTCTGGCCATCGAAACCGTAGTCCAGCCCGACGATGGTGCAGCCCATGTGCAGCAGGTTGGTAATCATGGAGAAGCAGGTCGTCTCCTGCCCGCCATGCTGGCTGGCGGTGGACGTGAACACCGCGCCCACCTTGCCGACAAGCGCGCCCTTCATCCACAGGCCGCCGGTCTGGTCCCAGAAGCTGGCCATCTGGCTCGCCATGCGGCCGTACCGCGTGGGAGAGCCGACGACGATGCCGTCGTATTCGGCCAGCTTGTCTGGTCCTTCGATACAGGCGTGGCCTTCCATCTTCTGGAATCCGGCCGCCTTCACCACGTCCTCGGGCGCGGTTTCGGGAACATGGCGGATGTCGGCCTCGTGCCCGGCCTCTCGCACCCCTTGCGCGACGGCTTCGGCCATCTTGGCGACGTGACCGTAGGAGGAATAATAGAGGACGAGGATGCGGGCCATGAACTGGAGTCCTTATCGAACAGAAGGGTTTGCCATCGGCGGTCGCCTGCGCGCCGCCATCCCCGGGACTACGGTCCGCCGCATCCCGGGTTCCCCTTCAGGCAGTTTGCAGTGGCTCGTCCTTGACCTAGAATTCGTAGCCAGCGGTGACGCCAAAGGTGCGCGGCGGCAAGTAGGTCGCCCCGATCAGGCGACCCGTAGCGAGGGCAAAGGTGCTGCTCTTGCGGTCCGTGTCAAACAGGTTGCGCACCCACAGGGACGCTGTGAAGTCGCCATCGCCGCTTTCGTAGCGCAAGGCGGCATCGACCAGGGCGTAGGGGTCAGACCCTTCGATCTCACGCTCGAACTCGGTGAAGTAGATCTGGCTGCGGTAGCTGACATCGGTTTGCGCCGTCACGATGCCGCCGCTGCCCAGTTCGAACGGCAGATCGTATTCGAGGTGGGTGTTGACCGACCATTCGGGCGTATTGCGCAAGGCGTTGCCGGCAAGGTTGATCTCGCACGTCGGCGTGGTGGCCAGGTCGTCCGGGCTGTCGCAGGGCGCGCCAAAGGCGGTGGGATCGGGATTGGTCACCGCGTTGAAGGGCGTGCCGCCGGCGACGTTGGCGGGCCGGAACGGGTCGATCGTCACGTAATCGCCGAAGCTCGCGTCGGTATAGGATACGGCGCTGCTGAACCGGAAGCCATCGAACGGGCTGCCGAACAACTCGAACTCGATACCGCTGGCCGAGGAGTCGGCGGCATTGTCGAACACGGTGGTGTAACCGGTCGGCCCGCCGGAGATCGTCTTGTTGAGCTGCAACCCTTCCAGATCGTAGCTGAAACCGGTGAGGCTGGCGTTCAGACGGCCATCCATGAAGGTGTACTTCACGCCGACCTCGTGGTTGGAAATGTATTCCGGATCGACGATGGTCGTGCTGGCAAAGGCGTTCTCGCCAGAGCCGGCCTTGAAGCCTTCGGAATAGGTGTAATACAGCAGCAGGTCGGGGTTGGGGCGATACTGCAGGCCGAATTCGGGGCTGAAATCCTCGAACGTGCGTTCGGTGTGGGTGCCTTCCTCGGTCGCCACCAGCGTGGGCAGCGCGTTGTTGGGCGCGCCTGCGGCATAGCGGATCACGATGCCGGGGTTCTCGCTGATGACCTTTTCATGGCTGAACCGGCCGCCAAGCCGGACCGAGAAGCCGTCCAGGCCCGAAACCAGCTGGCCGACATCGAAGGTCGCCTGCCCGAACACGGCCCAGGCATCGGTGGTCAGGTTGGACCGGGTGCACACGCGCTTGGGCGTTTGCAGGGTGTTGCCGCCGGTGGTTCCGTCAGGCTGGAATCCGCAGAGGAAATAGGCGCGATCGAGCGGCACGTTGTCGCGTGCCAGAATGGCCGTGTTGGTCGGCACGCCCGTTTCCCGGCCGAGGCCCAGGCTGTCGATCGGGTGCTGCACCTCGTGGAAATAGAACCCGCCCAGCACGCCGTCGACGAGGTCGGATGAATAGGTGAGCTGCAATTCGTTGCTGAACTGTTCCGCATCGATCGTGCGCCGCTGCACGGTGGACGGGCGGCCGTTGACGGTGAAGCCGTTGACCACGCCCGACAGGTCGAGATCCTGATACAGCTTGCTCTGGAAATCGCGGTAGCTGGCGATGTTGGCGATGGAGATGCTGTCACTGATGTCGAAGGACAGGTGTCCGGTAAAGGCGTAGCTTTCGGTGTCGGTGCCCGGCTGGATCTCGCTGGCGAGATCGCGCGGCTCGACGGCGTAGCCGCCCACGCCCAGCGGGGCGAGGCGCGGCACGCCGGGGAACGACGGGGCCAGGTAGTGGACCGCGCCCGCGCTGTCGTTCTGGCGGAAATACTCGCCGGTCAGCAGTAGTTCGCCGGTGGCGCCCAGATCGACTTCCAGGTGGGCGCGGCCCATCCAGCGGTTCATGTCGTCCACGTCCTGCCCGGTAACCGGATTTTCGCCGAAGCCATCGCCCTGCTGCGACATGCCGGCCACGCGGAACCGCACGCCGTCCACGATCGGGCCGCCGATCGCCGCCTCGCCGATGAAGCGGTTGTAGTTGCCGTAGGTGCCGCGCACGTAGCCGGTGAAGTAATCGGTCGGCCGGGCGGTGATGAGGTTGATCGAGCCGCCGACGGCGTTGCGCCCGTACAGCGTGCCCTGCGGCCCGCGCAGCACCTCGACCCGTTCGAGATCGAACAGCGAGGTCAGCTGTGCCTCGGCGCGGGCGACGTAGACACCGTCGACGTGCAGCGCCACGCCGGTGGAACTGCCGGTGGTGGAGGTGTTGGCGCCCACGCCGCGGATGAACACCTTGGCCATGTTGAAGTCGTTGCCGAAGGTTACGGCCGGCACGGCCACCTGCAGATCCTGCAACGTGGTCACCTGCTGGTTCTGCAAACGATCGCCACCCAGCGCGGTCACGGCGATGGCAGTGTCCTGCAGCGATTCCTCGCGCCGCTGGGCGGTGACGATGATGGCCCCGGAAAAGTCGGCATCGCGATCGTTGTCCTGCTGTTCCGGCGGAACATCCTGCGCGGCAGCGGCGGGAACGAGGGTCAGGCAGATGGCGGCGGCGCACGCCGAGCCGAGCAGTTTGGCGATCATGAGTACCTCTCCGTAGGTGAAGCGCATCTTTCGCTCCTTGCCGCCAAGGGTAAGGGACGAGCACGGGCGGCGTCAACGCCATATATCATTTCATGAGAAATCTTGTGCGCGAATTTCCTATTCGGTCGGGTCGTCAGCTCCACTGGTATCGCTGTGCGTCGCGCGCAACCGGGCCAGCAGCAGATTGCCTTCGATTGCCTTGCGTCCGCGAATGAGCTCGGCCAGCAGCTGATGTTCGTCGCATAGCGAACTCTTGCGCAGAACGAAGGATAGGCTGCCTTCCACGCTGTTGTCGTCACGCAGGACCGGGACTGAGAGGCCGATCTTGTCGGGGTCGATCTCCCCCTTGGTGATGGCATAACCCTGCGCGCGAATGCCACGGAGCGCGTCCTGCAGGCGCGGCGCGCCGATGCCTTCCCCGGCGCTTTTGGTGCGGGCAAGGGCGCGGAACTGGCGGGGCGAGAGGTTGGCGAGGATCACCTTGGATGCCGCGCCGCGATCCAGCGGCATCGGTCGCCCGCGCTCGTAGCCATCAGCGGCCAGCCGGTCCCCCTCGCGGTGCACGCACATCACGGTGTCGCGATATAGGCGGGTGAGCAGGACGATCGTGTCGGGATGATCGGCGGCCAGGCGGCTCATTTCCCCCGCGGCGGCATTGATGAAGGGATCGTTGACCAGCATCGCGCGATCCAGCGCACACACCGCGGGCCCGAGCACGTAGCTGCCCGGCATGTCAGACGACAGCAATTCGGCCTCGGCCAGGCTGCGAAAATAACGATAGGCGGTACTGGTGGGGATCGTCAGCACCTCGGCCGCTTCCTCCACCGTCCAGCGGGCGCGCTGTTCGGTGAACAGCGACAGCAGGCCCAGCACGCGATCGGCGGTTGTCGCCATGGTCTGTTTCCGATCCCCTCTCTCCACACGGGACATAACGGCACTGGATTAAGATTTGCAAGGGGCGCAATTATCGCATATTGAGAATTGCAAAATTGGAGAGCGAAATGATCGTTGAAAACGCATGGTATGTGGGTGCCTGGTCGCACGAGGTGACACCGTCGCCTCTGGCGCGGCGACTGTTTGATTTTCCCGTGGTGCTTTACCGCTCGCTTGACGGAAAGGCCTGCGCCCTGATCGACAGCTGCGCCCACCGTGGCGCGCCCCTCAGTCTCGGCACGGTGGTGCCGGAGGGTATTCGCTGCAACTATCACGGCGTTGTCTTCGGCTGCGACGGGATCTGCACGAAAATCCCCAATCAGGAAACGATCCCGGCGAACGCGCGGGTCAAGAGCTTTCCGGTGGTGGAAAGGGACGACATCGTGTGGTTATGGCACGGCGATCCTGAACGGGCCGACCCGTCATTGATCGTCGATTATCCGTTCCACCGCGATCCCGCCTGGCCGGCCAAGTTCGCGATGGCGCCGGTGGCTGGCAACTACATGCTCATCGCCGACAACCTCCTCGACGCGACGCACCTTGCCTACGTACACGGGGGCACGGTGGGCGGGTCCGATCCCAACGTGCACATGGTGGCGGAAAGCGCGCTGAAGCCAGCACCGGGCGGCCTGCGGTTCGAACGGCTGATGCGCGGCGCGCCGCCGCCGCCCGCCTATTCCGCCTGCGTGCCCGAGCTGCCCGAGCGGATCGACCGCTGGCAGGAGTTCGACTTCGTGGCGCCGAGCACGGTGTTGCAGTATTCGGGCGGCGTGCCCGCCGGTAGCGAGCGGGCGAGCGCACCTGCGCCCCGTTTCGACATGCGCATCTTCCATTCCGCCACCCCGGCGACCGAGAGCAGCTGCTATTACTTCTGGTCCGTCCAGAACGGCCACGCCACCGACGATCCGCAGGCGACCGAGGTGATCTACGCGCAGATCCAGCAGGCCATTGCCGAGGACAAGGTGTTCATCGAGGCGCAGCAGCTCCGCGTCGACGAACTGGGCGAAGACCGCCTGTTCGACAACGCCGCCGACGCCGCGCGCATGATGGCGCGGCGCGCGGTGCGCAAATATGCCCGTGCCCACGCGGCGCCCGCTGCGACGGAGGACGCGTGATGGTGGCGATAACGTTCATCGACCACGCCGGCACGGCGCGGCAGGTCGAGGCAGAGCCTGGCAGCACGCTGATGCGCGCGGCGCGAGACAACGGCATACCCGGTGTTGTGGCCGAATGCGGTGGCATGGCCGCCTGCGCGACCTGTCACGTGTTCGTGGAGGCGGCCTGTCTGCCGTTTACGGGTGACATGGGCGAGGACGAGGACGCGCTGCTCGATTTCGCGGACGACCGCGCTCCCAACTCGCGCCTGTCGTGCCAGATCGCCATCACGCCCGAACTTGACGGGATGACCGTGACGACACCGGAACATCAAGGCTGATCTTCGCTCAGGGGATGGTGCCCGGGGGCGGATTTGAACCACCGACACGACGATTTTCAGTCGTCTGCTCTACCCCTGAGCTACCCAGGCACACCATCGCGCACGGTCATCATCGGGGCGACCGGCGAGCGAATGAAGCGCGCCTATGGCGAAGCGGCGCGGCCTTGGCAAGACCCTAATCCTCGTGCGCGATCTCGTCCGGAGCGGCAGGGGGGCCGGGCACGGCGTAGTCCTCGCCGAACCAGCGCGACAGGTCGATGTCACGACAGCGGGTCGAGCAGAACGGGGCGTGCTCGGGGTCACGCGGCTTCCGGCAGATCGGACAGGCTTTGCGGGTAGAGGTCATGCGGGGACAATCTGGGTATGCCACCCCTCTAGGGCAACCGCCGGATCGGCCCGCAGTTCGACGCCGCGCGCCGTCTGCAACCGCAGCCGCTCAAGCCACTCCGCGCGCAAGGCAGCGATGACGGCGGGATGCGCCGCGATCAACGTGGTTCCCGGCCCTTCCAGCGCGGCAGCGTGATTGATGGCGAGGCGGGCGATCGCGCCCACCGGATCGAACTGCACCCTCTCCAGCAGCGAGGGCGCCTGCCTGCGCGCCACGATCTGGACGAAGCCGAAGCCGTTCATGGCGGTCCGCTCGTGCGGCCATTCCCCCAGGGCTGCGGCCAGCGCCGCATCCAATGCCTTGCGATCGGCGCGCGAGGGCAGGGTGGGAAAGTCGATGCCGATCGATCCCGACAGGTCGAGCAGCCTGATCGCCTCGGCAAGGTGCGGCACGCTCGCCAGCGCCAGCGCGCGCGGCGATTGGTCACCGTCGACATCCACCAGCACCATCGCCGGCGTGGGACTGAAGGTGAGTTCTCCGCCCGCAAAGGCATACTTCCCGCTCCACGCGGTATGCCAGATCTCGTCCCATTCACCCGCGCCGAAAGCGCGCACGACCCTGGCGTCAAGGCGCTCCGCCAGCGCAAGGGCGGCTCGCGGTGCGGCAGTGGAGGGGCGGACCAGGGCGGGCTTGGCGCGGCCCGGTTCACGCAATGCCCCGCGGACGACCTCGACGCGGATGCGCGCCCCTTCGCTGGCGTCCTTGGGCAGGCGGTCCACCCAGGCGATCTCGCCGCTGGCGAACCGCACGCTGCCGCGCGAGGAGCCGCGCTGGCGCTGGAGCAGGAGCACGTCTTCCACCTGTCCGGGCACCAGTTCGCCGGGCCAGTCCACCCGCGCGGCAATGGCGCGGCCGCCATCCATCAACAGCGCGCGGTGTTCGCCGATACCCTCGACCACCTGCCACTCAGGCAAGGGCGAACCCCGCCGCCTTGAGCAGCGCCCGCGTTTCGTGAAGCGGCAGGCCGACCACGCCCGAATGGCTGCCCTGGATCCACGGAATCAGCGCCTCCGCCATGCCCTGGATGGCGTAGCCGCCGGCCTTGCCGTGCCACTCACCGCCGGCGATGTAGGCATCGATTTCTTCCGCAGAGAGTCGCTTGAACCGCAGCTGCGTTTCGGACAGCCGTTCGCGCACGGTGCCATCGGGATGGCGCAATGCCACGGCACAGAACACGCGGTGGCGGCGGCCCGAAAGCAGCGCGAGGCAGGCGCGCGCGGTAGCCTCGCCCTCCGCCTTGGGCAGCACGCGGCGACCTGCGGCCACCACGGTGTCACCTGCCAGCACGAAAGCCTCGCCCGGGGATATGGCCAGCGCCTTTTCCCGCGCCATGCGCCGGGCATAGTCGCGCGGAAGTTCAGCTTTCGCAGGGGTCTCGTCGATGTCGGCGGCCACGACCTCGTCAGGCGTCATCCCGATGCGCGCGAGCAACTCGCGGCGGCGGGGGCTGGCCGATGCGAGCAGCAATCGGGGGCCGGAAGAGGGGATGGGGGAGGGCGCGCTCACGCCCGCGACACCCTAGCCGGTGTAGCCCGGCGGTCCGCCGCGGCCCGGCATGAAGCGGTAGGTGATGCGCGCCTTGGTCAGGTCATACGGCGTCAGCTCGCACAGGACCTCGTCACCCGTCAGCACGCGGATGCGGTTCTTGCGCATCCGGCCCGCGGTATGACCCAGCACTTCGTGACCATTCTCGAGCTCCACCCGGAACATCGCGTTGGGCAGCAGCTCCACTACCTTGCCGCGCATTTCGAGGAGTTCTTCTTTAGCCATGCAGTAACCAGGTCCTTCGTGTTCGCAATGTAAGTGATCGGCGGCGCGCCATAGCCGCGCCTTTGCCGAAAGGGAAGAGCGCGGATGCCACTGCGCTGTCTGCCGGGTAATATAGGAAGCAATTGCGACAATTTAATACCCCCCTCTGGTTGCGTGTCGCGCCGTGCGTAAGCATATGCGCCGCCGGGTGGGGCCGGCACCAATTTATCGTAAGGGTACGAATTTGCGCGTTTTCCTGTCCCCCAGTCTCCTCGCCATCGCTGCTGTACTTGTCGCCCTGCCCGCCGGGGCGCAGGACGCGAGCCCGCAGGCGCAGGAACCTGCACCCCAGGCGGACCCCGAAACCGAAGCACCTGCCGAAGATGACGACAACGTCATCTATGTCTACGCCGCTGCGCTTGCCGGGCGGGTCGATGCCGCGCAGCCGCCGGTGCTGGAACTCGATGCCGAGGATATCGCTGCCTATGGTGCGGGTTCCATTGCCGAACTGCTCGAATCCCTTGGCCCGCAGATTTCCAGCGGGCGCGGGCGTGGGTCGGGGGGCTTCCCCATTATCCTAGTCAACGGCGTGCGCATTTCCTCCTTCCGCGAATTGAGCAGCTACCCGCCCGAAGCCATCGAGCGCACCGAGATCTTCACCGAGGAGGTCGCGCAGCAGTACGGGTATTCGCCGGATCAGCGGGTGGTGAACATCGTGCTGAAGCGCAATTTCTCCAGCCGCGAGGTGGAGCTTGGCTACGGTCAGCCGTTCGATGGCGGCTTTTCCACCCAGGAGGTCGAAGGCACCTACCTGCGGCTTGCCGGGCAGAGCCGGCTGAACTTCAACGCCGAATGGAACAATTCCAGCGCGCTGACGGAAGGCGAGCGCGGGGTAATCCAGACCGACCTGGGTGTGCCGCAGATCCCCGGCGATCCCGACCCGGCCGATTTCCGCACCTTGGTGCCCGATACCTCCAGCATCTCGGCCACGGCCAACTGGACGACGTCGCTCAGCCCCGGCAGCTCGCTCAGCCTGAACGCCAACTACAGCCGCAGCGATGGCCTGAGCTTGCAGGGCCTCGATTCCGTGGTGCTGACAGACCCGAACGGCGCCACCGCGCTGCGCACCTTCAACCCGGCCGATCCGCTTGCGGTCGACAGCCGCAGCAACAGCTATTCGGCGGGGGCTACGCTGGCGACCGACATCGGCGACTGGCAGGTCACCGCCACCGCCGACGGGACGATTGCCGACAGCCGCAGCCGCACCCAGGCCCGGCTCGACACGACGGCGCTGGTGGCTGCGGCGGCGACGGGCCAGCTCGCGCTCGATGGCAATCTGCCCAGCTTCGCCGATGCCGGGTTTGAGGAGGCATTGAGCGATACCTACCGTATCGATTCGCTCGTCACCGCGCGCTCCACGCCTTTGCGACTGCCCGCAGGGGATGTCTCGGTCACGCTGGACACTGGCTTCACCGCGAACGGCATCGACAGCATCGACACGCGCACGCCGGGCTTCGAAACCCAGCTCGACCGCACCCGGTTCACCGCCGGCGCGAACGTCAACGTGCCGCTGACCAGCCGCGACGAGGAGTTCCTCGAGGACGTGGGCAATCTATCGCTCAACGTACAGGCCGGCGTCGATCACCTCTCCGATTTCGGCACGCTGACCGACCTGTCGCTGGGCCTGACCTGGGGCGTGACGGAGAAGCTGTCGCTGGGGGCGACATGGGTGAGCCGCGATACCGCGCCCACGCTCAGCCAGCTTGGCGCACCGCAGATCGTTACCCCCAACGTGCCGATTTTCGACATTGGCCGTAACGAGACCGTGCTGGTGGAACTGGTAAGCGGCGGCAATGCGCTGCTGCCCGCGCAGTCGCAAAGCGACTGGAAATTCAGCGCCAACTGGCAGCTCCCGTTCATGGAAGGGGCGAGCCTGCTGGTCGAATATTTCGACAATCATTCCGAGGACACGACCGAGAGTCTGCCGCTGCTGACCCCGGCAATCGAGGCAGCCTTTCCCGGGCGCGTCACGCGCGACGCCAGCGGGCGCCTGACGCGGCTGGACAATACGTTCGTGACCTTTGCCGAACAGGACGTGCGGCGGTTGCAGGTCGGCCTGAACCTTTCGGGCGAGATCGGCGCGGGCAACGCACAGAGCGCTGCCGGGACGGGTGGCAGACAGGCCAGCGGAGCCGCGCAGGGCCGTCCCGCGGCAGCCCCGGCCGGCGCGCCCCCCGCTGCCGGCGGTGGCGCCGGGTCCGGCCAGCAATCCGTCAGTTTCGATCCGGCGCGTTTCCAGCAGATGCGGGCCCAATTCTGCGAAGCGGAACCCGAGGCCCTGCTGGAGCTGTTGAACGCCGCGGTGGCGGCGGCCGCTGCCGGGGAAGAACCGCCGATCGGCCTGGACGGTCAGCCGCTCGCAATCCCGCCGCAAATGCTTGAACGCCTTGCCGGCGAAGATGGTCGCATCGATCCCGAACGCTTCGCCCAGACCCGCGAACGGATTTGCAGTGCCGACGTCAGCCAGATGGGCGGGCGCCCCGCGGGCCAGCAGGCCGGTGGTCCCCCCTCGGGCCGAGGCTCGGGTGGACCCCCGCCCGGCGGTGGCCGCGGGATGCGTTTTGGCGGACCAGGTGGTGGCGATGGCACAGGGCGCTGGTTTGCCAACCTGCAATATGCCTACGAGATCGAGAATACCGTCCTGATTGCCGATGGCTTGCCGCGTCTCGACCTCCTCAACGGTGATGCGCTATCCGGCGCCATTCCGCGTCACACACTCAGCGCGCGTGGCGGGGTGTTCAAGGATGGCTTCGGCGTCTTCGCCTTCGGTTCCTACCGCAGCGAGGCGGAGCTGGAAGGGTCGGACCTGCCCGGCAGCACCGATCTTACCTTTGGCGACTTCGCCACGCTTAGCCTTCGGGCCTTTGCCGATCTTGGCCAGCAAGCCAGCCTGGTGGAATCCGTGCCGTTCTTCGAGGGTTCGCGGATCAGCATAGGCGTGGACAACGTGTTCGATGCGCGCCAGCGGGTGACGGACAGCAATGGCGTGGTGCCGCTGCGTTACCAGCCGTTCCTTATCGATCCTGTGGGTCGCCGTTTCGAGATCGAGTTCCGCAAGCTCTTCTGATTTCGAAGCTGCCCCGGCGGCTTCCTCCTCGGCAGACGCATTCCGGTTCGCTGCGTGCACGCTGCGGGCGGGCGGTCGCCCTTGCCGTCGGCTGGTTGCCGACCGAAATCGCTCCTAAAGGGCCATCCCCGCGGCGTAACCACTGGCCCAGGCCCATTGGAAATTGTAGCCGCCAAGCCAACCGGTAACGTCCACCGCCTCGCCGATGGCGTAGAGACCGGGCAGCTTTTTCGCCTCCATCGTCTGCGAGCTGAGTTCGGCAGTGGCGATGCCGCCGACCGTTACCTCGGCCTTGGCGAAGCCTTCGGTGCCGTTGGGCTGGAAGGTCCAGGCGCGCAGCCGTTCCTCCGCCGCGCGCAGGGCCTTGTCGGGCAGGTTGCCAAGATCGCCGGCAAGGCCAAGCTGGTCGGCCAGCACGTCCGCCAGCCTGCCCGGCAGATCGCCCCGCAGCACGGTCCGCAGATGCTGGCCAGGCGTGGCGCGCTTTGCCTCGATCAGCCAGCCGGGCTGGCGATCAGGCAGGAACCGGATCGTCACCGGCTCGCCGGGCCGCCAGTAGCTCGAAGCCTGGAGGATCGCCGGGCCGCTCATTCCGCGATGGGTGAACAGCGCCGCCTCGCGAAAGGCCGTCTTGCCGGCGCGCGCCTCCACCTCGGCGGCCACCCCGGCCAGCTCGCGGAACAGCACCTCTTCCCCGCCCAGCGTGAGGGGGACGAGCGCGGGCCGCGGTTCGACGACCTTCAGGCCGAACTGGCGGGCGAGGGCATAGGCGAAATCGCTGGCGCCCATCTTGGGAATGCTCGGCCCGCCCGTCGCAATGACCAGACCTGGCGCGGTGAAGCGGCCATATTGCGTGGCCACCGTAAAACGCGCCCCCACAGGCCCAACGTCGTGCGAGACCTCGCCCACCTCCTCACGGCAGCGGATGACGACCTCGCCCGGACCGGCGGCGCACTCTGCCAGCAGCATGTCGACGATCTGCCGCGCGCTGCCATCGCAGAACAACTGGCCCAGCGTCTTTTCATGCCAGGCTATGCCGTGCCGTTCCACCAGCGCCAGGAACTGGGCGGACGTGTAGCGGGCAAGCGCGCTCTTTGCGTAATGCGGGTTGGCGGAAAGGTAGTTGCCCGGCCCTGCGCCGATGTTGGTGAAGTTGCACCGCCCGCCGCCGGAGATGAGGATCTTCTTCCCCACCTTTTCGCTGCGTTCCAGCACCAGCACCCGGCGTCCGCGCTGACCGGCGATCGCGGCGCAGAACAGGCCCGCGGCCCCGCCGCCCAATACGATGGCATCGAACTCGTCCATTCCCGCTCGCTAGGCGCGCGCGTCGCATAAGTCCAAAGCCCGCTTTGCCAATTGCCGCTTCCCTACCTATCTGACCGGGCATGAGCCGCGCCGAAGCAGGATCCCCGTCCGACCCGAGGGGCAAGGAACGCTTCAACGAAGAGCGCGCTGCCTACACCGTGAAAGGCGACGGCGACAAAGGTGCGCAGCCCGATCTGGAAACGGGTGTCGCTGCCATTCGCGAAACCGTCCGCACGCTCAAGCCGAAGCCTGGCGTCTACCGCATGCTCGATGCGCGTGGGGACGTGCTGTATGTCGGCAAGGCGCGCAGCCTGAAGGCGCGGGTGGCGAACTACACGCAGGTCAAGGCGCTCTCCACGCGGTTGAAGCGCATGGTCAGCCAATGCCGGGCGATGGAGATCGTCACCACCAATTCGGAAGCCGACGCGCTGCTGCTGGAAGCGCAATTCATCAAGCGCTTTCGCCCGCCCTACAACGTGCTGCTGCGCGATGACAAAAGCTTCCCGTTCATCCTGCTGCGCGAAGGGCACGACTTCCCGCGCATCCAGAAGCACCGCGGGGCGCGCAAGGCCAAGGGCAATTATTACGGCCCGTTCGCCAGCGCCGGATCGGTCAACACCACGATCAACGCGCTGCAAAAGCTGTTCCTGCTGCGCAGTTGCACCGACAGCTTCTTCGCCCGCCGCGACCGGCCGTGCCTGCTCTACCAGATCAAGCGTTGCAGCGCGCCGTGCGTGGGCCGCATCGACAAGGAGGGCTACGACTCCCTGATTCAGGAGGCGAAGGACTTCCTGGGCGGCAGGTCGGGCGCGGTGCAGGCGAAGATCGAAAGCCAGATGGCAAAGGCCGCCGCCGATCTCGATTTCGAGACCGCGGCACTGCTGCGCGACCGGCTGCGCGCCGCCACGTTCATCCAGGGCAGCCAGGCGGTGAACGCCGACGGGGTGGGCGATGCCGACGTCTTCGCGCTCCACGCCAAGGGCGGGCAGATCGCGGTGCAGGGCTTCTTCGTGCGCGGCGGGCAGAACTGGGGCCACCGCGCCTTCTTCCCCAAGAACACCGGCGAGATCGACGAGGGCGAGGTGCTGGCCGACGTGCTGCTGCAATTCTACGAGGAAGTGCCGCCCCCGCGCCACATCCTCGTCGACCGCGAACTGCCGGAGCAGGCGCTGCTGGAGGAGGCCTTCTCCACGCTGGCCGATCGCCGCGTCGCCATCTCCACCCCGCAGCGCGGCGAGCGGCGGCGGCTGATGCAGCAGGCCCAGCGCAACGCGGTGGAGGCGCTCGACCGGAGGCTGGCGGAGAGCGGCACGCAGGCGAAAATCATGCGCGAGATGGCCGATTTCCTGGAGCTGGCCGAGGTGCCGCAGCGCATCGAGATCTACGACAACAGCCATATCCAGGGGGACAAGGCGCTGGGCGCGATGGTCGTTGCCGGGCCGGAGGGCTACATCAAGAACCAGTATCGCAAGTTCAACATCAGGACCGCGCAGACCAACGACGACTTCGGCATGATGCGCGAGGTGATGAGCCGCCGCTTCACCCGCGCCATGACCGAGGACCCGGACCGCGAGAAGGCCGGCGTCTGGCCCGATCTGGTGCTGATCGACGGCGGCAAGGGGCAGATGTCGAGCGTGCGCGATACGCTGGAGGAACTGGGTATCGAGGACGTGCCGCTGGTGGCCATCGCCAAGGGCCCGCACCACGGGCGCGAGGGGCGCGAGGTGTTCCACTTCCCCGACGGGCGCGAGAAAACGCTGCCGGTCAATTCGCCGGTTCTGTTCTACCTCCAGCGCCTGCGCGACGAGGTGCACCGCTTCGCCATCGGCGCCCACCGCGCCAAGCGCAGCCGCGCCATCACCGCCTCACCGCTGGACGAGATCCCCGGCATAGGTCCGGCCCGCAAACGCGCGCTGTTGCTGCACTTCGGAACGGCCAGTAAGGTGCGGGCGGCAGCGCTGGACGATCTCAAGCGCGTGCCCGGCGTCAGCGAAAGCGTGGCGCAGAAGGTCTACGATTTCTACCACGCGGGGGGGTAAGCGATGCGCAACAGGAAAGCGATCGTGGTTGCCGGGTTTGTCATGGTGATGTGCGCCATGCCTGCCTGTGCAGTGGATCGGGTCGAAGAGGTATCCGCTGCAAGGGGCGAGCCGCAAATCGTGTTTGCACGATTGACGAACGACCAGGCTCCGCCCGCCGCCGTTCCCGGCCGTGCCGCCCAACCTGTGAATTTGGCGACTCTGGTCAGGCGGATCAATGCGGATTACCCGGTCGCGGCCAAGCGGCAGAGGCGGCAGGGCACCGTCGGCGTCAGTGTCGACGTGACGGCGCGGGGCGAGGTGGCATCGTGCATGGTCAGCCGGAGCAGCGGCCATCCCGTTCTCGATGCGGCAGCGTGCAACGGTATCTAAGCTCACGCTTCGTTTCATCCCGCGCTCGATGCCGAAGGCCAGCCCACCGCGGGCCGATGGACTACATCGATCGTCTATCACACAAATTAGGATTTCGTCGCCCCGCCGGGGTAGCGAGCGACCCCCGCGTGGCCGGGAGCAGGGAAAAGGCGGCTCCCATGGCGAGAACGGTGCTCAACCCGCCCGGATGGCCCGCATCCGCCGCTCCTGAAAGGCGAAACGTGCAGCCTCGCCGACGTCGCCCTGGAAACTGGCGTTGACCACGCCGCCCACCGCGCTGCCTACCACCGGTACGATCATGCCCGCCCGGCTGCGGAAGCTGGCAAAGGCGATCGCGCGGCTGACGCGCTCCACCGCCTGGTCCACCACCGGCACGATGCGGTCGTGCGTGGCCGCGACCAATTCGCCGTCGTGCCCGATGGCGCTTTCGAGCGCGGCGATGCGCGGGGTGCGAACGTCCGGATCGTCAAGCGCGGCCAGTTCGAGGATTTGCAGCCGGAACAGCTTTTCCTGCGGACCTTCGCCCGCGTAGCCATAGGCCCGGCCGGTATCGCGGATGGTGCGGAGCGCGATGGCAATGGTTGCCGGAATGTCGAGCCCCATCGTCAGCAGGCCGCCCATGCCGGCCGCCACGCCGGTTCCGCCGCTGATGGCGCGCGCCCTGCGCGACACGCGCTTCGATGCAGCGCGCGCGGCGGCCAGATCGTGCGGATCGTGGGTGAAACTGACCAGTTGCGGCGCGCCCACGGCGGCGTCCACGCCTTTCAGCACGGCCTCCACCATGCCCTTGGGCACCACCGCGGCAATGGCCTTGCCGAACGGGTTGGTCAGCCGCTCGATACCGCGACCCAGCCACGAGGGCTTGCTCTGGCGATAGGCCGCCTGCTGCTTTTCGAAGTTCATGCCCCCAAACGCCGGGGCCAGCGCGCCGTTCCTAGTCGGGCACGCGCGTCAATTGCAGGTCGTGGAAGTCGTAGGAGAAGTCCGTAAGGTCGGAAATCGCCTGCATCGTCATGCCCGTCACCACGCCGTCCGCCACCGCGAAGTCGACAAAGGCATCGGCCTTCAGCGAACTGTCGGGCCAGAAGGCGGTGAAGCGGTCGCCCGAATAGTGGCCCAGCGTGGTGTCGAGCACCGCGCTGCGACCCATGTCGAGGTAGAGCCCCTCCTCGGTCTGCGTGATGGTCACGTCGCCATACCAGGGGTCGCGATAGGTGCCGGCATAGGCGGCGAGCGGCAGGCTGAGCGGAGCGACGGTTTCCGGGCGAGCGGTGGTCGTCGAGATCAGGCTCGTCCCTTCCGCCTCCGCCGCGGCAAAGGCGCTGCCGAATTCGCCGATGTAATCCTGCGGGCTGTCACCCACCAGTGCATTGGCGACGTGGTAGTTGAACGTGGAAGCCGCCCCGCGATAATCGTTGGTGGCCGAAAAGATGGCCACGCCGTGTTCGGGGATCAGCACGAAGTTGCTGACGACGCCCGGCGCGCCGCCGCCATGGCTGACGTGCAGGTGGCCTTCGAAATCGCGCACGTTCCAGCCCAGCGCATACATGCCGAGGTGCGAGGAGCCGTTGGATCGCAGCGTGCCGCCGACGGGCACGGGCGTGACGCCCTGCCACAGTTCACGCGCCTGCGCCTCGCTGACAAGGCGCGTGCCGCTGGCGGTCACCCCGCCGTCGAGCCAGAACTTGCCCCATTCCATCATGCCGCGCGGATTGCAGAAGATGCCGCCCGCTGCCGACCACGTTTCCGAAAAGGCCAGCCGCGGATCGATCGGCACGCCGGCGTCGGCGCCAGCTGCGCGTTCGTGACCGGTGACCGTGGCAGCGCCTGCGGGAATGCGGTCCATCTGCGCGGCGCAATCGTCGTCCATGCCGATGGGCTGGAAAAGCTCTTCGGTCACGAAGGTCGCCCAGTCGCGGCCGGAAACGCGCGCGACGACTTCTCCTGCCACCACGTACATCAGGTTGTCGTAGGCGTAGCCATCACGAAAGCCGGTGCTGGGGCGCAAGTGCGGCAGGGCGGCGATCACGTCGGCAGGCGCCGCGTCGCCATCGGGCCAGATCAGGAGGTCGCCCGCACCCAGCGGCAGGCCGGAGCGGTGGGTGAGCAGGTCGCGCACGGTGAAATGCTCGCTGACCCAAGGGTCCCACATGGCGAATTCCGGCACATAGGTGCGCACCGGCGCGTCCCATTCCACCTCGCCCCGGTCGACGAGGATGGCGAGCGCGGTGGTGGTGAACGCCTTGGAAATGCTGGCGATGGGCCACAGCATGTCTTCGGTGACGGGGCGCGTGGTGCCTTCCTCGGCGATACCGGTCACGCCGGTATAGACGACCTCGCCATCCACCATGACCGCGGCGACCATGCCGGTGCTGTCATAGGCTGCCGCCGTGCGGCGCAGCGCCTCCGCGTAATCAATGGCGGGCACATCATGCGCCAGCGCGGGCAGGGGTAGGGCAAGCAGCGCCAGGGCGGCGACACGGAGCGAACGGGGTTCAGACATGGCGCAACATTCCTTCCTGCGTCACGCTGGCGACAAGCTTGCCCTCGCGCGTGAAGATCTGCCCGCGCGCGAACCCGCGGGCCGCGCCCGACCATGGGCTTTCCGTGGCGAACAGCAGCCAGTCGTCGACCTGGAAATCCTCGTGGAACCAGATCGCGTGATCGATGCTGGCCGCCTTCACCTCGCCCCGGTGCATGCTCTTGCCGTGCGGTTGCAGCGCGGTGGCGAGGATCTGGAAATCGGAAACATAGGCCAGCACGCTGCGATGCACCGCGCTGGCGGCGGGAAGCGGTGCCACGGTCTTGAACCAGACATGCGAGACCGGCGGACGAGCCTGCGGATCGAGCCAGTCGCGCGGCTCCACCGAACGGAAATCGACCGGGAAGGGGCGGGACAGCAGGTTCCTGATCGGGCCGTCGGGAACCGCCGCAGCCACGCGCCTGCGAATGTCGGCATCGGCGGCAAGCGCCTCGGGCGGGGGCACGTCGGGCATGGCCGGATGCTGGTGGCCGGGGCCTTCCTCCGGCTCCTGGAAGCTGGCGACGAAGTTCAGGATGGGCTTGCCTTCCTGGCTCGCCACCACGCGCCGATTGGAAAAGCTGCGACCGTCCAGATCGCGCTTCACCCGGTATTCGATAGGCAGGGCGTCGCTGCCCGGGCGCAGGAAATAGGCATGGAGCGAATGGACGGCGCGCGCCGGGTCGACCGTGCGGCTGGCTGCGCCCAAAGCCTGGGCAATCGCCTGTCCGCCGAATACCCGGCCCGTCCCATCCTCGCGCCTGCGGCCGATGAATACGTCGCTGCCCCGGTCTTCCAGATCGAGCAGGAAAACCAGATCGGCGAGGACGCGTTCAGGGGTGGAATCGGTGGAAGGCTCCATCGCCTTCGCCCATGCGCGCAGGCAAACGGCGGGTCAAGGTCGGCGCGACAGCCGGCGCACCACGCGCATCATCGTCGCCTTGGCCTTGTTGCTCGCCGGCCAGCGACCCGGCGGTGCGGGATCGAACCCCATCCGGCGAAGGATGGTGTTGAAGGCGCGGGCGTCGGCCTCGGCGAAGCTCCAGTCGCTGCGCCAGGTGATCGACAGCGAGATCGAGACCTCCGGCCCGTTCTGCACGAAGTGCGGCGCCATCACCGGCACATATAGCGCCTCGCCGGGATGCAGGGGGAAGGGGACGCCATCGCGCGCGAAATCATCGCGCCAGGCGAGCTCGCGCGCGCCGCCGGTGTGATAGGCCTCGTGCATGCGATCGGCGGCGAACCGCGGATTCCCGGCGGGGAAGACCGTCATCGTCTTTTGTCCGCGCAGGTGCAGCAGGATGTTGTGCTCCGGGTCGAAGTGATACGGCGTCACCGCATTGGGGCTGGAGATGAAGATGAAGCCCTGCGGCCGCAGGATCGCGCCGGTGCGCGCCTCGATGATCGGCGCGAGCTCCGCGATCAGCGCGTGCAGCAGGCCCGCGAACGGACGATTCTGTTCGATGTTCTTGAGCACCGCCCAGCTGTTCGACGTGGCGATGGTGCGGATCGTTTCGCCGATGCTGAAACCATTGCCCTCGGGCTTGCCCTCGACACCGATGGGCAGGTCGCCGCGATTGTATTCGCAGCTGCGCGCCGGCAGGGCCTCTCCCAGCAGCGCCAGCGCATCCAGTTCGAGCAGCGGGTGGCCGACCAGGTTGTGGTCCAGCTTGTGCGTGCCTTCGGGATAGGACGAGGCGAAGAAGCTGCGGGCGCGTTCCGGGAAGACGCGCCGGGTGCCGATGGCGCGTCCACTCATGGGGGCGCTAGGGCGGTTCATGCGCCGATCCCTCGCGCCGGCCTGCCCGTTTCGCGCCGGGCGATGGCGGCAAAGGCGGCGCGGCGCAGCGGGCCGCCGATGCCGATCGAATGGCGCGCGATGGCGCGGCGTTCGCGCCAGATGTGGTCGATCATCGGGTGATCCTCGGCGGCGCAGCTGTCGATCCAGCTGACCGCGTCACGCTGCAGCAGGGCGATGTTCTCGCGCTGGAGCAGCACGCCGGGGGAATAGCGGGCAAAGTCCTCGTCGAAGGCGGTCTTGTAGGAAAAGGCGCCCGGCGGCGCGACGAAGCTGGCCAGCATGGCGATGGGGCGACCGTCAAGCCGCAGGCACAACCGTTCAAGCCGCCCCCGGCTCGCCGCACCTTGCAGGGCCTGGGCGAACAGCTGGGCGGTGTCCGCCGTGCTGGCGAGGGCGGAACCTTGCCGTCCCTTCCATCCCGATTGTTCGATCCGCAGGAATTCCGCGATCCAGCTTTCCAACCCGGCGGCGTCGTGGCAGCGCTCGGTCGCAAGTTCGCCTTGTTCGGCCAGACGGCGGTGCTGGCGGCGCAATTCCTTGCGTTTCTTGGTCGATAGCGAGCTGTCGAGATAGGTTGCGGGGGTCTGGGTGACGAGCATGGCTCGCTCTTCACGCAGCACGGTCGCTGCCGGGCGTCCGCTTGCGGCGAGTTCGGCGGCCAGCGCCTCGTGCAATGGGCCGGTCACGGGGAGGTGGGCGAGGTGCAGGAACAGCGCCCGGCCAGCGTTTCGATCGGCCCAGGCAAGCATTTCGCGCCAGAACGACCGCTCGAACCCGCGCGCCACCAGCGGCATGCCCAGGAAGCAGTTGGCGTGCGCCCAGTTGCGCCAGTGCGGCAGGGCATAGCCGTAATAGCGCGCCTCTCGCTTGACCGGCATCAGCCCGGCGAGCTGGCCGTCCGCCTCCAGCACGATGAGCGCGACGGCACCGCCGGGATCGAGCGCGCGCAGCGAGGCGAGCAGATACCAGCTTTCGTAAAAGGGATTAGGTTCGGATGCCCATTGGGCCAGCGCATCCCAGGCGGCCACGCGATCGGGCCGATCGCACTGCTTCCACGCGCGCAAGGTCAGCGACAGGCGCGGTTCGGGCGCCGATCGCGGATCTGCATCGGTCGGCATGGCACGATGGTCGAGGGGAAGGGGCTGGCCCAAGAAATTCGTTAACCCGCAATGGCACCGGAATGGCTTTCCGGCCCATCGGGCATAAGGCGGGGCCGGCCAAGGAAAGGTCAAGAAGGGTGGTAAACAAAACCCTGCCCGGATCGCTCCGGACAGGGTTTTCGTGTCACCGTCGCTGCGGCTGCGGTATCAGGCGCCGCCGCCCGCCAGCGCCGCCAGCAGCAGCAGGGCGACGATATTGGTGATCTTGATCATCGGGTTGACGGCCGGGCCCGCGGTATCCTTGTAGGGATCGCCCACGGTATCGCCCGTCACGGCGGCCTTGTGGGCTTCGGAGCCCTTGCCGCCGTGATTGCCGTCCTCGATATATTTCTTGGCGTTGTCCCACGCGCCTCCGCCCGCGGTCATGGACAGCGCCACGAACAGCCCGCCCACGATCACGCCCATCAGCAGCGCGCCGAGCGCGGCAAAGGCGTTCTCCTGTCCGGCGATCAGCAGAATCGAGAAATAGACCACGATGGGGGCCAGCACCGGCAGCATCGAGGGGATGATCATCTCCTTGATGGCAGCCTTGGTGACGAGGTCCACGGTGCGGGCGTAGTCGGGCTTTTCGGAGTAATCCATGATGCCCGGCTTTTCCCGGAACTGCGCACGCACGTCCTTTACCACGTCGCCCGCCGCGCGGCCCACGGCGGTCATGCCCATTGCGCCGAACAGGTAGGGCAGCAGCGCGCCCAGCAGCAGGCCGACGATGACGTAGGGGTTCTCCAGGCTGAAATCGACGTCAGCGTCCGGGAAGAACTCGGCAAGGTCGGTGGTGTAGGCGGCGAACAGCACCAGCGCGGCAAGCCCGGCCGAGCCGATGGCATAGCCCTTGGTCACCGCCTTGGTGGTATTGCCCACCGCGTCGAGCAGATCGGTCTTCTCGCGGACACCCTCGTCCAGGCCTGCCATCTCGGCGATACCACCGGCGTTGTCGGTGACCGGGCCATAGGCGTCGAGTGCCACGACCATGCCCGCCAGTGCCAGCATCGATGTGGCGGCATAGGCAATGCCCATGAGCCCGGCGAGCTGGAAGGTGGCGATGATCGCCGCAACGATCGCCAGCGTGGGCAGGGCGGTCGATTCCAGGCTGATGGCGAGGCCCTGGATCACGTTGGTGCCGTGGCCGGTCTCACTGGCCTTGGCGATGGAGCGGACAGGGCGAAAGCCGGTTCCGGTGTAGTATTCGGTGATCCAGATGATCACCCCGGTCAGCAGCAGACCGATGACCGAGCAGGCGAACAGGTTCCAGCCGGTGAACGGCAGGGTCGAGGACGTGCCTTCCTCCGCCAGCGGCTCGCCGACATCGATGTTGCCCAGGTTTTCCGTGACGTTGATGGTGTTGCCAAGGTCGCCGAGCGCGAACTGCATCACGAACCAGATCAGCGGAATGGACAGCACGGCGGTGACGAGGAAGCCCTTGTACATGGCGCCCATCACGTTCGTCGCAGCCTTGCCCGAAGAACCCAGGCGCACGAAGTATGTGCCGATGATCGAGGTCACGATGCACGCCCCGCCGATCAGCAGGGGCAATGCCATCAGCGGCAGCAGCAGGTCGCCCGCGTCGGTCAGCAACAGCGCGGTCAGCACCATGGTTGCGCCCACGGTGACGACATAGGTTTCGAACAGGTCCGCGGCCATGCCGGCGCAGTCGCCCACGTTGTCACCCACGTTGTCGGCGATCACGGCGGGATTGCGGGGATCGTCCTCGGGGATGCCGGCCTCGACCTTGCCGACGAGATCGGCGCCCACGTCGGCGGCCTTGGTGAAGATGCCGCCGCCGAGCCGTGCGAAGATGGAAATCAGCGAGGCGCCGAAGGCGAGCGCCACCAGCGCGTCGATAACCTCGCGGCTGGCGGGATCGGCACCCATCGGGCCGATGAGAACGTAGAAGAACACCGCGATGGCCAGCAGCGCCAGGCCCGCCACCAGCATGCCCGTTATGGCACCGGCGCGAAAGGCGAGGGTGAGGCCCGCCTGCAGGCTGGTCTGCGCGGCGGCGGCGGTGCGCACGTTGGCGCGCACCGAGATGTTCATGCCGATGTAGCCGGCGACGGCCGAAAGGATCGCGCCGATGAGGAACCCGATGGCCGATACCGGGCCGAGGAACACGCCCACGATGACGGCGACGACCACGCCGACCATGCCGATCGTCGAATACTGGCGGTTGAGGTAGGCCTTGGCGCCTTCCTGGATGGCGCCGGCGATTTCCTGCATCTTTGCGTTACCGGCCGATGCACTGAGCACCTGGCGACTGGTAACGAAGCCGTAGACCACGGCGAGCGCCCCCAATGCGATTGCGATGAGTACGAGGTTCATGTCCCTCTTTTCCCCTTCCCTGAGTAAACGACCCGGTTGTCCCGGGTTCGCCAGTGGCAAGGGCTATTTTATCGGGCGACGCTGCACAAGCGCAAAGCGCGCCTAGCCGTGGACGTAACCGAGCCCTTGCGAATTGGCGATCGCTTCCCCGTCGAGAAACAGCGGCGCAAAGCCGCGCGGCTCGACCGTGCCGATCTGCGTTGCCGCGACCGGGGGACAGGTGCCGGCGGGCAGGGTGAATAGCAGTTCGTAGTCGTCCCCCCAGGTAAGGCACGCCATGGCCCGGGTGGCATCCGCCACGGGCACGGCGGCGCTGTCGATGGCCATGCTGACGCCGCTTGCCTCGGCCATGCGGAAGGCATCGAGCAGCAGGCCGTCGGATACGTCCATCATCGCGTGCGCCAGGGGGGCGAGTGATTCGCCTTCCAGCAACCGGGCAAGCGGGCGGGTATAGGGTAGGGGATCGCCCCCGTCGCCTGCCCGCAACGCTTCCAGCCCCAGCATCGCCGCACCCAGCGTGCCGGTGACGAACAGCGCATCGCCAATCTGCGCCCCTGCGCGAGAGGGGACAGGCGTATGCGTAGCGCGGCCCACGGCGGTAAGGCCGAAGCTGCGCGGCGCCTCGCCCGCCACCGTATCCCCGCCCAGCAGGGGCACGCCGTAATGCTCCAGCACTTCGCCCAGACCGTCGACGAAACGCGCATCGTCACCGCCCAGCATGTGGCCCAGCAGCACGCCTATCGGCTCGGCACCCTTGGCCGCGAGATCGGACAGGTTGGTGGCGACGAGCTTCCACGCGACGTCCGCCATGTCCTGCGTGGTCAGGAAATGCCGCCCTTCGACCAGCACGTCATGGGTCAGGATGATCGTCTCGGTGCCCAGCGACACGACGGCCGCATCGTCCGCCAGCCCGCGGGCGCCCGGATGGAGCGGCAGGGCGCGCAGGGCAGCGATGAAGCCGGTCTCGTTCATCGCGTTTTTTCGCGAGGCTAGGCCCGCACGTCCTTTGCCACCGCGTCCAGCACGCCGTTGACGAACTTCGCCTCCCGCTCGTCAAAGAAGGCGTGGGCCACGTCGACATACTCGCTGATCGCCGTGCCCACCGGCACATCGGCGCGGGCGACAAGCTCGTAGGCGCCGCAGCGCAGGATCTGGAGCATGGTCTTGTCCAGCCGTGCCAGCGTCCAGCCCTGCGCCAGCTTGGCGGTCAGCAGGCCGTCGATCTCGTCCTCCCGCGCGACCACGCCCGAAACCACGTCGTCGAAGAAATCGATCTCGGCATCGGCATACTGGTCGTCCTCGATCTCCTTCCCCAACCGGTGCTGGTGGAATTCGTCGAGCAGGCGGGCCAGCGCGGTCTTTTCCATATGCCGCTGATACAGTGCCTGCACCGCGCCAAGACGCGCGGCAGAACGGGCTTTTGACCGCCCGGAGCCTTTGTGCGGGGCGCTCACAGCCGCACCCTCACGCTGGCGGCGTGGGCGGGCAGGCCCTCGATCTCGGCCAGCGCCATGGCGGCGGGGCCGATGGCCTTCAGCGCCTCTGCATCGAGTTCGATGAAGCTGGTGCGTTTCATGAAGTCGAGCACCGAAAGCCCGCTGGCAAAGCGTGCGCGCCGTCCTGTGGGCAACACGTGGTTCGGCCCGGCAACGTAATCGCCCACGGCCTCTGGCGTGTGGCGCCCAAGGAACACGCTGCCGGCATGCTTGATCTGGTCAAAATATTTCTCCGGGTCGTCGACCGCCAGTTCGAGATGCTCGGCGGCGAGGCGGTTGGCAAGCGGCGGGGCCTGCTGCGCCAGGTCGTCGACGATCACGATCACGCCGTGTTTCTCCCAGCTTTCATGGGCCACGCGGCGGGTGGCAATCTGCGCGCCGAGCAGGTCGATGGAATCCTCCACCTCGCTGGCAAAGGCGGCGTCGTCAGTGATTAGGATCGACTGGCTGGCCGGATCGTGCTCTGCCTGGCTGAGCAGGTCGGCGGCGATCCAGTCAGGGTCTGACCTGTTGTCGGAGATGACGAGGATTTCGCTGGGTCCGGCAACCATGTCGATGCCGACCACGCCATAAAGCTGCCGCTTGGCCTCCGCCACCCAGGCATTGCCCGGGCCGACGATCACGTCGACCGGCTTGATCCGCTTCGTGCCCCAGGCCAGCGCGCCCACGGCCTGCGCCCCGCCGACGCGCCAGATCTCGTCGATGCCCACCAGGTGCGCTGCGGCGAGCACCAGGTCGTTCATCTCGCCCTTGGGGGTGGGGGTGACCACGGCCAGCCGCTCGACACCGGCGACCTTGGCCGGGATGGCGTTCATCAGCAGGGTGGAGGGATAGGACGCCCGCCCGCCCGGCACGTAAAGCCCGGCCGCGTCTACCGCGCGCCACCGGGCACCAAGCCGCACGTTCTGCGCGTCGCGGTAATCGCGGTCCTGCGGCAACTGGCCCTCGTGATAGGCGCGGATGCGCTCTGCCGCCATTTCCAGCGCGCGCTTCACCTCGGGCGCGAGGAAGTCGTAGGCGGCCTTGCACTGGTCCTTGCCGATGCGCCAGCTGGTGAGGTCGGCGGTCAGCGGGTGCTTGTCGAACCGCATGGTATAGTCGCGCAGCGCATCGTCGCCGCCGTGCCGCACCTTTTGCAGAATATCGGCAACGTCGCGCGCCACGCTGGCGTCCGTCTCGCGCCGGTCGTTGACGATGCGCGTGAACTGCGCTTCGAAACCGGTGTCTTTGATGTTCAGGCGGCGCATCAGACGGCAACCCTTCTGTCGGTGGCGGCGCGGAACCGTTCGACCAGCGCGGCCACGCGGGGATCGGTTTTCAGCGCGGCGCGGTTGACGATCAGGCGGCTGGTCACCTGCATGATAACGTCCTTTTCGACGAGGCCGTTGGATTTCAACGTCTGCCCGGTGGAGACCAGGTCGACGATCCGGCCCGCCAGCCCGCTGGAGGGAGCCAGTTCCATCGCGCCGTTCAGTTTCACGCACTCGGCCTGGATGCCGCGGCGTTCGAAGTGGCGGCTGGTGATATTGGGATACTTGGTGGCAACCCGCAGATGGCTGGCCTTGCCGTAACGGTTCTCCACCGGCTCGGCCGGCTCGGCCACGGACAGGCGGCAGGCACCGATGCCCAGATCGACGGGGGCGTAAAGCTCGGAATAGTCGAACTCCTCGATCACGTCGCTGCCAACGATCCCCGCCTGCGCCGCGCCGAAGGCGACGAACGTGGCGACATCGAAGGCGCGCACGCGGAAGATGCGCATGGTGCCGCTCTGGTCGGCGAAGCTGAGCGATCGGTCGGCCTTGTCATGGAAGGCGGCTTCCGGCACCAACCCGGCACGCCCCATCAGCGGCACCGCCTCGTCGAGGATGCGGCCCTTGGGCACCGCGAAGATCAGCGGGCCGTAGCGGTCTGTGGCAGAGGTGTCGGTCATCGGTGGCGCGATGTAGGCAGGAACGCCGGAAAGGGCAATGCGGATGGGCGATCAGACAGGGGTGATGGCCATCGCCAGCGTGCCAGAGGCGATCGCGTGGCAGGCCGCCCATTGCGAACGCGCCGGTTCCCCCAACAATGCCCGTCTCGTCCGCGCGCTGCTGGCAGTGATGGAAACCGCCACGGCGACCGGCAGGCGCATTGCGAACTGGCAGGGGTTGAGCCTGGAAGACGCGATGCCGCTGCGCGTGGCGGCGGCCTTTCACTGGCTTTACCTGACCGGGGAGGAGCCGCGGCTGGGTGCGATCTATGCCGGGTTGATGAGCGACCAGGGGTTGGTCGATGCGCTGGTCACGGACACCGCCGAGCGGTTCGACCACCTGCTGCTGCCCTGGCTCGACCATCCGCCGCAGACCAACGAGGCGGGCCGTTCGGCCAGCGTCATGGCCGCGCTGCTGTGGCTGTCGCAGCGGCTCGGCCCGCGGTTCGATCTGGGCGAGATCGGCGCGAGCGCGGGGATCAACACCATGCTGCCGCGCTTCCGCTTCGACCTTGGCGGGGTGGAGGTGGGGCCGAGCCTGTCGAGCATCCGCATCGCGCCCGCATGGCGCGGGCCCCCGCCGCCCGCGGGCGACGTCGCAATCACCGGCATCCGCGGCTGCGATCTGGCACCCATCGACCTTGCCGATCCGGCGCAGACGCTGAAGTTGAAAGCCTACATCTGGCCCGACGCGACAGAGCGGATGGCGCGCATGGACGCCGCCATCGCGATGGCCGGGCGGATGCCGCCCGAGGTGGCCCGGCAGGATGCCGGCGCCTTCGTCACCGACATGCTCGCCGCACCGCAGGAGCCGGGCGTGACGCGGGTGCTGTTCCACACGGTGATGTGGCAATATCTGCCGGCCATCACGCGCGAAGCGATCATGGGGGCGATGGAGGCGGCGGGCGCTGCGGCCACGGCGGACAAACCGCTGGCGTGGATCGCGGTGGAAACCAACCGCGCGACATTCCGGCACGAGTGCAAGGTGCGGTTCTGGCCCGGCGGGGCGGAGGCAGTGCAACTCGCCGAGGCGCATCCGCATGGCGCCTGGGTTGAGTGGCTGGCCTAACGGGCCGCGGTTCGCTCCAGGAAACCGTCCATTGCCGCGTTCACCGCGTCGGGCGCTTCCCACGGAACGAAATGGCCTGCTGCCGGCACCTCGGCCAGCGTGAGGTTCGTCACCTGCTCGCCCAGCGCAAGGTTGGCGGGCAGCAGCGCCTGGTCCTCCATGCCCCAGATCACCAGCGTCGGAATCGTCAGCACCGGCAGTGCCAGCGGCTCCGGCTCTTCGTAAGGAGCGTCCATCGACGGCACCACGATGGAGCTGCCGCGATACCAGTTGAGCATGGCGAACGCGCGGTCGGGGTCGGCCCATTGTGCCAGCATCCGCGCGCTTTCCGCCGGATCGTTCTTCGCCCGACCTTCCCACCTTATGGCCTTCAGCAACAGCGCGCCCAGGCCATGCTCGCGCACCAGCGCATCATGGGCAGGGTCGCGGAAGGCGGTGATATACTGGCTCGCGGCGCGCTGGGCGGGATCGGTATGGAGCAGGCGCTGGAAGACGGCGGGGTGCGGGGCGTTGGCGATGACGGCGCGCTCTACCCGTCCATCCGCCTGCCCGAACATGGCAACCGCCCAGGCGATCGCGCCGCCCCAGTCGTGGCCAACGATCGTGAAACGTTCGATGCCCAGCGCTTCGGCCAGCGCGAAGACATCGCCCACCAATACGGCGGGGGCGTAATTCTCTGCTCCCTTGGGCCGCGAACTGTCACCGTAACCCCGCTGATCGGGCGCAACGCAGCGGAAGGCATGCGAGAAATGCGCGACCTGATGGCGCCAGGTGCGGTGGTTCTCGGGGAAGCCGTGCAGGAAGATCAGCGCCGGCGCATCGCGTGGCCCGGTGTCCCACACGTCGAGCTCCACCCCTGTCGACAGCACGACGCGGCTGAGCTCGCTCGGGATCATGCGCCCTGTGACGGGATTGCCAGCAGTTCGATGGTGAACAGCAGCGTCGCACCACCGGGGATCGGGCCCCGACCTTCGAGGCCGTAGGCATATTCGGCCGGGATGGCGATTTCCGCCGTGTCGCCCACGCCCATGTAGGGAATGGCGACCTGCCAGCCGCGCACCAGCCGGCCGAGCGGGAAGGTGGCAGGCTCGCCACGCTCCACCGAACTGTCGAACACTTCGCCGTCGGTGAAGCTGCCGGTGTAGTGGATGGTGATCTCATCCGCGACGGTAGGCGCGGGGCCGGTGCCGTCACCCGCGGTGCGGCGGAATTTCACCCCGCCTTCCAGGGTGGACCAGCCATCGGCCTGCGTGCGCGAGTGGAGTGCGGTTTGCTGTTCGTTGTGCCAGGAAATGGTCCGGGGCTCCTGCGGGGCCGCGCTCTGGGCGAGCGCGGGCGTGGCGAAAAGTAGGGCGGCGAGGGGGAGGATGTGCTTCATGGTGTGTCGGATAGCTCCAGGTATCGCTCAGGGATAGCTCACGGTCTTGGGCTCGCCTTCGGGGATGGGAATGAATTCCTTCGCATCGCCCGGCACGACGGGAAAACGCCCGGCCTTCCAGTCTGCCTTGGCCTGTTCGATCCGCTCGCGGTCGGAGGACACGAAGTTCCACCACACGTGGCGTTTGCTGGTAAAGGCTTCGCCGCCCAGCAGCATGGCCCGCGCCCCCGCACGGCTGGTGAGGGTCATCGCCTCTCCCGGTTTGAGCACGGCGAGGTGGTATGGCTGCAATGCCTCGCCATCGAGGCTGGCCTCGCCGCCCACCAGCATGACGGCGCGTTCGTCAGCCTCCGCGTCGATGGGGATGGCGCCGCCCGCGTCCAGCGCGATTTCGGCGTAGATCGTCTCGGCATGGCAGGTGGTGGCGGCGCGTTCGCCCCACAGTTCGCCCATGATGACTGTGGCCGTTGCGCCCGCGCCCGAAATGCTCGGCAGGTCGCTCACCGCCTCGAACGCAGGGTCGATCTCCTCCAGACCGTCGGGCAGCGCCAGCCAGGTCTGCATCCCGTAGAGCCTCGCGCCGCGCTGACGCTCTTCGCCGGGGCTGCGTTCGGAATGGACGATGCCATGGCCCGCGGTCATCAGGTTGACCGTGCCGGGGCGGATAGTGCTGAAGGTGCCCAGGCTGTCGCGATGCTCGATCGCGCCCGCGTGGTCGCCGCCCAGCAGCCAGGTGACCGTGGCGAGGTTTATGTGCGGGTGCGGCCGCACGTCCATCCCTGCGCCAAGGTCAAGTTCGGCCGGGCCGAACTGGTCGACGAATACGAAGGGCCCGACCATCCGGCACGCCGCCTGTGGCACCGCGCGGCGCACGGTGAACTGGCCGAGATCGTGGCTGACGGGGGTGATGGTCTTGAAGATGCCGCTCATTGCTCATCGAGCTCCTCGTAAAAGCGGAAGATGCCGTTCTCGTTGAACTCCAGTCGCCGCTCGCTGGCAAGATAGTCGGTGATGCCGTCGATATCCGGCACGGCCCCCTGCAACCCTTCGAGGTTGGCCCAGGTGCCCTGCATCCCCTTCATGTAGCGGGGGAACATGTAATCCAGCCCTTCCATGATCTGGAACAGGCTGGTGTCGACATGGGTCGGCTGCTGGCCCAGGCTGAACGGTCCGCCGTGGGCGGCCAGCGCGTTGTCGAAGTGGATCAGATACTTGGGGATGCGCTGCTCGCGGAAATGCTGGGCGCGTTCGAAGGCGGCCTCCATCTGGTCGGCGTAGTAGAGTTCGGAGGCGATGGGGTGGTGGACGGAATGCACCTCCTCCACGAAATCGCTGATGTCGAGTTGCAGCTGGGCCAGTTGCAGGTCGATCTCGGGCTCGCCCGAACCCAGCCCTTCCTTGTCCGACAGGTAGCCGAGAATGTGCGCCGTCTGGCCGATCACCACGCCGTCATCGACGATGTAGGGCGGGGCAAAGGGGCGAATGCCTTCCAGTGCGTGCATATGCTCGACTAGGGCATCGGTGCCCTGTTCGCGCGCCATGTCCTCGTATTCGATGCCGAAGCCTTCGCAGAACAGCCGCACGAATTCACCGCGACCGGGGATTTCGGGCCAGTACCACAGCTCGATGCTCATGCGCGCTCTCCCGCGGCGCTTTCTCCGGGCGTGAGGCATTTCATGGCAAAGGCATGGACCCGCTGGCCCGGAATGTCGCCCAGCGCGGCCAGCACCATGCGCTGGCGGGCGAGGCGGTTCTTGCCTTCGAACACGGGCGTCTCGATCACCACGGTGAAATGCGATTCGCCGGTTCCATCGTCGCCCGCGTGGCCATGGTGGCGGGCACTGTCGTTGATCACTTTTAGCCGCGTCGGGCTCAGCGCCTGTTGCAGCAGGGTCTCGATTTCGGTGGCTACCTGTCCGGTCATGGGGGGTTCCTAAACGCGTTTCGCTCCCCATCCTAATGGGAATGCGTCAGACGAAGTTCCATGGCCGATACGAGAACGCGGGGCGCCCATGCGCGCATCCGGACTGCGCCGAGGCGGGCGAATTTCGCGCGCCGGGCGGGCGGCGCAGCAGTTTCGACGGGCCGGGCGAATACCGTTGGCTGTGCCTGGAACACGTGCGCGCCTTCAACGCCGGCTACGACTGGTTCGAGGGCATGAGCGCGGACGAAATCTATGCGGCCCAGTCCCCGGCCTCCGGCTGGCGGACGGAAAGCCCGGCCTTCAACCCGGCGGCCGGGGTGGATGGCACGCCCCGCTGGGCGGACTTCGCCGATCCGCTGGACGCGATTGGCGAACGTGCCCATGCCATGCGCCGCGCCGCCGCGGGCGTGAAACACGAATCCTTCAGCCGCTTCACCGCGGGCGAGCGCGAGGCGCTGACCACGATGGGCCTTGGTCCCATGGTGGACCGTGCCGAGGTGCGCAAGCGGTATTCCGATCTCGTGCGCCGCTACCATCCCGATCGCAACGGCGGGGATCGCAGCCACGAGTGGAAATTGCAGCGCGTGGTGGAAGCCTACCAGCTGCTGCGCCGGGCGCAGGCGTTCGCCTGACGAGCCGATTGGTCAGCGTTCGCTGCGGGCGGCCGGGTTCTGCCGGAACGCCCACCTGAGCGTGCTGCCCATGGCCCGCGTCACCATGCGGCTCGGCACCATGCGCAGGCCCGGTGCGTCCAGCCCCAGCATGGTGCGCGCGAAAGGCGGGATCAGCGCCACGGCGGCGTCGGCCAGGAACGGCTGCACCCCGGTCATCGCGCCCTCGATCCGGCCTGAAACCACCAGCGCCGCCACCTCGCGCGCTTCGGGGCCGGAGCGAAGGTCTGCGCGCAAGTCGCGGAACATGGCCTGCGCCTCGGCCTTGCTCTCGGGCACGGGATCAGCACCCAGCCTGCGCCCGATAATCGCGAACTGGCGGAAGTATTCGTCCTGCTCGGTCATCGGCATATCCGGGCGGACGTGGACGAGATAGGCCTCGAGAAACATCGTCGCCTCGGCCAGGTGCACCCAGGCCAGCGTGCGCGGATCGAGCGCGGAATAGGGCGTGCCGTCGGGAAGGGTGCCGTGGACGTGTTCGTGAATGCGGTTGACCCGTGCGATCGCGGCCTCGGCGTCGTCGCGATGGCCGTAGGTGGTCACCGCGATGAAGCGGGCGGTGGCGCGCAGGCGGCCGTGCATGTCGGCACGAAAATCGGAAAAATCGAGCACGCCCTGCAATGCGTGGGGGTGGAGCATCTGCAGCAGCAGCGAGGCCATGCCGCCCACCAGCATCCCCACGATGTCGGCGTGGACCATGCGGATCGGCGTGTCGCGCGCGAACAATGCCTCGTCGGAAATGGCGACGGGCGCTTCGCCCTGCGAGGCATCGTTGAAGGTGGAACGGACGCGGCGGACGAGGTGCCGGCGCAGCAGTTCGACCGGATCGGAAAAGGGCGGGGCGACCATGCACTCCATGTGGCGCAGCGTGGCAACGAAAGCGAGGGGTCAGGTGTCCTCGCCGCCTCCACTCAGCGCACCCATCGACCGGCGATAGCCCTCGCGCTGCGCCAACCGCGCGGCATAGGCGCCAAAGCTTTCGCGTTTGGGCAGGGTGCCGAATCCAATCCCCCAGACGACCTGGCTGCCGATATAGACATCCGCCATCGTGAAGCGATCACCGCACACGAAGGCGTGGCGCAGCAAATGACTGTCCAGCGCCTCCACCGCCCGTTCGAGGGTGCCGAACCCCACGGTCATTTCCTGCCGGGCGTCCTTGGGTGTCCAGCCCATGCTGGTGCTGGTTATCGCCGCCTCCAGCGGGCCGGCGGCGAAGAACAGCCAGCGAAAGTAGTTCGCACGTTCTTCCGGGCTGGGGAGCAGGTCGGGTGCCTCGCATTCGGCCAGGTAGTGGCAGATCGCCGCCGCTTCGGTGACCACGTGATCGTGGCCCTTGTGGTGGTGGATGATCGTGGGAATCTTGCCCATGGTGTTGGCATCGGTGAGCGATGCGGGCCTGGTCTCCCAGTCAACCTGCACCAGGTCAGGCTCCACGCCCACCTCTGCGAACGCCCACTGTGCGATGACGGCGCGGCTCATCGGATTGAAAAACAGGGTGTAGTCGCTCATCAGGAGTTCTCCGCCAACGTCAGTAGTGAACCTTGGGATACCAGTCGGCCCCGCGCCCCTGAGGCGTCAGGTCGAGCACGTTCCACAGCGGGGCGATGTCCACCGGGCCGCGCGGGTCCTGCCCCGGGTCGGCAGCTTCGGCCGGCATTTCGGCAGCGTAGAAATAGCGCACGACGTCACCATCCCTGCGGAAAACGATGAGTGCGGGGGATTCGGCGCCGTCGTCCGGATCAAGCGCGCCGTGATCGATGGCAAATGCATCGCCCAGGCTCTGCACGAAATCGATGGGCGGCAGGCCGCGGTCCTGGGCCACGGCCTGCTGGCGTTCGACCGGGCTGCGCGCCGCGACCTTGAAGGCGGCGCGCTGCTGGATGTCGACGACGTTGCCACTCACCCCGGCGATGAAGTTGGTGCACATGGGGCAGGGCTGTGCGCGTTCGGGCCCGTACATCTGGAAATAGACCACCAGGCTATCGCGTTCACCGAACAGGTCGATCAGCCCGACCTCCTTGCCGCTTGCATCCCTGAATCGGTAATCCTCTTGGACGACCGGGCCATCGGGCAACGCCTGGCGCTGTTCGGCAAGGCGGGTGAGGTGACGGCGAACCGCGATCTCCTCGGCCAGCAAGGCCTTGCGCGCCTCGGCATAGGCGGCGCTTTCGCCGGGAAGAGGGCGATTACGCAGTTCGGCAAGTTTGGCAGCGGGCCTCAGCCCGGTCATGCGGCACCTTCATGGGCTACAAGAGCATTGGCATGGCCGTGGCCCAGACCGTGTTCGTTCTTTAGCATGGCGACCAGTTCCATGTGCTTGGCGGGCTTGCGCGCGCGGATAATGGCGAGCCAATGGTCTATCGGCTGGCCGTAGGTCTTCTCGATGGATGGGAAGTAGGACGCCGGGCCCTTTGTCTTCTCGGTCACCACGTCTCTCCTACCATGTGCCGTCTTCGATCGCCTGCACGCGGGCGCGTTCGCGGGCGCTGTCGCTTTGCGGTCCGGCCCAGCCATGCACGACCGGGTCGCCGGGCGCGTAGGTGGCAATGACGATACCGGAAGGGGTGACCTTGTGGTCGATAACCTTTAGGCCAAGCGCGGGCGTGCCCTCGCCAAAGGCGCGCTTGCCCTGTCCGATCACGACCGGAAAGGTCATCACCGTCACCTCGTCGAGCAGCCCTTCGGCAAGCAACTGCGGGTAGAGCGAGCTGCTGCCCTGGATCAGCAGGTCCGGGCCATCGCCTTGCCTTATGCGGCGCAGGGCATCGAGATCGCCCAGGCGGTGGCTGTTCGACCAGGTGAGGTCGGGCTGGCGGCTCGTCAGCACGAACTTGTCGGCGCGGGTGAATGCCTCGCCCATTGCGATGGCGGCAACCTCGCCCTCGTCCTTGCCGGTCCTGTCGAACACCTCGCCGATACCCGTCGCCTCGCCGCCCACGTAGGGCCAGTAGGCGGCAAAGATCTCGTAGGTCCGGCGACCGAGCAGCAGCGCGTAGTCGGTGCCGAAGAAGCGGTCGATGGCCTCGCCCACCTCGCCGTCGAAGAACTGCGGCAGCCAGCCGCCGTGGGCGAAGCTGCCGGTCGGGTCCTCGCTTGGGCCGCCGGGTGCCTGCATGACGCCGTCGAGCGAGACGAAGACCGAACCCCTGATCCTGCGTGTCATGGTCAGTCTCCTTTTCTCGCCGCATCGATGGCGGCGACGTCGATCTTCTGCATCTGCATCATCGCGGCAAAGGCGCGGGCGGCTTCCTCACCGCCGGCCTGCTGCGATTCCAGCAGGGTGCGCGGGGTAATTTGCCAGGAAAAGCCCCACTTGTCCTTGCACCAGCCGCACATGCTTTCCTGCCCGCCATTGCCGACCACGGCATCCCAGTAGCGGTCCGTTTCGGCCTGGTCCTCGGTCACCACCATGAAGCTGACGCTTTCGTTGGGCTTGAACATGTCGCCGCCGTTTAGGCCGGAAAAGGCGCGGCCGAGAACGGTAAAAGCGACGGTCAACACGTCGCCCTCGCTGCCCGATGGATAGTCGCCCGGCGCGCGGAAGATTTCCCCCACGATGCTATCCGGAAAGGTCGCGGCATAGAACCGGGCGGCTTCCTCGGCATCGCCATCGAACCACAGGACGGTGGCAAGTTTGTCGATCATGGCCTTACTCCTTGCGCGGGCCGACGAGGCCAAAGGCGGCGCCTTGCGGATCGCTGGCATTGACGCTGTATTCCCCGCCGGGGATCTGCTGCGGCTCGGCGAAGAGGCGGCCACCTCCATCGACGATGGCTCTTGCGGCGCGGTCGATGTCGTCGACGCCGATGTAGGGGGTCCAGCCGCTGCCGCCGCCTTGCGGCATCGCCTGCATGACCGCGCCGATCATCCCGTCACCCTGGTAGAGGAAGCGGTAATCGCCAAGGTCGCCCATCGGCATCGAGCCTTCCTGCCGCCAGCCGAACAGGCCGGTATAGAACCCGGTTGCCGCCTCCGGGTCCCCGCTCTGCAATTCGTTCCAGCGGAAATGCTGAGGCTTTTCGTAATCGAAGACATCGCTCTTGGCGTCGGGATCATCGGCGGGCGGGGCGGGGTCCATCACGTAGAACGCCGCACCCCAGGGGTCTGCCACCATGGCCATGCGCCCGACGCCGGGCATGTCCCGTGGCGGCATATGCACGCTGCCCCCGGCATCGATAACGGCTTCCACCGCCGCGTCGACATCCGGGTGGCAGATGTATCCGATCCACCCCGGGCGCGCACCGCCAGCCTGCATCTGCGCGCTGAGCGTCAGCACACCGCCTGCCGCCTTGCCGTCCGAACGCGCGATCATCCGGTATTCGCGCCCATTGGGCATGGTGTGCCCGCCGCCATGCACGTCCCAGCCGATCACGGCATCGTAGAACGCCTTGGCGCCTGCCGGGTCGGGCGTCATCAGTTCGTACCAGACGAAGGCGCCTTTATCGCTCGTTCCGTTTTCACTGGTCATCGTGGCAAGCCTCCTTGCGCTGTCCATCCGCTGCCGCGAAGTGGGCGAGTTGGTCGGATCGTGCCCTTGTGAACGCGGGCCGCTCGGTGAAGCGCTGGACGTAGGCCTCGCTTGCCGGTCGGTCCCCGTGCTTGCGGACCAGGCCAACCCGCAGGACATCGGCGAGCAGCAGGTCGGCCACGGTAAAGGCGTCGCCGACGAGATAGCTGCGCTCCTGCAAGACGGCCTCGACCTGGGCGAGCCGCTTGTCCAGCCACTGGGTGATGGGCGGTTGGTCTGCCTTCGACCACTGCAGCACGACCCACGGCATCGTGACCATCTCGATGGAATTGAGCGACACCATGACCCACTGCAGAACCTTCGCCCGTGCAGCGTCGTCGCGCGGCATCAGAGCCTCGCTTCTTTGCGCAAGGTGCATGAGGAAGGCCCCGCTTTCGAACAGGTGCAGGTCGCCGTCGTCGAGCATCGGGACCTGGCCGAAAGGTTGCTGCGCCAGGTGGTTGGTTTCCCGCCCGTCAAAGGGGACGGTCTTCACTTCGTAATCGAAGCCCGCCTCCTCGCAGGCCCAGCGCAACCGCAGGTCGCGCACGAACCCGCGCGGGGCCTCCGGCACCCAGTCGTAGGTCCAGATGACGAGAGGCCCTGCCATGGGTCAGGCTTCTTTCCAGACGATGGGCTCGAAGCCGCCGTAGACCATGCGTTTTCCATCGAACGGCATTTCGCCGAACGCTTCCATGCGCGGGTCTTCCATCATCTTCTTCTCGGCTGCCTCGGCAGTGGCCTTGTCGGGCCAGGTTACCCAGCTGAAGACGATCTTCTCGCCGTCCTCTGCCTTGGTCGCGCGGCGGAAATCGGTGGTGTGACCGTCCTTCACATCGCTTTCCCAGCACTCCACCTGGGCGGTCGCACCAAATTCGCTGGCCAGTTCCCAGAACTGTTCCGCCGTATCGACGTAGGCCTGCTTGTTGCCCTCGGGCACGGACAGGATGAATCCGTTGACGTACATTGCTGCTCTCCTCTCAGGTTGTAATCTGTGTCGGATCGACTTCTCCGCTGGCCACCTTCGGGTCCATCCAGCTCGGCTCCCAGATGTGACCGTCCGGATCCTCGAAATCGCGGCCGTACATGAAGCCGTGGTCCTGCATCGGATTGCAATCGGCAACGCCGCCGTTGGCACCGGCAATCTCGGTCAGCCGGTCCACCTCTGCACGGCTGTCGAGGCTGATCGCCAGCATCAGCTGCGCGGTCTTCTTCGCATCGGGAATTGGCTTGGTCGTGAAGGTCTTCCAGAACTCATGGGTGAGCAGCATGACATAGATCTCGTCTGACCACATCATCGCCGCCGCGACATCGTTGGTAAACTGCGGATTGTTGGTGAAACCCAGCGCGTCGTAGAACGCCATCGACCGCTGCAAATCGGCCACCGGCAGGTTGATGAAGACCCTCTTGCCCATTCCTTTTCCTATCCAAATGCGACTCGAACCTTGAAAAGCATGCCTTCGATAGTTACTAAAAGCAACTATGAAGTTACATGAAGAAACTACGCCGCATGGCAGGTGGTATGACGATGCCTGCGGCACTGCGTTCGCGATGGAGCTGGTGGGGGAACGGTGGTCGCTTCTGATCGTGCGCGAATTGCTGTTCGGGCCCTTGCGCTTTTCCGATCTGCGTAAGGGGCTGCCCGGCATATCGGCAAAGGTCCTGACCGAACGGCTGACCGGGCTGGCAGAGGCAGGCATCCTCGTGCGTCGACGCCTCGATCCGCCATCCGCCGCGCAGGTCTATGAACTGACGCGGTGGGGCCAGGCGGCGGACGTTGCAATCATGGAACTGGGCCGGTGGGCGGCGCTTTCCTCGCGGCATGATCCCTCGCTGCCGCTCTCGCCGGCATCGCTGATGATGTCGTTCCGCACGATGATAGACAGCGAAGCGGCCAGCGGCTTCGACGCCGACCTCGGCTTCGTGGTGGCCGGGCAGGCGTTCCGCGCCGATGTGTCCAACGGCGCGCTCACCATCGTTCGCGGACCGGTGGAGGGAGCGCAGGCCATCCTCACCGCACCCTGCGCGCCCCCGATCGCCGCGCATGTCTATAACGCGATCCCGCTGTCCGAACCGCCGGTGGACCTTGCGGGCGACGCCGCGCTGATGGCGCGCTTCATCGGTTTGGTTTCGCTGCCCGAAAAGATGGCCTGAGCCGTTATCCCGTGTTGCGAGGCGGCAACCCCGCCGCTAGGCACCCCGCGAGATGAACGAGATGACCACCAAGCCCGAAACCGGCGGCACCGCCATGCCCGCGCCCGACACCCAAGTCGACGTGCGCGAGACCTTTGGCATCGATATCGACATGAAGGTGCCCGCCTTCTCCCGGGCTGACGAGCGCGTGCCCGAGACAGACGAAGGCTACGTCTTCGACCCGGACACCACCTTGGCGATCCTGGCGGGTTTTGCGCACAACCGCAGGGTGATGGTGCAGGGCTATCACGGCACCGGCAAGTCGACCCACATCGAACAGGTTGCCGCCCGGCTCAACTGGCCGACGATCCGCATCAACCTTGACGCCCACATCAGCCGCATCGACCTGATCGGGCGCGACGCCATCGTGCTGCGCGACGGGTTGCAGGTGACCGAGTTTCGCGAAGGTCTGCTGCCTTGGGCCCTGCAGCACCCGGTGGCGCTGGTCTTCGACGAATACGACGCCGGCCGGCCCGACGTGATGTTCGTGATCCAGCGCATCCTGGAACAGGCGGGCAAACTGACCCTGCTCGACCAGAACCGCGTGATCCGTCCCGATCCCAACTTCCGCCTGTTCGCCACGGCCAACACCGTGGGCCTGGGCGATACCAGCGGCCTCTATCATGGCACCCAGGCGATCAACCAGGGCCAGATGGATCGCTGGAACATCGTCGTCGGCCTGAACTATCTCTCCGCCGAAACCGAGCGGCAGATCGTCGGTGCCAAGACCAGCCTCGATGCCAAGCTGGTGGCGGACATGATCCGCGTGGCCGATATGTCGCGCCAGGGATTCATGAACGGTGACATCTCTACGGTGATGAGCCCGCGCACGGTCATCACCTGGGCGCAGAACACCGAGATTTTCGGCGACGCAGGCTTTGCTTTCCGCCTCAGCTTCCTCAACAAGTGTGACGAGGCGGAACGGATGCTGGTGGCCGAATATTACCAGCGCGTGTTCGGCATCGACCTGCCTGAAAGCGTCGTCGCCAAGGCCTGATCCGATTGGCGGGTGCCATGCGCAATTAGGCTGGCGTTGGTGCAGCAACGTTCTACAATCGCACGATGATCCTGCGCACCCATGCCGCCCTGTTCGCTGTCGCCATGGCGCTTGCCCCGGCAGCCGCCCTCGCCACTGATACCGATCCCGCCACGCTGGAACACGATGTTCGCGCACTGGCGAGCGATGCGATGGAAGGGCGCGGCGCGGGCACGCCCGGATACCAGATGGCGGTCGACTACGTCAGCGGTCGTTTCGCGGATATTGGCCTGCAACCGGGCGGCGATGCCGCTGCCGAGGGCCGCGAGTGGGTCCAGCATTTCTCGCTCGTGCGCTACGATCAGGCGCGCGATCCGCGCATGGCGCTGGTCGGCGCGGAGGGCGGTCGCGGACAGAAACTCGATTACCAGCAGGATTTCATCGGCGGCGGCCTGGCCAGTGCGGGCGAGGGGCGGGTCGAGGCGGAAATGGTCTTTGTCGGCTACGGGCTCGACCTGCCGCAGATCGGCTACGACGATCTCGAAGGCATCGACCTGACCGGCAAGATCGTGTTGTGGGTGCCGAGCGACCTGGAAGGCGTCGATCCGCTGCTCGCATCGCATCTTGGGCAAACCGGCGGCGATCGTTTCGCCGCGCGCGGGGCGGTGGGGTCGATCATGCTGTGGACCCCGGCGCTGAGCGAGCGGATCGGCTGGGATCAGGTGCGGGGTTATCCCGGCCGAACGCGCGGCACGACTTGGTTGGGGCCCGATGGCACGCCTTACGACGCCGCGGCGGGGATGCAGTTCCAGCTCGTCGCCTCGCCCGATCTCTCGCGCCGCCTGCTGGAAGGCCAGGCGATGGACCTCGACGCGCTTGCTGCTGCCATGGCGAGCGGAACGACCGATCTTCCGGCTTTCGACACGGGTAAGCGGGCGCGGGTGGACTATGCGGTGGAGATCGAGCCGCGGCTCGATACCGCCAACGTGGTGGGGATGTTGCCTGGCACGGATCCCGCGTTGGCGGACCAGTACGTGGTCATGACCGCGCACCTCGACCATGTCGGTGTGCGCCCCGGCAACGGCCCGGCAGAGGACCAGCTCTACAACGGGGCGATGGACAATGCCGTTGGCGTTGCCATGCTGCTGGAGACGGCACGGCTGATGGTCGCTGCCCCGCCGCGCCGCCCGGTGCTGTTCGTCGCGTTGGGGGCGGAGGAGCTGGGGCTGCTGGGCAGTTCCTACCACGCCGCCAACCCCGGTCTCGCAGATGGCGAAGTGGCGGTGAACGTCAACGTCGACATGCCGATCCTCACCTGGCCGTTCAACGATATCGTCGCCTTTGGCGCGGATCGGTCGAACATCTACGGTGCGGTGGCATCGGCAGTGGCCGGGCATGGTCTCAAGCTGGTGCCCGATCCCAACCCGGACGAGGGGTTCTTCTTCCGCTCCGACCAATACTCCTACGTGCAGCGCGGAGTGCCGGCGGTCTATCTCGACGTGGGGTTCGGCAACGGCGGCGACGCGGCGCAAACCGCGTTTCTGGAAAGCGACTATCATCAGCCTTCGGACGAGGTCGAGGGGATCGCCTGGGACCAGCTGACACGCTTTGCCGATGTCGCCCATACCGTGGCCCGCAACGTGGCGGACATGGACACGCGCCCGGTGTGGAACGCCGGCGACGTGTTCGGCACCCTGTTCGGCGGCCCGGTTGCGGCAGCGGACTGAGCGCAGCCGCCAAGCGTCTGGCACGCAGGCGCCGCACCTGATAATCGGGGCCCGCTATTCAGGCACATGCAAGCGTTGAAACGACACGACGGCACCGATGACCCAATTCCGCTCGCCATTGCTGTATTGCTGCGCTAACACAGCTGGGTGAACGGCATGTGGCGTTTCTCATCCCCGGCGCGCGATAGCGGCGAACCGCGGCCCCCTGACTGGGAGGACCGCGACCTCGCGCTCGAGAACGCGCCCTGGAACCCGCTCCACGGGCTCGACGAACACGAGCAGCGCCCCGTGCACAGGGCGTGGGAACGCGGTGGTTGGGAATCCGGCGGGTGGGAACCCGTCGATCGGTATCGCAGCGGTTGGCGTCGGTTCATTCCGCAGCGCGCCCGCAACCGATCGCGCATGTGGTGGGCCAGCCGCTGGATCGCCGCCGTGCTTGGCCTGTTCATCCTGCTGGTGGCCTGGCTCGCCATCACCGCGCCCCTCAACAAGTCGCTGCAACCCATCGTGCCGCCGCAGATCACGCTGCTGGCCGCCGACGGAACGCCCATCGCCAGGAACGGCGCCGTGGTGGACGAGCCGGTGCACGTGGCAGACTTGCCGGCGCACGTGATCGAGCCGTTCCTCGCGATCGAGGACCGGCGCTTCTACAGCCACTGGGGCGTCGACCCGCGCGGCGTAGCGCGCGCGGTATTCATGGGCGTGGGCGGCGGTTCCACGATCACCCAGCAGCTGGCCAAGTTCACCTTCCTCACCCCCGAACAGACCCTCACCCGCAAGGCGCGCGAGGCGCTGATCGCGCTGTGGTTGGAGGCGTGGCTGACCAAGGACGAGATCCTGGAGCGCTATCTCTCGAACGCCTATTTCGGCGACAACATGTATGGCCTGCGCGCCGCCAGCATGCACTATTTCTACCGCCGCCCGGAAAACCTTCGGCCCGAACAGGCGGCGATGCTGGCGGGGCTGTTGCAGGCGCCAAGCCGCCTTGCGCCGACGCAGAACCCCGAACTCGCCGCGCGCCGGTATGGCCTGGTCAAGAACGCCCTGGTCGCTGCCGGTTATGTGACGCAGGCCGAGGCTGATGCCATGCGCGTTCCCGTAACCGACGTGCGCAAGACGGACGAACTGCCAACCGGCACCTATTTTGCCGACTGGGCGCTGCCCGGCGCGCGCGAGCTTTCCGAGATCGGTTATTCGCGCCAGACGATCACCACGACCCTCGATTCGCAGTTGCAGAACGTGGCGCGCCGCGCGGTGGAGCGGGCGCCGCTGGGGGCCGCGCAGGTGGCGCTCGTGGCCATGCGTCCCAACGGGGAAGTCGTCGCCATGATCGGCGGAAAGGACTACGGCGAAAGCCCGTTCAACCGCGCGACCCAGGCCCGCCGCCAGCCGGGATCGACCTTCAAGCTGTTCGTCTATCTTGCCGCCCTGCGCAACGGATGGAGCCCGGACGACCGCATTTCCAACCGCGAATTCACAGCTGGCAGCTACCGCCCCAGCAACCACAACGACAGGTATTCCGACAGCCTGACCCTGCGCGAAGCCTTTGCCCAATCATCCAACGTGGCCGCCGTGCGCCTGTTGCAGGAGGTGGGCAGCGACGCAGTGATCGAGACGGCCCGCGAGCTTGGCGTTACATCGCCGCTGCCCGAAGGCGATCCCAGTATGGCGCTCGGCACCTCGACCATGACCCTGCTGGAACTCACCAGCGCCTATGCCGGGTTGGCTGCCAATGCCTTTCCCGTGGAGCCGCGCGCCTTTCCGGCCGAGCAGGCAGGATGGTTCGACTGGGCGTGGAACGGGCAGGACAGCCTGAGATCGGGCGATCTGGGCGCGATGGAAGCGATGCTGCGCGATGCGATCAACACCGGCACCGGCCGCGCCGCCACCCTTTCCATCGCCAACTTCGGCAAGACCGGGACTACGCAGGACAACCGCGATGCGCTGTTCGTCGGCTACGCGGGCGAGGGCGAGAACCGTCTGGTGGTGGGCGTGTGGATCGGCAACGACGACAACTCGCCGCTCAACGGCATTTCCGGCGGTGGCCTGCCCGCGCGAATATGGGCCGATTTCATGCGCGGCGCACTGGGCGCCTCCGCCGCGCCTCCGCGGCCGACGCCCACGCCCGATCCCAGCGGTCCGGTCGAACCGCTCGACGTGCCCGGGCCGGAGGACATTCCACTGGGCGACGGCCGGCGCATCGTCATCCGCAACGGGGAGGCCATCCTGGTGGAAACCATCGACGGCGTCGAGGTGGAGGTGGGCGTGAATTCCACCGGTGACGTGCGGATCGACGTCGACCAGGAGGCCGCCCGCCAGCGAGCGATCGAAAGTGCGCGCGAACAGCGCGAGGCTGCACGCGAACGGCTGCTGGAGGAGCGGGCGCGTTACGAGGAGTATCTCGACCAGCAGGCTGAGATTGTCGAAGGGCCGCAGTGAGACTGACTGCCGGATTGGGTATCACGGCGGGAGCCGGGCCCCCGCCGCTTGACGCGTTGTCAAGCTTGCGGCGTGACCAGATACTTCTCGCCTGTCGCCATCTGCGCGTATCCCGTCATCGCTTCCTTCGTCAGCATTTCGTCCAGCCCGACGCGGGTCTTGTAGGTGCTGGCAAAGGTCGTTTCGAGGCCGTCCAGAACGCGCTGCCTGAGGCCGATGACCGTCGGCAGGTCGCAGCTGGCGAGGAACGGCGTCAGCAGCCAGCCCGACACTGTCCAGCCGAACCCGTAGGTTGGCGTCAGCGTGGTGGGCGAGGGGTCAAGACGGCCGTAAATGTACATCTTCTTGGGCTGGTCGGAGCCGTAGCGGTTGAACTCGGTCATCTTCGACGCCGCCACCCGCTCCATCGCGCGCAGGATGGTATCGGTCGTGCGCCCGCCGCCAATGGGATCGAAGCCGAGAAAGGCGCCGGTCGCGCCGATGGCTTCCGCCAGTGCCGCTTCGTAGCCATCTGCCGAGCTGTCGACCACGTGAGCAGCGCCTTGGCCCTTTAGCAATTCGACCTGTTCGCCCCGGCGGACCAGATTGACGAGGCCGATGCCGTCTTCCTGGCAGATGCGGTTGAGCATCTGGCCAAGATTGCTGGCGGCGGCGGCGTGGACGATGGCCTGGTGGCCCTCTCGCTTTGCCGTTTCCACGAAGCCCAGCGCCGTCATCGGGTTGACGAAGCTGCCCGCGCCCTGTTCCGCCGAATGGTCGCCCAGCGGCATGCACATCATCGCTTCGGCATAGGCATATTGCGAATAGGCGCTGCCCGGCACACAGGCGACGCGCTGGCCGAGCAGCGCCTGCGCCATCTCTCCTTCGCCTGCCGCGACGACGGTGCCCGCACCCTCGTTACCCAGCTTCTGCGCCTTGCCATGGCGCGCGGCCTGTCCGGCGGCAAAGGCGGGATGAACCTGCATCGTGACCTTGCCCGGCTCGAACTGCGCGCTCGCGACGTCGGCACCGGCGGTCATCAGCGCAAGATCGGACGGGTTGATCGGCGCCGCTTCCATGCGCACCAGCACCTGATTGCCGGTAGGGGCGGGGAACTCCCTCTCGCGCACTTCCAGCACCTGCGTGCCATCGGAACCGAGCGTGGACGTGAGCTGGCGGCCGGTATGGGTCATGCGTGTTTCTCCTGTTGTTCCTCGTCATAGCGGGCGGCGACGAAATACAAACCCTCTGGCGGCGCGTTGAGGCCGAGAGCGGACCGGTCGCGCGCCGCCAGGGCTTCACCCATCTGCGTCTCGCGCCACTGGCCCTGTCCCACCAGTTTCAGGCAGCCGACCATGGATCGCACCTGATGGTGCAGGAAGCTGCGCGCCGCTGCCCGCACGATCACCGCATCCCCTTCCCGCGAGACGGTGAGCATATCGAGGGTCTTGAGCGGACTGGCCGACTGGCAATGCACGCTGCGAAAGGTGGTGAAGTCGTGGAGGCCCACCAGCGCCTGCGCCGCGCGGTGCATGGCATCGGCATCCAGCGGGCGGGCGACATGCCAGGCACGGCCTTTTTCCAGTGTCAGCGGTGCGCGGCGGTTGCGGATGCGATATTCGTAGGCGCGGCCGATGCAGGAAAAGCGGGCGTGCCAGTCGGCGGGCTTTTCCTCGCAGGCGATGACGGCGACCGGCGCGGGTCGCAGCTTCGCGTTGAGCGCCTGCATCAGCCGGAAGGGGTCGAACGGCTTGGCAATGTCGATATGGCTGCGCATGGCGAGCGCGTGAACGCCGCTGTCGGTCCGGCCGGCGCTGTGGAGGACGGCCCTTTCCCCGGTCACGGCAAAGGCCGCTTCCTCGACGGCCTGCTGCACGCTTGGCCCGTTGTCCTGACGTTGCAGGCCGAAGAACGGACCGCCGTCGAACTCTATGGTGAGGGCAAAGCGGGTCACCTGACGATGGTGCCCACCTTGACGGGAAACCCGCGCAGGAAATCCGCCGTGGCCATCGCCGGCTTGCCCGCGCGTTGCAATGTCACAGGCCGCAGCGCCGCGTTACCGCAGGCAATCGTGAACTGGTCGTCCAGCACGGTGCCAGGCAGGCCATTGTGCCCGATCAGGCGGGCGCGAAGGACCTTGATCCGTTCACGATCGAGAGTGAACCAGGCGCCGGGGAAGGGGGCAAAGGCGCGCACTTCGCGTTCCAGCTGCTCGGCCGGCTTCTCGAAATCCAGCCGTGCCTCGGCCTTGGCGATCTTGGGCGCGTGGGTCGCCTCGCGGTCCACCTGCGGTTCGGGACGCAGCAGATCGATCTGTTCCAGCGTCTCGACCATCAGCCGCGCGCCGAGCTCGCCCAGTTCGTCGTGCAGCTCGCCCGCGGTCTTGTCCTCGATCGGCACGCGCGCGCGCATCAGCATGGGGCCGGTGTCGAGGCCAGCTTCCATCTGCATGATGGTGATCCCGGTCACGGTATCGCCCGCCAGGATCGCGCGCTGGATCGGTGCCGCGCCGCGCCAGTGCGGCAGCAGGCTGGCGTGGACGTTGAGGCAACCGTACTTTGGTGCATCGAGCACGGCTTGCGGCAGCAGCATGCCATAGGCGGCCACCACCACGACATCGGCCTCCAGCGCCGCGAAACGGGCCTGTTCGTCGAGATCGCGCAGCGTTGCGGGGTGGCGCGCCTCTATGCCCAGCGCCTCTGCCCGCAACTGCACGGGCGACTTGCGATCCTGCTTGCCCCGGCCCGCCGGGCGCGGCGGCTGTGAGTAGACGCCGATGACATCGTGCCCCGCCTCCACCAGTGCATCGAGCACCGGCACGGCGAATTCGGGCGTTCCCATGAAGACTGTGCGCATGAAATTCCGCTCACCCCGAGCTTGTCGAAGGATCGTCCTTCGCTACACTCAAGCGCTAGAAGAAAAAGCGATGCTTCGACAAGCTCGGCATGAGCGGATAACGGGATAGCGAATGGCCTCCAGCGAAATCGAAACCCTCAGCCAGGCGCTCGCGCGGCTTCCCGGCCTCGGCCCGCGTAGCGCGCGGCGGGCGGTGCTGTGGCTGGTCAAGCATCGCGAAGGCGCGCTGGACCAGGTGCTCGACGCGCTGGGCGCGGTGCGCGACAAGCTTGTCGAGTGCGAGATCTGCGGCAATGTCGATACGCAGAACCCGTGCAGCGTGTGTGCCGATCCGCGGCGCGATACCAAGGCCATTTGCGTGGTGGAGGATGTGGCGGACCTCTGGGCGCTTGACCGCGCGCGGCTGTTCACCGGCAAGTTCCACGTGCTCGGCGGCAAGCTCTCCGCACTGGATGGCGTCCGGCCCGAGGATCTTTCCATCGATTCGCTGCTGGGCCGGGTGGAGGCAGGCGGGATCGACGAGGTGGTGCTGGCCATGAATGCCACGCTGGAAGGGCAGACCACCGCGCATTACATCGCGGAACGGCTGGAGGGGTTTCCCGTCCGCATCACCCAGCTTGCCCATGGCCTGCCGGTGGGCGGCGAGCTCGATTACCTCGACGAAGGCACACTGGCGCAGGCGCTCAGGGCCCGGCGACCGATCGGCTGACGATCGGGCAATTGCAGGTTCAGCACAGCCTGCCTATATGCGCGCCCATGGCACTGCGCGAAATCCTTGAAGCGCCGGATCCCCGGCTGAAAACCATTTCCAGGCCCGTCGAGACGTTCGACGGCAGCTTGCAGACCCTCGTCGACGACATGTTCGAGACGATGTACGCCGCACACGGCATCGGCCTCGCGGCGATCCAGGTGGGTGAACCGATCCGCCTGCTGGTGATCGACCTGCAGGAAGAAGACCCGGACGCCGAGCCGGTGCCCTGCGATCATGATGGTCATCAGCACAGCCACCAGCCGGTAATCAACGATCCGCGCGTCTTCGTGAATCCCGAAATCCTCGATCCTTCCGGCGAGCTGAAGAGCTATCAGGAAGGCTGCCTCTCTGTCCCCGACATCTATGCCGACGTGGAACGTCCGGGCGCGTGCCGCGTGCGCTGGCAGGATCTTGCGGGCAACACCCACGAAGAGGACATGAGCGGGATGTTGGCCGTGTGCATCCAGCACGAGATGGACCACCTGAACGGCATCCTGTTCATCGACCACCTCAGCCGCCTCAAGCGGTCGATGGCGCTGAAGAAGCTGGCGAAGGCCCGCCAGGCGGCGTGATGCGGTGACGTCCGCCGCGCGCCCTTCGGTTGCGCGACGGCGTTATGTCAGGCGGCTTGCGCCAGGCTTTCGAGCGCCTTGCGGCAATCGTCCATGCACTCCTGGCACATACGTGCGCAGCGGCGGCAATGGTCGTTGTCGTGCTGGCTGCATTCCGCGTGGCAGACCTCACAGGCGGTGATGCACGCTTCCAGCAATGCCTTGATGACCGGCACATTGCTCGCCGTGCGCCTTGCGGCGACGCGGCTGACAGCTTGGCAGATGTCGGAACAGTCCAGGCATTTCCGGATGCATTCGCTCATGTCCATCGGTTCGGCGCTGCAAGCGTCGGCGCAGGAATTGCAGATAGCGGCGCAATACATCGCGTGTTTCACCGCCTCGGCCAGCGCCTCGTTGTAATCGGACCCGACCTGCGGATGCTCCTTGATCATTTCCTTGATCGACATGGGACGTCTCCTTCCCTCAGGTAGCGCACGAACGGGGTGTTGCGTTCCGGTGGAACTGGCGGTGCCTGTCGCGGATTAGGTGGCCATGCTGTCAGATGCCGTCATGCTGGAAATCGCCACCGTCGTTGCCAAGGCGTTCGAACTGGCGGGCATGGGGGTGATCGTTGCCGGCACGCTCTTCGCGCTAGGCAAGCTTGTTGCATCTGCCGCCGGGGTGATGCGCACGGAGCACGTCGCCGGCAAGCGCGATCTGATCTCTGCCTTTCGCAAGACGCTGGGCCGGTCGATCCTGACCGGGCTGGAATTGCTGGTGGCTGCCGATATCATCCGCACCGTCGCGATCGAGCCGACGATGGAAAGCGTGCTGGTGCTCGGGCTGATCGTCATCATCCGCACCTTCCTCAGCTTCAGCCTGGAGGTGGAGATCGAAGGCCACTGGCCGTGGCAGAAGGTGGCCGCGCCCGGCGACCGGGATGCTGACAGCGATTAACGCAGCTTGGGGCCGGAGCCGGTCCACTTCGCGACGATCTCGATCGTCGGTTGATCGTTACTTCCGGATGAGCGGGGCGTGTGGTGCACGGCGATGACCGTGGCGTAATGCGCGTTGCCTTCGCCGTCGACCATCAGCCGGTCGCCGGGTGAGGGCAGGGCAAGGAAGTCATAACTGCCCCAATCCTCAGATGTGGCGGCCTTGCCGCGCACGAGTGTCACCTTGCCGCTGATCATGCGAACAAGTGTGACAGGCGTGCGCGGCAGGTCAAGTCCGCCACCATCAGCGTCAGAACAGCCCTTCGATCTGGCCGTTCTCGTCGAGGTAGATGTTTTCTGCGCTGGGCACCTTGGGCAGGCCCGGCATGGTCATGATGCCGCCGCACACCGCGACGACGAACCCCGCGCCGGCGGACAGTCGCACTTCGTTCACCTCCACCTCGTGCCCGGTCGGCGCGCCGAGGCGCGTGGGATCGGTGGTGAAGGAATATTGTGTCTTGGCCATGCAGACGGGATACTTGCCGTAACCCATCTGCTCCCACTGCTCGAGCTGCTTGACCAGCGGTGAGGCGATGTGGACCTCGTCGGCGCGGTAGATTTCCTTGCCCACGGTGCGGATCTTGTCGGCCAGCGACATGTCGTCCGGATAAAGCGGGTGGAACTCCGGCGCGCCGGCATCGGCCTTGGCGGCGACGATGCGCGCCAGTTCCTCTGCCCCGGCGCTGCCATCGGCCCAGTGCTTGCAGATCACGGCATCGGTGCCGAACTCGGCAGCCATTTCCTGGATCACCGCGATCTCCTCGTCGGTGTCGAGGTAGAAGTGGTTGATGGCCACCGTCGGCGTCACGCCGAACTTCTTGAGGTTTTCGATGTGCCGCTTGAGATTCACCGCGCCGCTGCGCACCGCATCGGCGTTGGGCGTGCCGAGGTCGTTCTTGGCCACCCCGCCGTTCATCTTGAGCGCGCGCACCGTGGCGACGATCACGATGGCATCGGGCTTCAGGCCCGCAAGGCGACACTTGATGTCCATGAACTTCTCCGCGCCCAGATCGGCGCCGAAGCCGGCCTCGGTCACGGTATAATCGGCCATCCGCATCGCCGTCTTGGTGGCGATCACGCTGTTGCAGCCGTGGGCAATGTTGGCAAAGGGCCCGCCGTGGAGGAAGGCCGGGTTGTTCTCCAGCGTCTGCACCAGGTTGGGCAGGATCGCATCCTTCAGCAAAACGGTCATGGCGCTGTCGGCCTTGATGTCGCGGCAATAGACCGGCTCGCGCTTGCGGTTGTAGGCGACGATGATGTCGCCCAGCCGCTTTTGCAGGTCGGCAAGATCGGTGGCGAGGCACAGGATCGCCATGATTTCCGATGCCACGGTAATGTCGAAGCCGCTCTCGCGGGGGAAGCCGTTGGCCACGCCGCCGAGCGGGCCGACGATCTGCCGCAGGGCGCGGTCGTTCATGTCCAGCACACGCTTCCACACCACCCGGCGCAGGTCGATGTCGTTGGGATTGCCCCAATAGATCGAGTTGTCGATCATCGCCGCCAGCAGGTTGTGCGCGCTGGTAATGGCGTGGAAATCGCCGGTAAAATGCAGGTTGATCTCGTCCATCGGCATGACCTGGCTCTTCCCGCCACCGGCGCCGCCGCCCTTCATACCGAAGCAGGGGCCAAGCGAAGGTTCGCGCAGGCACAGCATGGTCTTCTTGCCGATGCGATGCAGCGCGTCCGACAGGCCGACCGAGGTCGTCGTCTTGCCCTCGCCCGCCGGGGTAGGGTTGATCGCCGTGACGAGGATCAGCTTGCCCAGGGCATTGTCGGACAGGTGGGAGGTATCGACCTTGGCCTTGTACTTGCCGTAGGGAATCAGCGCCTCGTCCGGCACACCGGCGTTCTTCGCCACGTCGGTAATCGGCAGAAGCGTCGCCTGGCGGGCGATTTCAATATCTGTGGGCATCGGCAAATCCTCTCAGTGCGTTCGCATCTTTTCACGATTGCGAAAAATTCGCAAATCCGAATTATGGCCTTGCATACATATTCACCCTTGGGCGCTCAAGGACTATTAGCGCTGCGTTCTTCGTGGAGAAATCGCTAAACCTTATTGCGAAATGCCAGTACGCGTCTAACGTAGCGAAGCCTCGCAAATTGGGCGCCTGAGGCAAGGTCGATGCCCCGAGAACGGTATATCTTTCCATTTCGCTGAAGCGTGGCCCTCCTTGGAGTAGCGCGTTCTACGCGATGACTGATACTCTCCCGGATCACAGACTAGTCCCTGACACAGGAGGATGCCGTGACTTCTCGGCTCCATTCAACGTGTCAGCTAGCGGATGGTTTTCACTGGCTTCTGATCTCGCCGGAAGGCGATATCTATGTAGAATCTGGTGTTGGCTTCGAAACCGAGGAAGAAGCGTTAAGCGACCTCGGCATCGTTCCGCGCGACAGCTGACCTGTGCCGCCGACGTTGTGTCGGCGGCACTAGGCAGACGGGGTCATGAATGGATACTATCTATTTCGCAATTTTCCTTGGCGTTGCCATCATCGCCTTCGCGGCAGGCCATTGGCTCGGCGCAAAGCCCGTCGCCGAATGGCGCAGCCGCCACGAGGCGCGCGATGCAGAGGCGCGGGAACTGGACGACAAGTTCCGCAAGGCCATCGTCGATCTGGAAAACGCGACTGTGCGGGCGGACCGGGCCGACGGGCTCGAAGTTCACCTGACTACGATCCGCGATGAACGGGACTCGCTGAAATCGCGCCTGGCCACGCTGGAGGCGAACGAGGCGAACTTCGAGAAGCAGATCACCCTGATGAAGGATGCGCGCGAGGAATTGCTCACGCAGTTTCGCGCCGCGGGCAGCGAGGTGCTGAACAAGGCGCAGGAGAAATTTACCGCCGACGCGGCAGAGCGCCTGGGCCACGCGGAAAAAGCCAGCAAGGAAGCCGTCGCCAACCTGCTCAAGCCGGTCAACGATCGGCTGCTGCGGTACGAGGAGCAGGTTGGCTCGCTCGAACGGCAGCGCACCGATGCCTTTGCCAAGCTGCATCAGCAGATTGAGACGATGCGGCTGGGCCAGGAAGAGGTCCGACGGGAGGCGCAGCGGCTCGGCAACTCGCTTACCAATGCGCCCAAGGCGCGCGGGCGCTGGGGCGAGCGGGCCTTGCAGAACGTGCTCGAGCAGTGCGGCCTGTCGCAGCATACCGATTTCGTGCTCGAACACTCGATCGATACCGAGGGCGGACGGTTGCGGCCCGATGCCATCGTTCACGTGCCCGGCCAGAAGAAGCTGGTGATCGATGCCAAGGTCTCGCTAAACGCCTACCAGGCCGCCTACGAGGCGGATAACGATACGGAGCGCAACGCGCAGCTGAAGCTGCATGCCAAGTCGATGCGCAATCACGTGCAGACGCTGGGCGCCAAGAGTTACCAGAGCCAATTCGAGGAAGCTCCCGATTACGTGGTGATGTTCGTGCCTGGCGAACACTTCGTCGCCGCTGCGCTGGAAGCCGATCCGGAACTATGGGACTTCGCCTTCCAGAACGGCGTGTTGCTGGCGACGCCGACCAACCTCGTTGCCATTGCCCGCACCGTGGCGCAGGTATGGCGGCAGGACCAGCTGGCGACCGAAGCCAAGGAAATCGGGCGTATGGGCGTGGAACTGCACGATCGCCTCGCCACTGCCGCGCAGCACCTCAAGCGCATGGGCAGCGGGCTGGAATCGGCCGTTTCCAACTACAACAAGTTCGTCGGCAGTTTCGAGCGGAACGTGCTGACCTCCGGCAGGCGCATGGCGGACAAGGGACTCGAGATCGGCAAGGACATCGACGAGGTGCCCCTGGTCGAGGGCGCGCCGCGATATGGCGCGGAGGACCTGCCGGAACCGGCTGACACCGCGCGCATTGAGGCGGCAAGCGAAGTGGAGGAGGAGAGCGCCGGATGACACGCCTGGGTTTGGCCGCGATCATGGTGGCGCTCCCCGTGATGCTCGTCGCCTGCGATCGCAGCGATCCGCCCGTCGAGAAGCTGGAACGCGCAGCCGAGGAAATCGTCGCCGAGGGTGAGGCGGAGCCGTTGCCCCGGCAGGCCCAGGGACCCTTTGCCCCGCGAGACGAGTGCACCGATCAGCCGGGCGGCTCCGCCTTTCTTGCCGAACTGCGCAGCGCGGTGGCCGCGCGTGATGCCCAGGCCTTTGCCGCGCTGGCGGCTGACGATGTCCAGCTCGATTTCGGCGGCGGTTCGGGCCGAGACCTGCTGGTGGAGCGGCTGGACGATCCATCCTACGACTTGTGGACCGAGGCGGCAGAAGTCCTTCGACTGGGCTGCGCCTCGGACGGGGCGACCCTGACCATGCCGTGGTACTTCGCCCAGCAAAGCACGGTCGACCCTTATAACGGTGCGATCGTCACCGGTGAGAACGTCGCCATCCATTCGCAGCCCAATGAAGAAACGCCTCGCGTCGGAATAGTGTCATGGACCGAAGTCGAGCGCACCGGTAATGCCCGCCCCGGAGAGGAATGGGCCGAGATCACCTGGAAGGATGACGAGTCCGGCGAACAGCGCACCGGCTTTATTCGGCAAAAGAACCTGCGCAGCATCATCGATTACCGTATCGGCGCGGCACGGCGTAACGGTCGTTGGCGGGTGACGACCTTCATTGCGGGGGACTGAGGCGGCGGATTGCCGATGCATTATCCCTTGAGGGAAGCCAGCACTTCGTACCCCAATACCGCGGCCGCCACCGCCGCGTTCAGGCTGTCGGCGCGGCCCTTCATCGGCATCGTCACGCGCAGGTCGGAGGCCCGCTCGTAATTATCGGGCAGACCGCGCGATTCGTTGCCCACCAGCACGAAGCACGGGGCGGTGTAAGGCGCGCCGCGATAGGGCACCGCTTCGCGCAGGCTGGCAGCCACAAGTTGCCCCGCACCGGACCGCAGCCAGGGCAGGAACTCGTCCCATGTCGCCTGGGCCAAGCCTTGGGTGAACACTGCTCCCATGCTGGCGCGCACGGCCTCTACGCTGAAGGGATCGGCACAATCGTCGATCAGGATCAGGCCGCCGGCCCCGATGGCATCGCCGGTGCGCAGCATGGTGCCAAGGTTGCCCGGATCGCGCAGCGCCTGCGCCACCAGCCAGATCGGCGCCGCCGAACGATCGAGAGTGGCGAGCGTTGTGTCGAATTCGGCAAACACCCCCGCAACGGCCTGCGGGTTGTCCTTGCCGCTTATCTTGGAAAGGATGTCGGGCGTAGTCTCGACGATTTCGCCGCCAGCCACGTCCACCGCGGCGATCAGGGCGTCGAGCAGGGGATGCGGGTCGCGCTTGTCCGCCATCACCAGCATTTCCGGCACGCGGCCGTTCTCGCGCGCGTCGGTCAGCAGCCGCAGCCCTTCGGCCAGGAAACGGCCCTCGCGCCGCCGATGCTTCTTGTCGCGCAGGCTTTTCAGGAACTTGACGGTGGGGTTGGAATACCCGGTGATCTGCCGCCGGTTTGCCCGGTCCACCGCGACAGGCGCGCTCACTCTTCGCCGAAGCCGGTTTCCACCAGCTCCACCAGTTCTGCCAGACGCGCCTGAGAGCCTGCGCCTTCGGCACTGATCGTGACGGTGTCACCCTTGGCCGCGCCCAGCATCATCAGGCCGAGGATGGAGCCGCCCCCCGCCGTGGTGCCGTCCTTTGTAACGGTAACGCGGCAAACGTCCATTTCCGCCACCGCGGCGACGAATTTCGCGCTGGCCCGCGCATGCAGCCCGCGCTTGTTGACGATGGTGACAGTCTGGCTGACCGCGTCCATTCCGCCGGCCTCCCTATACCGTCTGCCCGAGGAACTCGGACGCCACGGTAATGTAGTTGCGGCCCGCTTCGCGCGCGGCGTGGGCGGCGGCGTTGATCGGCATCTCCTTGCGCGCGCCAGCGAGGCGGATGAGCATCGGCAGGTTGACGCCGGCGATGACCTCTGTCCGCCCCGGTTCCAGCAACGAGATCGCGAGATTGGAGGGCGTGCCGCCGAACAGGTCGGTCAGCATGATCGCGCCCCGGCCCGTATCGACGGTGGCGATTGCCTGGGCGATATCCTTGCGGCGGCGCTCCATGTCGTCGCTGGGGCCGATGCAGATGGTGGCGATAGCCTGCTGCGGACCGACGACGTGTTCCATCGCGGCGACGAATTCCTCGGCCAGGCGGCCGTGGGTGACGAGGATCAATCCGATCATATGCGATGTGAACTCTTGAAGCGCCCTTGGGTTCTTCCGGGATGTGGCTCTCTCGTCACGGATGTTGCGAGCCCTCGACCAGTTCCGCCGCTCGCGATCCCAGATTGCGGTGCAGGACCGTGGGCGAAAAGCCGCTCTCGCGCAAGACCTTCGCCATCTTCTCGGCGGTGTAGACGCTGCGGTGACGTCCGCCGGTACAACCGAAGGCGATGTTGACGTAGGTCTTTCCCTGCGCGGCATAACGCGGCAGCAGTTCGAGCAGCAGGGCGCGGATCTTGGCAAAGCTGCTGGTGAAGACGGCGTTGTTCTCGATGAACGCGCCCACCGGATCGTCCAGCCCGGTCTGCTCTTTCAGGCCCGGCTCCCAATGCGGATTGTCGAGATAGCGCATGTCGAACACCAGATCGGCATTGGGCGGGGTGCCGCGGGAAAAGCCGAAGCTGGACACGGTCACGGTCATCTCGCGCGGGGCAGTCTGGGCGAATTGCTGGCGGATGGTCTGTTTCAGGTCGTTCACCGAAAAGTCGGTGGTATCGATCAGCACGTCGGCCCAGCGCCGCAGCGGACTGAGCAATTCGCGTTCGGCCGCGATGCCGCTCGATACGGGCAGGTCCTGCGCCAGGAAATGCCGCCGCCGCGTCTCGTTGAAACGGCGCTCCAGCTCGTGTCCGGCGCAGTCCAGGAACAGCGTGGTTACGGCAATGTCATGCTGGTCGGTCCAGCGCTTCACCTGCGCGATGATGTCGTCGGGGATGAAGCCGCGCGTGCGGCAGTCGAAGCCGATGGCGAGCGAATAGCCTTCGTCCTGCTCAGCCATGCGATCCAGCAGGCGGATGGGGAAGTTGTCGATCGCTTCCCAGCCGAGGTCCTCGAGTTCGCGCAAGGCCGTGCTCTTGCCGGCACCGAGCATTCCGGTGACGAGCAGGATGCGCTGGCGCGGGCGAGCCGGGGTGTCCTCCATCACCGCCCGGTGTGGCCGCTTCGCAAACAAATGTGAAGGGCAAAGGGAAGCGCCCCCTCAGCCGAGGCCGTGGATTTCCAGCGCCGCCTCGGCCCGCAGCGCCAGTACCGGGCTGTCGGGGTAGAGATCGACCTGCGGCACGCCGATGCCCAGCAGCGACGCCTCGCCTGCACCCAGTGGCAAGCGTTCGGCATCGTGGGCAAGATGGATGACGATGGCGACGGGCGCGCTTGTCACCGGCACCTCCAGCAGGCCGACGTTGCGGATTTCGATGAGGCCAGCGGTGTGCTCGGGCGGATGGGCCACGACCCGCCCGCCCTCTATCGCCAGGTCCACCCCGTCATCGCCGACCAGCGTCCCGCCACGGTCGAGCAGCGCCAGCGTCAGGCTCGACTTGCCGCTGCCCGGATCGCCGGTGATCAGCACCCCGCGCCCGCGCATCGCCACGCAGCTGACGTTGGCCAGAGGGGTAGCGCCAGAACCGCTCATGCCGCGGGCAGGTCCAGCACCACACAGGCGCCGCCGAGGCTTTCGCTGCTTCCCTCGGCGTCGGGATCGTCGACGAACAGCGCACCGTCGTGCGCTTCGGCAATGGTGCGCCCGATGGCGAGGCCAAGGCCGCTGTGGTTGCCGAAGTCCTCGCCTTCGGGCCGGTGCGAATTGAACCGGCGAAAGACCTTTTCGCGCGCATCCTCGGGGATGCCGGGGCCTTCGTCGCACACGCTGGCCTGCACCCGCTCGTCGAACCGCGAGACGTTGACGACGATGCGGCCCGCGGGGGGCGAAAAGGATATGGCGTTGTCCAGCAGGTTTTCGGCCACCCTTTCCAGGCGGATGGGCACGCCCATCACCTCGGTAGGCCCGCTGCCGCGCACGACCTCGATGACGCAATCCCGGGTCTCATGCCGACTTTCCTTGCGCGTTACGACGTTGGCGAACAGGTCGGCGAGGTCGACGCGTTCGAACGTGGCGCGGCTCATCTCGGCATCGATCCGGCTGGCTTCCGAAATCTCGCTCACCAGCCGGTCGATCCGGCGCACGTCGTGCGCGGCCACGTCGATCAGTTGCGCGCGCAGGTCCGGGTCGGTCACCTTGGCCAGCGATTCGGTGGCGCTGCGCAGCGAGGCCAGCGGGTTCTTAATTTCGTGCGCGACGTCGGCGGCAAAGGTCTCGACCGCGTCGATCCGGTGGCGCAGCGTTGCCGTCATGTCCGATACGGCGCGGGCCAGCAGCCCGATCTCGTCGCCGCGGGTGTCCATGCGCGGGACCTCGACATCGCGCTCGCGCCCCTGCCGCACGCGCTGGGTGGACAGGACCAGGCGGCGCAGCGGGTCGATGATGGTGGACGCAAGATAAAGCGACAGGATGGTGGAGACGACCAGGGCGAGCAGGATGATCGTCATCAGGCTGGAGCGCGCGGCGCGCACGGCTGCAGTGATGTCGGATGCGTTGCGGGTGGTGAGCAGGCTGGCACCGTTGACCCCCACGGGCGCGGCCGCGTTGATGACCGGGGTGCCGTCGGGCGCGCGGCGCAGTTCGATCTGGCTCAGACCCTGCTGGCGCACACGGGCAAGTTCCGGCCACAGGTCGGCCTGCGTTTCCGCAGGCTCCACGTAGCGCGGGGGGGAGGGCGCGCCGACCAGCGTGTTCACCGCGGCGTCGGTCCACCGGGCGAAATCCTCGATAAAGGGTTCGGCCACGGGATCGTCAAAGGTGAAGCTGGGCGGGGCGAGGTCGAAGCTGTCGGCGGTCAGCACGCCGGCGGAATCGTACATCCGCAGGCGCATCCGCTGTTCCTTGCCGATCTGCACCAGCAATGCGTTCTGCCGTTCGATCGTGGCACCGGCCAGCGCCTCGGCAGTGATCTGCGCTTCGATCCGCGCCAGCTTGAACCGTTCGTCAAGCAGCTGCCGGCGGTAGGAATCGAGGAAGAACAGGCTGCCCGCCAGCACCAGCAGCGGCACGAGGTTGACGGCGAGGATCCGCTTCGTGAGCGAGGTGCCGATGGGAAAGGCCAGCCGTTCGAGGCGGCCGGCACTTGCCACCTCCTCAGCCATCGGAAAAGCTGTAGCCGGCGCCGTAAAGCGTCTCGATCGCACCGAACTCCGGATCCGCAGAACGGAATTTGCGCCGCAGCCGCTTGATGTGCGAATCGACCGTGCGATCATCGACGAACACGTCGTCTGGATATGCGGCGTCCATCAGCTGGTTGCGGCTCTTGATGACGCCGGGGCGCTGGGCCAGCGCCTCCAGGATCAGGAACTCCGTCACCGTCAGGCTGACCGGGCGACCGTCCCAGGTCACCTGGTGGCGGGCGGGGTCCATCGCCAGGCGCCCGCGCATGATCGTGTCGAGCGCCCCGCTGACCGACGCGGGCGAGGTTGCATCCAGCGGATCGAGCGGCGCGGCGCGGCGCAGGATGGCGCGGATGCGCGCGAGGAGCAGGCGTTGGCTGAAGGGCTTGGCGATGTAATCGTCCGCGCCCATTGCGAGGCCCACTTCCTCGTCGGCTTCCTGATCCTTGCTGGTGAGGAAAATGACCGGCAGATCAGAGGTTTCCCGCAGTTTCTTGAGCAGTTCCAGCCCGTCCATGCGCGGCATCTTGATATCGAACACGGCAAGGTCCGGCGGGTTCTGGCGCAGCGCGGCGAGCGCCGCCTCGCCATCGGAATAGACCCGGGTGGCGTAGCCCTCGGCCTGCAACGCGATCGAGAGCGTGGTGAGGATGTTGCGGTCGTCATCGACCAGGGCGATCACGCGCTGGCTTTCGCCCGCCGGCGAATCGACCGTGTCGGCTGTGTGCGAAGTGTCGGTCATCGGGCTCCCTTGTGCAGTTCGACCTAACTTTTCACACGCGCTTGCACAACGCCGCTGTCCGGCAAAAGGTCTTTCGCGGCTGTCTGGATCGTTGTGAACGATCACAATGGCATGGGGTCCGCCGCAATTCGCCCGGGCAAATTGACGCCGCAATTTCAGGTGACTATGCGACCTGCAACAAAGGCGCTCTCGATAGCACCTTTTCCATCTTCGAGATCGTGAGGAGCCAGATCTTGACCGCATCGCTTTCGGTGCCGTTGTCCGCACAGGGCATCGCCACATCCGCCACCATTCATGCCAACTTCGGCACCGCCGCGCTCGTCCAGGAAGCCCTGCAACGGGGTGAGGGCAAGCTGACTAAGGACGGTGCCCTGCTCGTCGACACCGGCAAGTTCACCGGTCGCAGCGTGAAGGACAAGTACGTCGTGCGCGATGCGACGACCGAGGGGTCGATCAACTGGGGACCCATTAACCAGCCGATGGACCAGGCGCACTGGGATGTGCTGAAGGCGGATTTCCTTGCCGAGCTGAAGGGCCAGGATGAACTGTTCGTGGCCGACCTGTTCGGCGGCAGCCAGCCGGAATATCGCGTCAACGTGCGGGTCATCAACCAGCTCGCCTGGCACAACCTGTTCATCCGCACGCTGCTGGTGCGGCCCACTGCCGACGAGCTAGCCGGATTCGAGCCTGAATACACCATCATCAATCTGCCCAGCTTCAAGGCCGACCCCGAACGCCACGGTTGCCGCAGCGACACGGTGATCGCGGTCAATCTGACCGAGAAGATGATCCTGATCGGCAACACCGAATATTCGGGCGAGATGAAGAAGGGCGTTTTCGGCCTGCTCAACTACCTGCTGCCGGCGCAGGGCGTCATGCCCATGCACTGCAGCGCCAACATCGGTTCCGACGGCAAGAGCGCGATCTTCTTCGGCCTTTCCGGCACCGGCAAGACGACGCTTTCCGCCGACGCCAGCCGCACGCTGATCGGCGACGACGAGCACGGCTGGTCGGACGAGGCGATCTTCAATTTCGAGGGCGGCTGCTACGCCAAGATGATCAACCTCTCGGCCGAGGGCGAGCCGGAGATCTACGCGACCACGAAGATGTTCGGCACGATCCTCGAGAACGTGACGATGGACGAGCGCACGCGCGAGCTCGACTTCACCGACGACAGCAAGACCGAAAACACCCGCGGCGCCTATCCGATCGAGTTCATCCCGAACACGAGCGAGAAGAACCTCGGCCCGCCGCCGTCCAACGTCATCTTCCTCACCGCCGATGCCTTTGGCGTGTTGCCCCCGATCGCGCGGCTGACGCCGGACCAGGCGATGTATCACTTCCTCTCGGGCTACACCGCCAAGGTGGCGGGAACCGAGATCGGCGTGACCGAGCCGACCGCGACGTTCAGCACCTGCTTCGGCGCCGCGTTCATGCCGCGCCACCCTAGCGTCTATGGCAACCTGCTGAAGAAGCGCATTGCCGAGGGCGGAGCAACCTGCTGGCTGGTCAACACCGGCTGGACCGGCGGGAAGTACGGCGTGGGCAAGCGGATGCCGATCAAGGCCACCCGCGCGTTGCTCAACGCCGCGCTCGACGGTGACCTCGACGATGTCGAATTCCGCAAGGATCCCAACTTCGGCTTCGACGTGCCGGTCAGCGTTCCCGCGCTTGAAGCGCAAGGCATCGACCAGACGATCCTCGACCCGCGCAGCACCTGGACGGACAAGGGCGAATACGACGCCACCGCGCAGAAGCTGGTCGAGCTGTTCGTGGAGAATTTCCGCCAGTTCGCCGAGCATGTCGACGAGGGCGTGCGCCAGGCCGCTCCGCAGGCTGCCTGACGCTCTCACGGATTTCGAGTTGGAGAGGAGGACCCCGCCCGGCTTCGGCCGGAGCGGGGCCTATTTTTGCGGCCCGTGCGTTGATGCGGCGACCCTTCCAGCAATCGGAGACTTCCCCATGAGCCTTGCCCAAGCCCTGCAGCAATCGGGCGCCATCGACGCAATGGCGCGCGAGCTCGGCGTCGACCAGAACACGGCGCGCACCGGTGCCAACGCGCTGCTGCCCGCGATCGTGGCAGGTATGGGGCGCAGCTCTGCCGGTAGCGCGGGCGCGGCGGCTGACCCCTTGGGCGGGCTCGGTTCGATCCTCGGCGGTGCCCTTGGGGGAGGCATGGGCGGGGGCCTGCTCGAGGCGGTGCTGGGCGGCAGCCCGACGCCGGTGAAGCAGGGCAACGACATCCTTGGCGAAATCTTCGGCAACAAGGACGTCAGCCGCTCGGTCACGAACGAAGCCGCCCAAAGCACCGGGATCAGCCAGGATCTTCTAAAGAAAATGCTGCCCATCCTCGCGATGGCGGCGCTTGGCTATCTTGCCCAGCGAGGGCGTGGCGGGACCGGGGGTGCGGCGGCCGCTCCTGCCGGCCCCGACCTCGGCGGCATTCTGGGTTCGATCGTCGGAGGCCTTACCAAGCGGCGCTAGCGCACCTGCCAGCGGGCTTCATTGACGGGCAATGTGGCGCAGCGCACAAGCGCTGCGATGAAGCCGTTCACCATCCTCGCAATTGGTGCCGGGCTTGCCCTGAGCGCCGCGACGGGGCTGTCCCCGTCGGCGCAGGTCGCAGCGCCCGTCGCCGCGCCGGTCGTCGGGCAGGACGCCGCACCCGCCGTGGTGGTCGCCGACCCGGTCATCGTCGCCACCTATCCGCATGACAGCGCCGCCTTCACGCAAGGGCTACTGTGGCACGACGGCGCGTTGTACGAGAGCACCGGGCGCGAGGGGCAGTCACAAATTCGCCGCCTGACCCTGACCAGTGGCTTGGTCGAAGCGAGCGCCGCACTTCCCGCCGAACAGTTCGGCGAGGGCCTGGCGCTGTGGGGCGATACGCTCGTCAGCCTGACGTGGACGGACAAGGTCGTGCATCGCTGGGACCTCGCCACGCTTGCGCCCATCGACACGCGCGCCTTTCCGTTCGAGGGTTGGGGGCTGACCGAGGACGGCACGCACCTGATCGCTTCGGATGGCTCCTCCACGCTGCGCTTTCTCGATCCGGAAACGCTGGAGGTCGCGCGCGAAGTGGTGGTGACGCTGGGCGGGCGCGAGGTCGACCAGTTGAACGAGCTCGAATTCATCGACGGGCAGATCGTCGCCAACGTGTGGCACACGGGCTTCCTGCTGTTCATCGATCCGGCGAGCGGCGTGGTGCGCCAGGTTGCCGACCTGCGCCCACTGGCGGAAGCGAACCGGATGGCCGATCCCGACGCGGTGCTGAACGGCATCGCTTGGGATGCTGATGGGCAGCGCCTGTTCGTCACCGGCAAGCTGTGGCCGCGGCTCTACGAAATACGCCTGGAGCCGCGCGAGGGAGCCGAGGTCACCGCGCGCTAGGCAACGGTTACCCGCCCGCGGTCCCGATGAAGCGTCCGATGTTGCCCGCCAGCACGTCTAGCGGGGTGTTGCCCGCATCGACCACCGCCTGGTTGAAATCGCGCAGGTCATACCGCGATCCGAGCGCCGCCATCGCCCGCTCGCGCTGGCGCAGGATTTCCAGCTTGCCGACCATGTAGCCGCAGGCCTGCCCCGGCCAGCTGCAATAGCGATCGATCTCGCGCGCGCTGTCCTCGCGCGATTTGCCCAGGTTTTCGGCATAGAAGGCGATCGCCCGCTCGCGGTCCCAGCCCAGCGCGTGGATGCCGGTGTCCACCACCAGCCGCACGGCGCGGAAGGCCGCATCGTTCATATATCCCAGCCGCCATGCGGGGTTGTCATCGTAGGCGCCCAGTTCGTCGGCCAGCTGCTCGGAATAGAGCGCCCAGCCTTCGGAAAAGGCGTTGAACGCCAGGATCGCCCGGATCAGCGGCAGCTGGTTGGAATATTCGCCTTCCCAGACGTGACCGGGAATGGCCTCGTGGTGGGCGAGCGTGGGCAGTTCGATCTGTCGCAGGTCTTCCATGTTGCCAAGGTTGATCCAGAAGATGCCGGGACGCGACCCGTCGATGGCGGGCGCGCCGCCGTAGGCACCCGCGGCGCCAGCCTCCTCGTTCACCGGAATCCGGCGGACCTCAACCGCGGGGTCGATCACGCGGCGAAAGGCGCGCGGCATCTGCGCGCGGATCCAGTCGATGCGCTCTTCAAGGAAGCTGATGACCTCGGCACGGCCGGTATCGCCGGGAGAGAACTTGAACCGGTCATCGTCGCCGAGCTGCACCATGCGCTGGCCGGGATTGCCGCTTGCATAGCCCAGATCGCGCAGCAGCGGGTCCATCCGGCCGTGAATGTCGGCCAGCGTATCCATGCCGAGGCGGTGGATGTCCTGCGCGGAGCGGTCCGTCGTGGTGGAGGACTTGAGCGCCCAGCGATACCACTCCTCGCCGCCGGGCTGCGCGTTCATGCCGGGCGCGCTGCGGGCCATGCCGCGCTGGGTCTGCAGTTCGGCCAGCTGCACGCCGAGCGCCGGAGCGACGCCGCCGGTGACGAGGGCCTGCGCACGGTCCCGCCAGTTGCCCGGGATGCCTTCTTCGCGCGTGCGGCGCACCAGCGATTCGACCAGTGAACCGCCTTGCGCGGCGTCGTCACGCTGGGCGCTTACCGCGGTAATCGCCTTGTCGAGCAGGAAATCGGGTGGCACCACGCCCAGGCTGCGCGCCTGCCGGATGCGCTCGAGCTCGCCCCTCATCACGCCCGGGATGGCTTCCAGTCGCGAGAGGTAGGCCTCTGCATCTTCGCGCGTCTTGATCGGGTGTTCGGAATCGAGGAAGCGGGGAATGTCGTTGTAGGCGCCCACGTTCTGGATGACGACATAGGGCGCAGTGCGCCAGGTGCCGACGGGAATGTCGCCATAGGGCAGCGCGAACCCTTCGAGCGCCGTTGAATAGGCGCTTTCGACGACTTCGAAGCTGGTTCGCGTGGCCGGGTCCAGCCCATCCCTGGGGAACGCGCGGGCGCGCGCCAGATCGGCGCGCAGGGTCGCGGCATAGGCATCCTGGCCGGCGGGGGTGGCATCGGCCAGTCGTCCGCGCAGGTAGGACTTTGCGCCCGTGTCGACCGCCAGGCTGGTGGCGCGGGCCGGTTCGTGTTCCAGCAGGTTCCAGGCAAAGCTGTCGAGCAGTGCGGCGGCGCTCTGGGCCGGGGCAGCGGGCGTGGTGACGCAACCGGGCAACACGGAAAGCGCGGTGGTAGCACCCATCGCGCCGATCAGCTGGCGACGGGAAAGCGAGAGATCGAAGGGCTTGTGCATGGGGCAAGTGGTTGCGCAAGCAACCGCTTGCGTCAAGCGAAAGGCCGCGCCACCATGCGCGGCATGACCGATCTCATCATCTCGATCGTGGTGCTCGCCGCGATTGCCATGTCCGCCGCGGCAGTGGTGGCGTGGCGGCGCGGACACAGGAAGCAGGCGGGTCTGATGGCCCTGCTGGTGCTGACGATGGCCGCCAACGTCGCCATCTGGCTGGCCCCGACGTCGGACGGCGACACGCTGGCTGGTGCTGCCGCCCGAACCCGATAGGTGCGGCGGGCTGGCTGCGCCTATTCGGGAATCTGCCAGCTGACGCTGCCGGTATAGGTACCGACGACGCGCTCGCCCGAGGCATTGGTCGCGGCATCGAAACGCGCGCGGGTCTGGATCAGACGGCACGTCGCGGTGTCGAGCCCGGCATGACCGGTGCCCGCAGTGATCTCGCAGGCATCCACCCGGCCATCCGTGCCGACGATGAGGCGATAGCGCGCTGTCCCCTCGCTTTCGCGAGTCAGTTCGCGGCGCGGATAGTCGTCGTTGGTGAACCATCCGGCCGGCCCGTTGCGCGGAATGGCGGCGACGGGTGCGATGACCGGGCTGGGGGAGGGTGATGGCCGGGGGGCGACCACTGGCCCGCGATCAACCGTGGGGCCGGGTACGAAGAAGGTGTCCCTCGGCACACGGTCGGTAATTGGTGCGACTGTAATGGGGTTGCTCGGCGCAAGTTCCATCGGCGGTTTCGGCGCGACCCGCGGCAGGTAGGCGACGGGCACGTCCGGGGTGGCCGTCTCGATCGGCTCGGGCGGGGGCGGTGGCGGGGGCAGCGGATCGGTCAGATCGATGCCGACAAGCGTCTCATCGTCGATGGTTATCGCGCCGGTCACGGTCAGGCCGGTGACGATACCGAACCCGACCAGAGCATGGATGGCAATCACCGAGACCGCGGCCTTGGCCCGGTCGGCAGGTGTGGCAATGGCGTTGGCATACGACATGGCAGGATCCTCTCAGTTATGTTATACTGTCACGATACCATGTTACATTTACCCAAGCAAGAGCGACCCCGCCAGCCAGGGCTGACGGGGTTTGCGGCACCGGAAATGGCGGGCTTGCGCCGCGATCAGGTGATCGGGCAGCTCGGGTCGAGGCGGAAGTCGAGATACTTGTCGACGGAGGCCATCAGCTCGTCGGTCTCGTTCTCGAAGAAGTGGTTCGCCCGTGGAATCTCGTCGTGGTGGATGGTGATGTGCTTTTGCGTGCGCAGCTTTTCCACCAGCTTGGTCACCGCCTGCGGCTGCACCACCGTGTCCGCCGTTCCCTGCACGAAGATGCCGCTGGCCGGACACGGCGCCAGGAAGCTGAAATCGTACATGTTGGCGGGCGGGGCGATGGAGATGAAGCCGCGGATTTCAGGGCGGCGCATCAACAGCTGCATCCCGATCAGCGCGCCAAAGCTGACGCCGGCGACCCAAGTCACCTGCGCTTCAGGGTGGATCTGCTGCACCCAATCGAGCGCGCTGGCCGCATCCGACAGCTCGCCAATGCCGTTGTCGAAGCTGCCCTGGCTGCGGCCCACGCCGCGAAAGTTGAAGCGCAGGGTGGCAAAGCCGCGGTTCACGAAGGTCTTGTACAGCCGCTGCACGATCCGGTCGTTCATGGTGCCGCCGCCCTGCGAGTGCGGGTGCAGGATCATGGCAACGGGCGCGCGCGGCCGCGGTCCGGGGTTGAAACGACCTTCGAGACGGCCTTCGGGGCCGGGAAAGATGACATGCGGCATGGGCGGATATGGCCTTGCTGGAATGGTGGCCCGCCAAGGCAGCCGGGATCGACTGGCGCGGCGGAAGGTGGCGGCTATATAGGCATGGTGCCGAAAATCGCAATTCTTCTGACATGAGCCGTATCTATCTGGATCACGCCGCCACCTCGCCCCTGCGGCCCGAGGCGCGAGCGGCGATGGAAAAAGGCTTCGCGATGTGGGCCAACCCGTCCAGTCCGCACGCAGAGGGCCGCCGCGCCCGCGCCGCGCTGGAGGATGCGCGCGAACGCTGCAAGGCGGCGCTGGGCTGGCAGGGCGAACTGATCTTCACCAGCGGTGCGAGCGAGGCGGCACGACTGGCATTTGACGATGCCGTTGTTTCCACCAGAGCGCTCAGCGGCGTCGAACATGACGCCATCTACGGCTTCGTGGCGAGCCGGGGCGCACAGGAACTGGGCCTCGTCGATGGCTGTCTCGCGCTGCGTGCGGACATCGCATCGCGGTCGCTGGTAGCGGTGCAGCAGGTCAATTCCGAAACTGGCACTCGCCAGGACATCGAAACGATCGCCAAAGTCGTTCATGGCAGATACGGGTCCCTGTTCGTCGATTGCGCGCAATCCGCTGGCAAGCTGGCCGTCCCAGCGATGGCCGACATGGTCATCGTCGCGGCGCACAAGTTCGGCGGTCCCATCGGTATCGGCGCGCTGCTGGTCAGGGATTTCGCCATGCTCAAGCCCGCAGGCGGGCACGAGCGCGGCTACCGGCGGGGGACGGAGAACCTGCCCGGCGCGATGGGCATGGCCGCCGCGCTGGAAGCGGGCGACTGGGCGACGAGCCCGGAACAACGGTCAGCATTCGTGGCGGGGTTTGGCGACAGCGTGCTGCGCATGGGCCAGCAGGTCGATTACATCGTGCCCCTCACGCACGCGTCAATGAGCGCGCAGGCCCTGCTGATCCGGCTCGACGCGCTGGGTTTCGCAGTTTCGGCAGGCAGCGCCTGTTCGTCCGGATCGCTCAAACCCAGCCGTGTGCTCAAGGCCTTCGGTCTCGACGACGACACCGCCCGGCGCACGATCCGTGTCTCCCTGGGGTGGAACACCACAGCGGCGGAGCTGGACGCATTTGCGCAGGCCTGGGCTTCGCTCTAGGGGCGGGCGATGATCTACCTCGACAACCAGGCCACCACGCCGCTGGCGCCCGAGGCGCGCGATGCCATGTTGAAATGGCTGGATACGGCGGAGGGCTCCGGTTTCGGCAATCCGCACAGCCCGCACCGCATGGGCCGCATGGCCGGCGCGGCGATCGATTTCGCGCGCGAGCAGGTGGCCGGCCTGCTGCCGCCGGGCGGCACGGTGCATTTCACCGGCAGCGCGTGCGAGGCGATCAACCTCGCCATGCGGGGGGCGGGCGGCGATGGCCCGATCAGCGTTTCCGCCATCGAGCACGCCGCCGTTTATGAAACGGCCGAGGCGCTGGGCCGCCGCCACCTGCTCAACGTCGCCGCGAACGGACAGTGCAATACCAGCCAGAGCCTGCCGCAGGGCACGCGGCTGGTCTGCGTGATGCAGGTCAACAACGAGATCGGCACGATCCAGCCCACCGTCGAATGGCACCGCAAGGCCAAGGAACACAACGCCCTGTTCCTGTGCGACGCCGTGCAAAGCTACGGCAAGATGGAGGTGACGGGCGCGGACATGATCGCCATTTCCGCGCACAAGATCTATGGCCCCAAGGGCATCGGCGCGCTGTGGGTCCGGCACGGGCTGGAACTCGATCCGCAGATCACCGGCGGTTTGCAGGAAGGCTATCGCTCGGGCACGCTCAGCACTGCGCTCGTCGCCGGATTCGGCGCGGCGGCGGCGGTGGCAAAGGAGCGGATGGACGATGACGCCGATCATGCCGAGAAGCTGTGGACCCGTGCGCGCGCCATGTTCGCCAGCAACTGGGCGCTGAACGGTGACGAAGACACGCGCCTTCACGCCAACCTCAACGTGCGTCGCAGCGGGCTCGACGTGGCGCGTCTGATGAGCGAATGTCGCGACGTCATGTTCTCTGCCGGCAGCGCCTGTGCCAGCGGTTCGGGCAAGACCAGCCATGTGCTGAAAGCCATCGGCCTGTCGGACGAACAGGCGAAGAGCTCGATCCGCATCGGCTGGGGCCGCTACACCACGATGGAGCAGCTTGAAACGGGCGTTGCCGCCATTCTCGACGCGGCGAACGGGCAATGACGCAATCCGTGAAAGTCCACTTCGTCACCCGCAAGGGCGAGCGGATCGACGCCGAAGCCGCCGTCGGCGATCGTCTGCTCGAAGTGGGGCAGGCGGCCGGTTTGCCGCTGGAGGGCACGTGCGAGGGCCAAATGGCCTGTTCCACCTGCCACGTGATCGTGGCGCCCGAATGGTTCGGCAAGCTGCCTGCGCCCAGCGAGGAGGAGGAGGACATGCTCGACCTCGCCGCCGACGTTCATGCCACCAGTCGCCTGTCGTGCCAGATCGTGCTGTCCCCTGCGCTCGACGGGATCGCGGTTCGCATTCCCGCGGACAGCAACGATGCGCAAGGGTTCTGATCCGTGCCAGCGTCGATTAACATTGGCGCGGCTAGCGCGTGGTCGTAAGGACCCCGCCGCCGTCCCCCCAACCCGGTAAGCCATCATGACCTCGCGCCACACCACTCAATTCCGCACCCTTGACGATGGCGAGCAAAGCGTTGCCGTCCCCCGGCGTTCGTGGACCGACACTGCCTGGCGCATCGGCTTCGGTGCGATCGGCTGGCCGTGGCTGGCGATGAGCCTGTGGGGCGGCACCAAGGCCAGCAAGCGCGCGTTGCTGAAGCGCGTGGGGCTGGCCGACGATGCCTTGCCCAACCTGGGCAGCTGGAAGGCGGACACGGGCTTTCTCCACCGCATCGTCGATGCCGTTGAAGAGCTGCGGCCGCAGGTGGTGGTGGAGCTTGGCGCGGGCGCATCCACGCTGGTGTGCGCGCGGGCGCTGGCATTGAACGGCGGCGGCCAGCTCTACAGTTTCGACCAGCACGCGGGTTTCGTGGACGCGACGCGCAACTGGCTGCGCGAGGAAGGGGCGTCGGCCCGGTTGCAGCACGCGCCGCTGCGTGCGGAAATTCCGGGATGGTCCGGCACCTGGTACGATCTGCCCGAGGTTCCGGCGCAGATCGACCTGCTCATCATCGACGGCCCGCCGTGGACCGTGCATCCCACCATCCGCGGTGCTGCGGAAAGCCTGTTCGACCGCCTTTCGCCCGGTGCCATCGTGCTGCTTGACGATGCGGCGCGCCCGGGTGAGCGGATCGTCGCCCGGCGCTGGCGCAGCAACTGGCCGCAGATGCGGTTCGAACGCGTGTCGGGCAGCACCAAGGGCACACTGGTCGGTCACCGGCTGCGTTCGGCTGAGGTCTTGCCGTTTCGTGCCAGCCGCGGCAGTGCGCCGCTCGCCGGATGGAAGCGCGCCGCCATGGTCGCCGCCGCCTTCGGGGCAGGCTGGCTCGCCAACGACCTGGGCGTCAGCACCCAGCCGGCGAGCGCAGCGAACTTCATTGCCGAGGCCGATGCATCCTTCGATGCGAGCGAGGCGCGCAGACGCATGGCATCGCAGGTGGACAGTGCACTGCTGGACCGGACGGAGATTGAACGGGCAACCGGTATTGCGCTGCCAGCCGTGCCATCAGGTTGGCGGGTCGAGGACGTGCAGGTGTTCCCATCGGACCTGGGCGTTTCGGTGGCGGTCGCTTTCCGAACCGGCGAGGGCGAGAGCTTTTCGCTCTTCGCCACGCGCGCCGAAACGCCGGCCGAACGGCTGCCCTTGCTGACCCGGCAGGACGGCCGCTCGCTTGCCTACTGGGAAGAAGGCCCGTTCGCCTTTGCCCTGTCAGGAGAGATGCACGCCGAGGCTGTCCTGCGGCAGGCGGCTGTGCTCGCCAGCCGCTAGGACCGCCTGCAAGCGATCAGCCCACCGCCGCGGGACCCACGGCAAGCCGCTGCCTGAGCCAGCGCAGGCCCAGCAAGCCGCCTAGCACCGGTATGCCAACCGTCGCCAGCAGAATGGCAATGGCCGCCAGAGAGCCGAGAATCCCACCGACTGCACCGAATGCGCCGCGCGCCGGTGAAAGAAATTCAATGCCTACTGGCGCGGCGCTTTCGTAGCTTACCGTCATCCGGCTCATCGCCACGCGCGCATTTCACTTTTCGTTTGACCCAGCCGCCAAAAGGCCCTGCCGCTCGGTCGAGCGACGGGGCCTTCCGCGAACTGACGGTGAAAGCCGATCAGGCGATTTCGGCAGTCTCGGTTTCGAGCAGGTCGATCAGCGCCTCGCAGAAGGCGGGAATGTCGTCCGGGTTACGGCTGGTCACGAGGTTGCCGTCGACAACGGCCTTGTCGTCCACCACGTCGGCACCGGCGTTTTCCAAATCGGTGCGCACCGACGGCCAGCTCGTCACCTTGCGACCGTCGACGATGTCGGCTTCCACCAGCAGCCACGGGCCATGGCAGATCGCCGCGATCGGCTTGCCTGCATCGTCGAAGGCGCGAACGAGTTCGATGGCCTTGTCTTCCATGCGCAGGATATCGGGGTTCATCTGGCCGCCGGGCAGAACGAGGGCATCGAAATCGCTCTCGTTGGCGTCGGCGAGCGCCATGTCGACCTTCACGCTGTCGCCCCAGTTATCCTGGTCCCAGCCCTTTATCTCGCCCTCTTCCGGGCTGACGACGATGCATTCGTAGCCCTGCTTTTCCAGTGTCGCCTTGGGCTGTTCCAGTTCGGATTGCTCGAAACCGTTGGTGGCGAGGATCATGATGCGCTTTGACATTGGGGAAAGGACCTTTCTTTGAATTAGCCTTTGCTCGCCCAACGGATGGGGAAAGAGGCGGTTTCCGAACTGTCAGCCGAACGGTGACGGTGATAGGGCGAGCCGCATGGCAAGCCCTCCCGACGACACGATTACGCCCGACGAGCCCATTGCCGAGGAAGGGATCGAGCGCGAGCCGTTCGAAAGCGCCCTGTCCGAACGGTACCTGGTCTACGCCCTCTCCACGATCACCGCGCGCTCGCTGCCCGATCTGCGCGACGGTCTGAAACCTGTTCACCGCCGTATCCTGTGGGGCATGCGCGGGCTGCGGTTGTCACCCGACAGCTCGTTCAAGAAGTCCAGCCGCGTCGTCGGCGACGTGATGGGCAAGTACCACCCGCACGGCAACGTGGCGCTCTACGATGCCATGGTGCGCCTCGCCCAGCCATTTTCGCTGCGCTATCCGCTGGTGGAGGGGCAGGGCAATTTCGGCAACATCGATGGCGATGGCGCGGCGGCCGAACGCTACACCGAATGCCGCCTGACGCGCACCGCGATGCAGCTGATGGCCGGGCTGGACGAGGGCACGGTGAACTTCGTGCCGACCTACAACAACGAGGAGGAGGAACCGGTCCTTTTCCCTGGGTTGTTCCCCAACCTCCTCGCCAACGGGTCGAGCGGGATCGCGGTGGGCATGGCCACATCCGTGCCCAGCCACAACGTGGCCGAAGTGCTCGACGCGGCCGAGCTGGTGTTGTTCAACAAGGACGTCACCCATGCCGAACTGATGGCCAAGTTCCAAGGTCCGGACTTTGCCACCGGCGGGCTGGTGGTGGATAGCGCCGCGGCCATATCCCACGCCTATGAAACCGGGCGCGGCAGTTTTCGCCTGCGCGGCAGGTTCCATGCGCCCGAAGCCGACAGTGACACCAACCGGCTTGCGGGGATCGAGCGCGCGAAGGGCGGCGGCTGGCAGCTGGTCATCAGCGAAATCCCCTACCAGGTGCCCAAGGGCAAGCTGATCGAGCAGATTGCCGCGCTGATCGGCGATCGCAAGCTGCCGATCCTGGAGGACGTGCGCGACGAGAGCGACGAGCATATCCGCATCGTCCTGGTGCCGCGCAGCCGCAACGTCGATCCGGAACTGCTGAAGGAAAGCGTCTACAAGCTCACCGATCTGGAGACGCGTTTCAGCCTCAACCTCAACGTGCTCGATCATACGCGCACGCCGATGGTGATGGGGCTGAAGGAACTGCTGACCCACTGGGTGGCGCACCAGATCGACATCCTACAGCGCCGCAGCCAGCATCGACTGGCGAAAATCGCCGACCGACTGGAGCTGGTCGAAGGTTACATCATCGCCTTCCTCAACCTCGACCGGGTGATCGAGATCATCCGTACCGAGGACGAGCCCAAGGCCGTGATGATGGCCGAATTCGCTCTGACCGACCGCCAGGCCGAGGCAATCCTCAACATGCGGCTGCGCAGCTTGCGCAAGCTGGAAGAGATGCAGCTGCGCGGCGAAAAGGATGACCTGCTGAAGGAACAGGGCGAGCTCGAGGCGCTGCTGGCCAGCCCGATCAAGCAACGCAACCGCCTGAAACGGGACATGGCCGCGCTGCGCAAGGACTATGCCGAAGAGACCGCGCTGGGCCGCCGCCGCACGACCATCGCCGAGGCCGCCCCGACGGTGGAATACGATCCGGGCGCGATGATCGAGAAGGAGCCGGTCACCGTCATCCTGAGCCAGAAGGGCTGGGTGCGCGCGGCCAAGGGCCACGTCGACCTGGGCACGGACGGCGCGGGCGATTTCAAGTACAAGGAAGGCGACGGGCCGGCCTTTGCCATCCATTGCCAGACGACCGACAAGCTCCTCATCGCCGGCGACGACGGGCGTTTCTTCACGCTGGGGGCGGACCGGCTGCCCGGTGCGCGCGGTTTCGGCGAACCGGTGCGCAACACGCTCGACATCGATGCGAGCGCGAAGATCGTGAACCTGGTGGTGCACGAAAGGGACAAGCAGCTCCTGCTCGCCAGCACCATCGGCAAGGGCTTTGTCGCCATCACCGACGAGCTGCTGGCCGAAACGCGCAAGGGCCGCCAGGTGGTCAACCTGAAAGCCGGCGCGAAGCTGCTGGTGGTCCGTCCCGTCGCCCCCGCACACGATCATGTCGCGGTGGTGGGAGAAAACCGCAAGCTGGTGGTCTTCGCGCTGGAGGAGATGCCGGTGATGAGCCGCGGGCAGGGCGTGACCCTGCAACGCTACCGCCCGGGGCCGGGTGGCGGCGGCCTGTCGGATGCGACCACGTTCACGCTTGCCGATGGGCTCAGCTGGGCGATGGGCGGCGATACGGGCCGCACGCGGACGGAGAATGAAATCGGTATGTGGAAGGTCGCCCGCGGCGCGGCGGGCCGCCTGCCCCCGCAGGGTTTCCCGAAGGACAACACCTTTTGACGCGATAGGATCAGGCGACGCAAAAAAAGGGGCCGGCGGATCGCTCCGCCGGCCCCTTCCAAATGCGTCGTGCCGAGGTTCAGCCGGCGCCGTTCATCGCCGCCATGATCGCCGCCATGTCGGCGCGCACCATCAGCGTGCCGTTGCCGTCGACGGCAAAGGCTTCGCGCGGCAGGGCGAGCGGGGTATCCATGTGGGTGACGACCACGGTGGTATCGTTGACCTCGCTCACCGGGCCGAGCGCCTGGGCATCGGCGGTCACCACCTCGGCGCCCACGGTCAGCGCCGACGCGAGCGCGGCTTCCTGTTCGGCCACCATGCCGCTGTAGGCGGTCTCAAGCTCGGCCTTGGTGGTGTTGAGCGTCCATGTGCCCTCGTTCTGGGCAAAGGCATCGGGGCCGAGCGGAACCTGCCAGGTGCCCGTGTCGAGAACCACGGTGGTGCCGTCGTTCGCCAGTACGGTGCCGATGGCGACGCCGTCGTTGCCCATCACGGTGGCACCAGCATCCTGCGCCGCGGCGGGCGCGGCGGTGAGGGCGGCCAAGGCGGCAGCGGCGGTGAAAGCGATAATCTTCATGCGAAATTCCCTTGTTGAGCCATGCGCGCATGAGGCGCAGAGCGTGGTGGATAGTATCCGACGATGGCCGGAAACATCTATGCGGGCGGCAAGCCGTCCGGGCCAGATACCCGGGGCAGACACTGGGACCCAATCCGGTCCCTTCCCTTGGGATCGCCTTGTAAGGCCTGTTCCCTGAACCCCTCCTGCACCATCGGAACGGCAGGTTTCAAGTACTGATGTTGACTGTGTCCGGATTGTGGCGCTCGGCGGCCAGCAGGTCTTCGAGCATCGCATGCACCCGTTCGGCGTCGGGGAAGCCCTCTGCAATCCAGCGATCCTGCACCATGTTGAGGATGCGTGCGACAGCGGGCCCCGCACCCACGCCGCGCTCCACCACGGCGCCGCCCTTCAGCGGAAACTGCGGAATGTCCCAGCCGTTGAGCGGAGCCGTATCGCTGTCCGTGAGGAGCAACCGGTCGTAGGCCTCCTCCCGCCCCAGCCGGAAGGCGAGTGCGCGGGCATCGCCGGGCGCGTCGTCGCGCCGGGCCGCCGTCACCAAACGGCGGCGCGACGCCGTGGACAGGCGCAGCCGTGCGGCAACGGTCTCGGCCACCCGGGGATCGGCGGGCAGCAGCGCGGCTAGCCGGCGGATGGAGGATGGCGGCAAGGCAGCGTCCGCCTCCGCCTTCACGAGCGCGGCAAAGGCATCGATCTCGCGCTCGCCAGTTTCCGGCAGCACCACGGCAAGCACGCCATTCCCGGCCATGCGTCGCACCGTTTCCACAGGGTCGGCGAGGGAGAGCAGGTTCTGCAATTCCCAGCCCACCCGCTCGCGGCTGAGGCCCTTGAGCATGGGGGCAAGTTCGGCGCAGGCGGCCTCCGCCTCGGCATCCAGCACGCTGCCGAACCGCGCCTGGAAGCGGTAATAGCGCAGGATGCGCAGGTGATCCTCGCGAATACGCGCCCGCGCGTCGCCGATGAAGCGCACGCGGCTGGCGGCGAGATCGGCCAATCCGCCGAACCAGTCGAAAATCTCGAGCGTCAGGGGATGGGCATAAAGCGCGTTGATGGTGAAATCGCGCCTTGCGGCGTCCTCTCGCCAGTCGTCCGTGAAGGCAACGTTGGCGTGGCGTCCATCGGTGGCGACGTCATGGCGCAGCGTGGTGATCTCCACGTGGCCGCCGTCGAGCACGGCGGTAATGGTGCCGTGCGCAATGCCGGTGGGGACGGAGCGAATGCCGGCGGCCTCCAGTCGCCGCACGACCTCTGCGGGCTGGTGCGTCGTGGCAGCGTCGATATCGTGCGCGCTGCTGCCCAGCAACGTATCGCGCACCGCGCCGCCGACCCAGCGCAGGTTCTCTGCGCCCAGCACCTCGACAAGGCGCAGCAGGTCGGCGCGGCCGCACCAGGCGTTGGCGGGCAGTGTAGGAGGCAGGCTTCGCGCGTCCTCAGCCATCGGCCAGTTCCGTCCACGCCAGCCGGTGTGACAGGTTGACGATGATGCCGGCGGTGATGCCCCAGATGCGGTGGCCCTGCCAGTCGATTTGGGTGTAGGCACGCTCGTGCCCGCGAAACAGGCCTGTTTTCGCCACGTGGTTCGCGGGGTCGAGAACGTGGCGCAGCGGCGCCTCGAACCAGTCGGCCACTTCGCGCGGGTCGGGCCGGATCGGCAGATCGTGCGGGACGAGGCCGAGCACCGGGGTGAGCAGGAAGCCCGACCCCGTGACGAACGGTTCGGCCGCACCCACCACGCGCACTTGCGCAGGGTCGATGGCTAGTTCCTCCTCGGCCTCGCGCAGTGCCGCGGCGATGGCATCCTCGCCCGGCTCCAGCTTGCCGCCCGGAAAGGCGACCTGTCCGGGATGGGCGGCCATGGTCTCTGGCCGATGGGTGAGCAACAAGCCGGGGTCCGCGCGGTCGGTGACGGCGATGAGCACGGCGGCATCGCGCAAGGGTTCGGGCGCGAAATCGCTGTCGTCGCGCATCCCCTCTATGCCGATGTGATGGGTGGCCTCGAACAGCCGCGCAAGCCGATCGAACAGCGCGCTCATGCCGGCACCAGGACGAATGTCGCGCCTTGGCTTTCCACGCGCAGGGTATCGGGACTGCCATCGCCGCCGCCGGCGAGCGCGTGATCGACAAGTTGCAGCCAGGTTGACCGGTCCAGCCGCGCCTCCGTGCCATGGCGCACGGCGAGGTAGATCGCCGGCGCATCGGCATCGCCCGCGGCGCGCAGGGGGTGATCGGGGCCGGCCACGACAAGATCATCGGTGTTGAGGCGGAATGTCAGTGCGCCGCCCTCGGCCTTCATGTCCACCGCCATGAAGGCTGCATCCTCCACGGCAATACTCTGCCGGTAATGCGGGGTGACGAGCCAGTGGCTGCCATCCGCATCGCGGCGCAGCAGGCTGGCAAAGGCGCGCACCATCCCTGCGCGGGTGATCGGGCTGCCGTCGTGATACCACGTGCCGCCCTCGGCAATGCGCATCCTGCTGTCGCTGGTGGCCTGCGGGTTCCACTGGTCGACCGGCGGCAGCTTGCGCGCCGCGACCAGGTCGGTGATCTCGGCAAGGCTCAGCGCGGCAAGGTCGGGGGGAACATCATAGGCCATCGGTTACAGTCCGATGGCACGGCGCGTCAGCCAATCCAAGGGCCGAGCGTGCCTTCGTCCGGCAGAACGGCCGGATTGTCGCAGCGAACCATCAGGCGATGGCGCTCGAACGGGCCGGGCAAGTGCCACCCCTGCGGGGGCGCGGCGGCAAAGCCGAAGCGCTGATAATAGTCGGGATCGCCGATCAGGACCTGGGGCAGGGGGGCTGCCCCTTGCCTCGCCGAGGCGTCGATCGTGGCGGTCATCGCTGCCATCAATGCCTGGCCGAAGCCCTCACCCTGCCGTTCGGGCACGACGGCGACGGGACCGACCATCAGCATCGGGTGGCGGCGGCCGCCGGGATCGGTCAGCGCGACCGGCCAGACCTGGATCGTGCCGGCCAGCAGCGCATCCTCGTCGAGCATGGCGAAGCTCAGGCCAGGCAGCCATTCGGTGCCCTGTCGCACGAGATAGGCGGTGCGGGCATGACGCCCATCGCCGAACGCGCGATCGAGCAAGTGTTCGATCATCGCGGGCTCGACCGCTTCGAGCGGGATCAGCGTGGCGGTTGCGGCATCCATGGGCGCGCGCCGATAGGGCGGGCGGGCCGGGTGCGCAATCGAAACTAGCGCGGCGTCAGGCGGATAAGCCGTCCGCCTTCGCCATCCTCGATCACCCACACCGCCCCGTCGGGAGCCTGGGCAATGTCGCGCAGCCGGTGGGGGAACTCGTACCGCGCCTCCTCGCTGGCGCTGTTCGCGCTGGCATCTGCGGCGATGCGGCTGATGGAGGTGGTGCGCAGGTTCGCCGCCAGCACCTGTCCGCGCCAATCGGCAAACATGTCGCCTGTGTAGAAGATCATGTCCCCGGGCGCGATGACCGGATCCCAGCTGATCGCGGGCTTGGCAAAGCCATCGTCTGCGGTGTGATCGGGGATGTTGCTGCCATCATAGTTATCGCCGTTGCTGCGGGTCGGCCAGCCGTAGTTGGCGCCGCGCTCGACACGGTTCAGCTCGTCACCGCCGGCCGGACCGTGCTCGATTTCCCAGAGCTGCCCCTGCGGATCGAAGCCGATGCCCAGAATATTGCGGTGGCCGTAACTCCAGATCTCGGCAGTGGCCCCGCCGCGATCCGCAAACGGATTGCCGGGTGCGGCGCGGCCATCGGGGGTAAGACGCACGACGGTGCCCAGGTTGTTGGTGAGGTCCTGCGCCGGGGCGCCCTGCATCCGGTCACCGCTGGCGACGAACAGGTAACGCCCGTCGGGGCTGAAGGCGATCTTGTGGCTGAAGTGGCCGGGACTCTCGATCGGCACGCTCTGCTGCCAGATCTGCGTCAGACCCTCGACCCGGCATTCGCCTGCGGCCTCGCACGACAGCGTGCCGCGACCCACCACAGCGCGCCGGGCGCCGCTGCTGGCGGCCTGCGCCCAGCTGAGATAGATCGTGCGGCTGCTGGCATAGTCGGGTGCAAAGGCCACGTCGCCCAGGCCGCCCTGGCCGCCATAGGCGACCTCGGGCAGACCCGTCACCTCGCGGGTGGTGCCGCTCGCCGGATCGTAGAGTTTCGCCGTGCCGCGTTTCTCGGTGATGAAGATGCGCCCCGTTCCCGGCTCGAACGCCAGCGCCCAGGGTTCCGCATAAGTGCCCTGGCTGGTCGCGGCAAAGGGCGAACTGCCCCTGCAGCGCGACGGCCTCACCCCGTGCGACGGCGCTGGCCGAACTGGATGCGGAAACCGGGGCGGTATCCCCCATTTCCGCGGCCTGGCAGCTTGCGAGGCCAAGGGTTGCAAAGAATAAGGCGGCGCTGGGAATAGTCTTGCTCATGCTCTCTGGAACACCTTCACCTGATTTTTGTGCCGGTCTCGGCCCCCTGCCGCTTGTCGCCGGGGTTGACGAGGCCGGGCGCGGACCGCTGGCCGGCCCCGTGGTGGCCGCCGCCGTGGTGCTTTGCAAGCCTAGGCCAAAGGGCCTGGGTGACAGCAAGGCGCTCAGCCCCTCCGCCCGCGCCGAGGCGGAGGCCCGCATCCGCCGCCGCTGCGCCTTCGGCATCGGCGTGGTCGGTGTGGAGGATATCGACCGGCTCAATATCTTCGGCGCCACGATGCTGGCGATGACCATGGCCATGCATCACCTGTGCGAGGCGCTGGGCCTTGATTGCCACGAGGTGCTGGTCGACGGCAATCTCACCCCCAGTGGTCGCCGTGCCGAATGGCGCTGGCCCGCCCGCGCGATCGTGCGGGGGGACGCGCGCGAGCCGGCGATCGGCGCGGCCAGTATCCTTGCCAAGGAATACCGCGACCGGCTGATGGCCGAGGCCGCGCGCGACCATCCGCATTACGGGTGGGAGCGCAACAAGGGCTATGGCAGCGCCGAGCATCTGGCCGCGTTGCGCACCCACGGGCCGACGCCGCTCCACCGCCGCAGCTTTGCCCCCGTCGCGCAGATGGAGCTGTTCGCGTGACCTTTGCCCTTGCCGATATCCCCGATCAGGCGGGCCGCACGGCGATGGTCACCGGCGCCAATACCGGCATAGGTTTCGAGATCGCTCGCCATCTTGCCATGAAGGGCGCGCGGGTGCTGCTGGCCTGCCGCGAAGAACAGCGCGCCGAACGGGCGATGGACAGGATCCGGACGGCGGTGCCGGGCGCCGATCTCGCCTTCGTGGAACTGGACCTTGCCGACCTGGCGAGCGTGGCTGGCGCGGTCGACCGGGCGCGGCGGGAAGATCGGCTCGATCTGCTCGTCAACAATGCCGGCGTGATGATGCCGCCGCTTTCGCACGCCACCGCTGGCGCGGAATTGCAGTTCGCGGTCAACCATCTCGGCCATTTCGCGCTGACCCTGCCACTCGTCGCCAAGCTGGCCGAAGGACGGGATACGCGCGTCGTCATCCAGTCGAGCATTGCCCATCGGCGCGGCCGGATTACCTTCGACAACCTCGACGCGGCGAAGGGATACGATCGCACGCGCTTCTATGCCCAGAGCAAGCTGGCGAACCCGCTGTTCGCGTTCGAACTGCACCGCCGGCTGGAGGCTGCCGGATCGCCGGTGCGGAGCATGGCCTGCCACCCCGGCATCGCGGCGTCGGAACTCACGCGCCATATCAGGGGCGGCGCGCTGGTGCAGCCGGTGATGGGGTGGGCGCTCAACACTGCCGAGCAGGGCGCGCTGCCCGCTCTGCAAGCGGCGACCGACCCAGATGCGAAAGGCGGCGATTATTTCGGCCCCTACGGTTTTCGCGAGATTCGCGGCAGTCGCTCCGCCCGCGCCCATGCCATGCCGCAGGCGCGCGATCCGGTGTGCTCTGCGCGGCTGTGGGATGTGTCGGAGGCGATGACCGGCGTAACGCTCGCACTGTAATACGCGGCTGCCCGGCGGGGCCAGCGACAGATCGTTTGCAGGCCCATGCGGAAGCGGTCGAACAGCGAGTCCTTCGCGCCACACCACAAGATAGCGAGCCCTGCCGGAAGGGCCGGACTCAACATGTTGTGCCGGACCCGCTTCGTTCCCCCCACGCGCTGGGATGGCGTGGCAAATTAGGCGCTTGACCGCGGACTCCGGAGGATTCACCCTGTGGATAACTCGAGGGGGTCATGTGGGAAATCTGACGAAAATCCGTGTCGCGCAGCCGCGCGTTCGCAAGGCCATTGTCGACAAGGCCAGCCTGCCGCTAGGGCAGATCCTGTCCGGCGACTGCGTGGAGGCCATGCGCCGCCTGCCCGACGCCAGCGTCGACCTCGTGTTCGCTGATCCGCCCTACAACCTGCAACTGGGCGGCGATCTCAACCGGCCCGACGGCAGCCACGTCGATGCCGTGACCGATCACTGGGACCAGTTCGACAGCTTCACCGTCTACGACAACTTCACCCGTGACTGGCTGACGGAGTGCAGGCGGGTGTTGAAGCCGGATGGCGCGCTGTGGGTGATCGGCAGCTATCACAACATCTACCGGGTGGGCGCGATCCTGCAGGACCTCGGCTTCTGGCTGCTGAACGACATCGTCTGGCGCAAGACCAACCCCATGCCCAATTTTCGCGGCACCCGCTTCACCAACGCGCACGAGACGCTGCTGTGGGCGTCCACGGGCGAGAAGGCGAAATATCATTTCAACTATCGCGCGATGAAGACGCTGAACGACGAATTGCAGATGCGCAGCGACTGGACCTTTCCGATCTGTTCGGGCGGGGAGCGGTTGAAGGATGCGGACGGCCACAAGGCGCACCCGACGCAAAAGCCCGAGGCGCTGCTCTACCGCGTGCTATTGGCGACGACCGAGCCTGGCGACGTGGTGCTCGACCCGTTCTTCGGCACCGGCACCACGGGCGCGGTGGCCAAGCGGCTGGGTCGCGAATGGATCGGCTGCGAGCGCGAGGACGGCTATCGCCGGGTCGCCCATGCGCGGATAGCAAAGGAACTGCCGCTCGACGAAAGCGCGCTTGCCACCATGCAGAGCCGCAAGAGCCAGCCACGCGTTGCCTTTGGCGCCGTGGTGGAGGCCGGGCTGCTGAAGCCCGGCACGCCGATCTTCGACAAGGGTCGGCGCTGGACTGCCACCGTGCGCGCCGATGGCAGCATAGAGTGCGGCAAGCAGGTCGGTTCCATCCACGGTGTCGGCAAGGACTTGCAGGGCGCGCCAAGCTGCAACGGCTGGACCTTCTGGCATTACGACTGCGGCGGGGAGATGAAGCCGATCGACGCCGCGCGCGGGCTGTACCTGCTGGCGAGCGAGGACTGATGCAGGTAGGCGGCGGATCGTGACTGACACCCTCTATATCCATCCCGTCACCACCGTCTCCGGTCCGCAGGCGGTGGAGGGGGACGCGGTGCGCCTGGCGGGCGGCATGGTCTATGCTCGCGAATTCGCCCTGGTCGTGCGGCGCGGCGGGCGGACGGTTAGCCGCGAGGTCGTGACCCCCGCCGGCATCGACGCCGCGCTGGCAAGGCTGCCGGACGAACTTGGGCCCGAAGCCGAGGCGCAGTGGGCGGGCCTGCGCACCGCGCATCCGCCCCTGCAGCTCGGCCCGCGCACCGTGTGGCTCGACCAGCCGCAGGTCATGGGCATCCTCAACGTCACGCCGGACAGCTTTTCCGACGGCGGCCGCTTCATGGACGATCCCGAGGCCATGCGCGGCCATGCCGCCGCCATGCACGAAGCCGGAGCGGCCATCATCGACATAGGCGGGGAAAGCACGCGGCCGGGAGCCAAGCCGGTATGGGAAGGCGAGGAGGCCGCCCGCGTCGTGCCCGCCATCGCGCATTGCGTTGCGATGGGCGCGGCGGTCAGCGTGGATACCCGGCGGCCCGCGGTCATGGAGGCGGCAATCGGCGCCGGCGCGGCAATCATCAACGATGTCTCGGCCTTGCGCTTCGATCCGCGCAGCCTGGAATTTGCGGCAGCCAGCGAGAAGCCTGTGGTGCTGATGCACGCGCCCGGCAGCGGCGAGAACCTTCATGCCGAACCCGCCTATGACAGCGTCGCCTTCGACGTGTTCGATTTCCTCAAACAGGCGCGCGACCGGGCCATTGCCGGCGGCATCGCGGCGACGCGCATCGTGCTCGATCCGGGTGTGGGGTTCGGCAAATCACTGGCGGAGAACCTCGCGGTCCTTAACCACCTTGCCATGTATCACGCGCTTGGCTGCCCGCTGCTGCTGGGTGCCAGTCGCAAGCGCATGGTCGGGGCGCTAAGCAACGAAGCCGCGGCGCACCAGCGAACGGGCGGCAGCCTGGCGCTGGCGCAACTGGGCATGGATGCGGGCGTGCAGTTGCTGCGCGTACACGACGTGTTCGAGACGGTCCAGGCGAGGAACGTGTGGCGCGGTCTGCGCGACGCGGCGCTGACCGACTTTGCCGGGCTCGCCGAATGACCTGCGGCCTATTGCGGCGTGTCTTCTGCCTTGCGCGCGATTAGGGACTGCTTGATGCTCGTGAGCACGGCGGAGACTTCCTCTTCGAGAGCAGGCTCGGCCCCTTCGTAATAGCGGACGAGCAGCATCGTGCGCTCATCGACGTCGAGAAAGCTGTACTGGATACCGCTGCCGTCCGGCTTCTGGGCGAGGTAGGTGAAGCCTTCCGACCCATCGAGGCGGACGTCTTCCAGCATGGCGGGCAGAATGTCCGCGTCGTCGAAAGCGGCGCGATATTCGATGATCGGCCGCTCGAGCAGAGCAAGGGCAAGCCCGCTTTCGCGAGACGCATCACACGGAACCGGCTCTTCGCGCGCGTCATAGCGGCATTGTTCCGTGCCGAGATTTTGCGCACGGTCGACGGGAATGAGTTTGGAGGCAAAGGCCTTTGCCTCATAACCTGGGGGTATGCCGAGCGTCACCTCGGTGGGCACAAGTTGCGTATTGTCGAAGGTATAGGCGATCGGTCCGAGACGTGCGTTGCGCGTGCTTTCGCCAGCCGTCTGCGTTGCGAGCGGCATTGCGGCACGATCCGTGTCGTCGCCGCTTTGCTCGCAACCTGCCGTCAGCACCATCACGGTGGCCCCGACGGCCGACTTAACGAATTGATGCATGTTATAAAAGCGTTTGAGATCGCGGTCCGGTTCCGCGTTTTGCGACGACCCGAAGCGACTTTTCTCAGGCGGCGTTATCGATCCCGAGATCGGACAGCTTGCGATAGAGCGTGGAGCGCCCGATGCCCAGCCGGCGGGCCACTTCGGTCATGCGTCCGCGATAGTGGCCGATGGCGAGGCGGATGACGTCGGCCTCGATTTCCTCCAGCGGGCGCAGGTTGCCGTCTGCCTCGTATAGCTGCACGCCGGCGCTGTCGCGCGTGGGGCGCTTGGGTATCTGGATGTCGCCGACGATCTCACGCAGTTGCGGAAAATCGTCAGCGGTCAACGCATCGCCGTCGCAGAACACCGCGGCGCGGAACAGGACCGCCTGCAACTGGCGCACGTTGCCCGGCCAGTCGAAGGCGCCGAGCAGCCGCAGGGCGTCCCCGGTGATGCCGAGCGGGCGCAGGCCCGGCTGCTGGCCGATCTGGTGGAGGAAATAGCGGGTCAGCGCGCCGATGTCGCGATCGCGCTGGCGCAGCGGCGGCAGCATGATGCTGGTGCGGGACAGCGCCGCCAGCAGCCGTGCGCGAAAATGCCCGGTGGCCACAAGGTCGGCAAGCGGCAGGTTGCTCGCCGCGACGATCCGCACGTCCACCTTGAAGGCATACTGCGCGCCCAGCGGCTTCACCTGCCCGGTCTCGATCACCTGCGCCAGCCGGTCCTGCACGTCGAGCGAGAGGCGATCCACCTCATCGAGCACCAGTGTGCCGCCGTCGCAATGCTGCAATGCACCAACCTGCTGCTCGAAGGCACCGGGAAAGGCGCCCTTCTCGTGCCCGAACAGCACCGATTCCAGGCTGCTTGCAGGAATATGGGCAATGCTGAGCGTGCGGAACGCGGTTTTGACGCGGGGGCTGGCGCCGTGCATCGCGCGGATCAGCATTTCCTTGCCGGTCCCGCTCTCCCCCTCGATCAGCACGTGGCCGTGGCCGCGCGCCGCCTTGGCTGCCTTCGCCAGCGCGTCACGAAAGGGCGGGGCGGTGCCGACCATTGCGTCGAAATCGAGGTTGGACGGCATCTTTTCACTGAGCGGGCTGAGCTCGTCATGATGGGTGTCGCGCATGGTGGCATTGCGCAGCGCCTGCATCAGCCGGTCCGGGGCGACCGGCTTGACGAGGTAATCGGTGGCCCCTGCGCGCATCGCCTCCACCGCCAGCTGCGGGCTGGTATTGGCGGTCAGCATCAGGATCGGCAGGGCGGGCCGGCGTTCTTTCAGTTCGGCGATGAGTTCGCAGGCGCGGTCGCCCGGCACGCTCTGGTCGAGGATGATAGCGGAAAGCTGCATCCCCTGGCGCGTGCCCAGCGTGGCGATGGCGGATTCCGAATCGCCGACCACCAGCGTTCGCCAGCCCTCGCGGCCCGCCAGTGCGGAGACGAGCCGGCTGTGCGCCGGTTCGTCGTCGATGAGCATAAAAAGTCGCTGTTCGGCCTCGGCCATGCACCCGTCACCATTCGCGCCCGTGAATCCGGGCCTGGAAAGCAAGCGATAGCGGGGAGGAGTAAAAGGCCCATTAAGCCTGAGTTCGGGCCGCGTTAACCATGGCTTGGCACTTGAGCGCAGCGCCGCGCGCGGATAGAGCATGGGCCATACGCAACACGCCAACGAGAGGCACGCATCATTATGGACAGTGCAAACGACATGAAGGCCCACCGCGGCACCTACGCCAGCTTCATCGATTCCCTTAAGTGGATCCTTCCGGTGATCGCGGCGATCGCGGCTCTCGTCGTCTACCTGATCGCCTGATACCCGCCGGGTGCGGATAGCGATCCTCAAAGAGCGCGCCGCGGGAGAAAGCCGCGTCGCCGCCACGCCGGAAACGGTGAAGAAGTTCATCGCCCTGGGCGCGAGCGTGGCAATCGAGGAGGGCGCCGGCATCGGGGCCGCGATTGCCGATGCCGCCTATGCCGAGGCCGGGGCCGCGGTGCTTCCCGGACCCGCCGCGAGCCGCGACGCGGATATCGTGCTGGCCGTCCAGGCCCCCGATCCCGCGCTGCTGGCAGGTGCAAGGCCGGGTGCGCTGGTCGCCGCGACGTTCGATCCCTTCGGCGCGCGCGATCAAGTGGAGGCCTACGCCGCCGCCGGGCTGGAGGCGCTGGCGATGGAGTTCATGCCGCGCATTACCCGCGCACAAAGCATGGACGTGCTCTCCAGCCAGTCCAACCTCGCCGGCTACAAGGCGGTGATCGCGGCGGCCGACCTTTACGGCCGGGCCTTTCCCATGATGATGACTGCGGCCGGCACCGTGCAGGCCGCGAGGGTCTTCGTGATGGGTGTGGGTGTCGCGGGCTTGCAAGCCATCGCCACCGCGCGGCGCCTCGGCGCGCAGGTTTCCGCCACCGACGTGCGCAGCGCCACGCGGGAACAGATCCAGTCACTGGGTGCGAAGCCGGTCTTCGTCGAAAGCGTGGCCGGCATCGAGGGCGAGGGCAGCGGCGGCTATGCCACTGAGATGAGCGAAGACTACCAAAAGGCGCAAGCCGAACTGGTCAGCGCGCACATCGCCAGGCAGGACATCGTCATCACCACCGCGCTGATCCCCGGCCGCGCCGCGCCGCGCCTCGTCACCGATGCGCAGATCGCCACCATGCGCCGGGGCAGCGTGATCTTCGACCTCGCCGTCGCCCAGGGCGATGGAACGGGCGGAAACGTGGAAGGCAGCATGGCCGACCAGGTGGTAGAGCGGCATGGTGTGAAAATCATGGGATTTGCCAACACCGCCGGACACCTCGCGGCGGACGCGAGTGCGCTCTATTCGCGCAACCTCTACAACTTTCTCAGCGCCTTCTGGGATAAGGAAGGGGGCCGGCCCGTGCTCGACGAAGAGATCGGTAACGCCGTGCGGCTGACGCAGAACGGCGCGGTCGTCAATCCCCGGCTGGAAGCCGCCCCCGCAGGATAGATTTGCCTCCCCGCGCATCCAGTTTCCTGTTCGTGACGTAGCTTGCAGCAAGAGACGGGACAGACAGGGATAAATAGCATGAAAAAATTCGTATTTCCGATAGTGGCCGCCCTCGGCCTGACGGCTGCTGGCTGCACGACCATGGATGGCGGCATGGGCGGTGATGTCGCCTACGTCGACGGCGCGGCGATGTATGCCAACCGCACCATCGTGGCCAACGCCGCCAACTCGCCGATCCATACCACGCTGGTGCAGGCGGTAACCGCGGCCGGGCTGGTCGATACGCTGAACTCTGCCGGGCCGTTCACGGTGTTCGCCCCCACGGACGAGGCCTTTGGCCGCGTGCCCGCTGCCACGCGCAGCAGCCTGATGATGCCCGCCAACCGGGCGATGCTGACCAGCGTGCTGACCTATCACGTCGTGCCCGGCCGCATCACCGCTGCCGATATCATGGCGGCCATCCGCGCCGGCAACGGCACCGCGACCTACACCACCGTGCAGGGCAACCCGCTTACCTTCCGCATGAACAACGGCAACGTGATGATCATGGGCCAGGGCGGCAGCAGTGCCTACGTGACCCAGGCGGACGTCATGCAGTCGAACGGCGTGATCCACGTGGTCAACGGGGTTCTCACTCCCTCGATGTAATAACGGACAAGTCCGTTTCCGGGCGCCGGTTCTCCATGCGGGAGCCGGCGCCTTTTGCGTTCCCATTCGCCGCTCGACACCCCGGCGCCCGTTTGCAATACATGGCCCTGCCGTTCACGGAAGGGGCCTGTCTTGGACTTCATCGCCATTCTGTCGATCTTCGTGCTGGCGTGTTTCGTCGGCTATTACGTGGTGTGGTCGGTCACGCCTGCGCTGCATACGCCGCTGATGGCGGTGACCAATGCCATATCCAGCGTCATCATCGTCGGCGCGCTGATCGCGGCGGCGGCGAGCGGGGCTCCGGCGGCCAAGTGGCTGGGGCTGGCGGGCGTTGTGCTGGCCAGCGTCAACATCTTCGGCGGCTTCGCGGTAACGGCGCGGATGCTGGCCATGTACAAGAATAAGGACAGGCCTGCGCCCAAGGCACCCGCCAAGGGTGACGCGGCATGATCCCGGCGCCAGAGATCGTGCCCGACCTCTCCACCGCCGCCGATGCCGCACACGCGGTGAACCCGTGGGTGGCGCTGGCCTACCTGGTGGCGGGTATCTGCTTCATCTTGGCGCTGCGCGGCCTTTCGAGCCCGGCGTCCAGCCAGCGCGGCAACCGCTTCGGCATGGCGGGGATGCTGATCGCGGTGGTGACCACCTTGGTGACCCACCTTCCGGAGCGGATGTGCGGTGAATTCGGATTCTGTGATGCCGGATGGGATACTACGACCATCCTGCAAATCCTTGCCGCAATTGCCATCGGCGCGGTCATCGGCCTGACGACCGCGCGCCGCATCGCCATGACCGCGATGCCGCAGCTGGTGGCGGCGTTCCACAGCCTCGTCGGCCTTGCCGCGGTGCTGGTGGCGGCGGCGGCGTTCCTCAACCCCGGCGCCTTCGACATCCTCGGCCTCGACGGCAACATCCTTGCCGTCAGCCGGGTGGAACTGATGCTGGGCGCGGCCATCGGTGCCATCACCTTTTCGGGCTCCGTCATCGCCTTTGCCAAGCTGAACGGCAATATGGGCGGCGCGCCTATCCTGCTGCCTGCGCGGCACCTGATCAACCTCGGCACGCTGGCGGCCATCCTCGTCGGCACGGCGCTTTATGCCATTGCGCCGAACGCTGGGCCGGGCGAGGGCTGGCTGTTCTGGGCCATCCTTGCCGCGGCCTTCGTTATCGGCTTCCTGCTGATCATCCCCATCGGCGGGGCGGACATGCCGGTGGTGGTCTCGATGCTCAACAGCTATTCCGGCTGGGCGGCGGCGGCGATGGGCTTCACGCTGCACAACACCGCCATGATCATCACCGGCGCTCTGGTCGGTTCCAGCGGCGCGATCCTCAGCTACATCATGTGCCGCGCCATGAACCGCAGCTTCATCAGCGTGATCGCAGGTGGTTTCGGCGCAGAGGCAGGCGCCGGCGCGGCGGCAGGCGGGGGCGAGCAGCGCCCGTGGAAGCAGGGCAGCGCGGAGGATGCCGCCTACATGCTGCAACAGGCCGAGAAAGTCATCGTCATCCCCGGATACGGCATGGCGGTCGCCCAGGCGCAGCACGCCTTGCGCGAAATGGCTGACATGCTGGAGGAACAGGGCGTGGAGGTGAAGTTCGCCATCCATCCCGTGGCAGGGCGAATGCCGGGGCACATGAACGTGCTGCTGGCAGAGGCGCAGGTCCCTTACGAGAACGTGTTCGAGCTGGAGGACATCAATTCCGAATTCGCGCAGGCCGACGTCGCCTTCATCATCGGCGCAAACGACGTGGTAAATCCCGCTGCCAAGACTGACAAGTCGAGCCCGATCTACGGGATGCCGGTGTTCGATGTGGACAAGGCCAAGCAGGTTTTCTTCATCAAGCGATCCATGGGCGGCGTGGGCTATGCCGGCGTCGACAACGACGTGTTCTACATGAACCAGACGACCATGCTGCTGGCCGATGCCAAGAAGATGGTCGAGGAGATCAACAAGAATCTTGACGGTTAACGGCGGAACCATCGCCACACCGTTGCCGTTCACGTGGCGGTAGGCTCCGCGGGTGGGGGGCCAGAATTATGGGGGCGATACTTTGCGCAAACTGGGCCTGATTGGCGGGATGAGCTGGGTCTCGACCCATCGTTATTACGAACGCATCAGCGCCATCGTGCGCCGCCGGAAAGGCGGCCATGCGAGCCCCCCGATGGTTATCGAAAGCGTGGATTTTTCCGACTGCTATCGCCTGCAGACGGCGGAGGACTGGCAACTGGCCACCGAAAAGGTCGGCGCCGCGGCCGAACGCCTGGAAGCTGCCGGGGCCGGGATGCTGGTGATCGGGGCCAACGCCATCCACAAGGCCTTTCGCGAGGTTTCGGCGCGCGTGAACGTGGATTTCCTCCACATCGCCGAAACCGTGGGTCGCAAGATGGCGGCCGATGGCGTGCAGACGGCGGCCCTGCTCGGCACCCGCAGCGTGATGACGGAAAGTTTCTATCGTCGCCATCTGGTCTCGCACGGGATCGACCTGCTTCCGCCGGAAATGGCCCAGGTCGATGCACTGGAGAAGCTGATCTACGACGATCTTATCGCCGGCAGAAACAATCGCGAGGCGGAGCGCGCGCTCAAGACCATGCTCACCGACCTGGGGCGTGACGGCGCGCAGGCCGTGGTGCTGGCGGCAGCGGAACTGGAACAGGTCGTCGATATCGACGCCACCGTCGTGCCGATCTACGATGCCATGGAAGTGCATGCCCAGGCCGCCGCGGACTGGATTTTGGGCGACGACTAGCGGCGGCGACCAGGGGCGGCTGAAAGCAAGTGGCTCGATAAGCGGGGGCTTTCGCACGGCAATCGTGCCGCGTTCCCCGGCTGTTCCCGTTGTCAGGTGCCGCGACCGACCCTAGCGCTGGCGGCATGTCCCTAGCGCCCTATGCCGCCGATCCCGCTGCCAGCCGCGGGCGCGAATTTGCTCCGCCGAGCGATGGCACGCGCGGGCCGCGCAGTGCCTTTCAGCGCGACCGCGACCGCATCATCCACTCGATCGCCTTTCGCCGCCTGGCCGGCAAGACACAGGTCTTCATCGCGCCCGACGGCGACCACTACCGGGTCCGCCTGACCCACAGCCTGGAGGTGGCGCAGATCGGCCGCGTCGTCGCCCGCGCGCTTGGGCTGGACGAGGACCTGACCGAGGCGCTGTGCCTGGCCCACGATCTCGGCCATCCGCCGTTCGGCCATTCGGGCGAAGATGCGCTCCACGCGGCGCTGGAGCGGCGCGGCGGGTTCGATCACAACGGCCACACCCTGCGCACCGTCATGCGCCTCGACAGCCCTTATTGCGATCACCCGGGCCTGAACCTCAGCTGGGAAGTCCTGGAGGGGCTGGCCAAGCACAACGGGCCCATAGCGCAGCCTGCATGGGCGCTGGCGCAGCTTGACGCGGAATTCCCGATGGACCTCTCGCGCTGGCCATCGCTGGAAGCTCAGGTGGCGGCGCTGGCGGACGATATCGCGTATGACAACCACGACATCGACGATGGCCTGCGCGCCGGGTTCCTGACGCTCGACGACCTGCTGGAGCTGGATTTCATCGCCGAGCTGTGGGCCGACGTGGAGGCGCGGTTCCCCGGTGCCTCGCAGGAAACCCGGCTGCGTGAGCTTACCCGCACGCAGATCGGCGCGATGGTGAACGACCTGCTGGAGACAACGCGCGCCAATCTGGCAGGCCTCCGCACCATGGAGGACGTGCGCGGTGCCGGACGGGCCACGGCCGCCTTCTCGCCCGAGATGGCCGGGCGCGAGCGACGGTTGAAGGCGTTCATGTACGAACGGCTCTATCACCACCCCGACCAGGTCGGCACCGCCGCGCGGGCGAAGGACGTGATCGCGCGACTCTACGCCGCCTACGACCAGGAGCCTGCGCTGATGTCTCCCGCCTGGGCAGCGCGCCTGCCCGATGCGGAGCCCGAGCGCGGTCGCCATATCGCCGATTATATCGCCGGCATGACCGATGGCTTTGCGATCGGCCAGTTCGGGCGCATATTCGGCAGCGTGCCGGAAGGATTGTCGAATGTCTGAGAACCTGCGGATACTGCTCGTCGGGGCGACGGGGCTGATCGGTCGCACCATCATCGCACGTTCGCCCGATCTTGCCGGCATCGTGTTGCAAGGCGTGGCTCGCCGCGAGATCCCGTTTCCCGAAGGCGTGCGGATGGAGCTGGTGCTGGCCGATACCGACGCCTGGCCCAGCGTGATAACCCAGCTCGAACCCGACGCCGTGATCAGCGCGCTTGGCACCACGCGCAAGAAGGCGGGCAGCGATACCGCCTTTGCGGCAGTCGATCACGATCTGGTGCTGGAGGTGGCCAAGGCGGCGAAAGCGGTGAACGTGCGCAACTTCGTGCAGGTTTCGTCTGTCGGCGCCGATCCTTATTCCAAGAACACCTACCTCAAGGTGAAAGGAGAGGCCGAGGCAGACCTGCGCAAATTGCGGATACGCAGGCTGGACCTGCTGCGTCCGGGACTGCTGCGCGGCAAACGGCGCAACGATCTGCGCGTGGCGGAAAAGGCCGGGCAGTTCATTGCCCCGCTGGCCGACCTGTTCCTGCGCGGAGACAGCGCCAAGTACCGCTCGATCCGGGCCGGCAGCGTGGCCGATGCCGCGCTCGCCTGCGCCATGGCCAGGGCCGGCGGACAGTTCGTCCACGAGCACGATGGCATCATGCGCCTCGCCCGTGAATTCGAGCGCGGGCTGGCAGCGGCAGGGGCAGCGGAGGAGGTGGCATGAACTGGGACGCACTGTTCACACTCGCCAACCTTTGGGCGCTGGTCATGTGGGGGATGCTGATTGCCCTGCCACGGGGGAAACTGCTGCTTGCAGCGGTGATGTACGCGGGCGTCGGATTGCTCTGCCTCGCCTACGCCGTGGTGCTGGTGCTGCTGGTGACCGGAACCCTCGACGGCGGCGGTCCGGGCGAAGGCGGGGCGTCGTTCACCACGATAGAGGGCGTGCGCGCGATCTTCGGGACCGACGGCGGCGTGACCGCGGGGTGGATACACTACCTCGCGCTGGACCTGTTCGCGGGCCTGTGGATCGCCCGCGATGCCGATGCGAAACGGTTCTCCCGGCTGCTACAGGCGCCTGTGCTGTTGCTCACCTTCGTCGCCGGGCCGTTCGGCCTGCTCGTGTGGCTGCTGATCCGTGAACGACGAGCGCGCCAAGTCGGCCGCGGGCGCGCGCGATGAAGTGCCGGGCACCGGCCGCGGCACGCAATCGCGATCCCATCGCTGCTGTGCTGGCGGAGGAACTGCCCGCTGCGGGTCTGGTCCTGGAAATCGCATCGGGCACGGGCGAACACGCGGCGCATTTCGCGCGCGCCTTCCCCCAGCTTGACTGGCAGCCGAGCGACCCCGATCCCGATGCGCTCATCTCCATCGCAGCATGGCAGGCGGACAGCGGGCTGGCGAACCTGCGCATGCCGATCACGCTCGACGCCGCAGCCCCCGTGTGGCCGGTCGGGCAAGCAGACGCGGTGGTGTGCATCAACATGGTGCATATCAGCGAATGGGAGGCGACGACCGGGCTGTTCAGGGGATGCGCGAACATTCTGACCCCGGAAGCGCCCGTCATCCTCTACGGTCCATATCTGGAAGGCGGCGTTGAGACAGCGCAATCGAACCTGGCATTCGACCGATCTTTGAAGGATCGCAATCCGGCCTGGGGCCTTCGGAGTTTGGGTGCTGTCGACCGCGTTGCGGATAACTGGGGGTTCAGGCGCACGAGAAGGGTGCCGATGCCCGCCAACAATCTCGCGCTGGTCTACCGTCGAAAATGAGCACAAGCGATGAGTGCCTGCGTATCCGGAACATCAAGTTTCGCTGATTGATACGACAAAGCTGCCACTGCGCTAAGGACCCCATTGCGGACGTTAGCGGACACGGGCAAAGCTCCATCTAGGCTTGCGGTAGGTCTTATCAGGGCACGCATGCCTCGGCGACTATCGGAACGGTCTCGGTTGCGGACTGTTCAGTGCTACGAAACCAGATTCCCTTAGGACCATGAAATGCTTAGCCTTAGCGGCGAATGTGACGGGACATGCGCCCCGGCTCACGATCTTCCCGACGCTGGACCAACAGAGGGCATCGCTGTTGCGCAAATGACCTCCGTCGATCCGCGGCAACTGGTCAAAGATCTGCGGGCTTTCGTAGCCCCGCGCCCTTCGCGAAGCCTGTTCGAGCTAGCGATCACCCTGGTGCCCTTCTTGCTGTTGAACGGGCTGATGCTCGTCGCAGTGAAAAGCGGTTATTTTTTTGCGTTGATCGTAACCGTGCCCGCCGGTCTTCTTTTGCTCAGACTCTTTTTGATCCAGCACGATTGCGGACACGGTGCTTTCCTGAAAAAAAGGCCCAGCAACGACTGGCTCGGCCGTGCGCTCGGTGTGCTTACGCTAACGCCTTATGATTGCTGGAGGCGTTCTCACGCGCTGCACCACGCAGGAACTGGCAATCTCGATGCTCGCGGCTTCGGCGATATCGATACCCTCACGGTTCGGGAATATCTCGACAGAAGCCGCGCAGGGCGGCTGCGTTACCGCTTCTATCGCCACCCACTCGTTCTGTTCGGAATCGGACCCGCGTATCTGTTTCTTCTGCGTCACCGCCTCCCGATCGGGCTGATGAAAGCTGGACGAATTTATTGGATCAGCGCGATGGCGACAAACCTCGCGACAGCTCTGTTGCTCACCGCCCTCATTTACCAGTTCGGCATCAGTGTTGTCCTGCTGACGCTGCTGCCCGTGCTGCTGATTGCTGCAATGGTGGGTGTATGGCTGTTTTACATTCAGCATCAATTCGAGGAAGCCCATTGGAACGTCGGCGCCGAATGGTCCTTTCATGATGCGGCGTTGCGGGGCAGCTCCCACCTCGAACTCCCCGCCGTGCTGCGCTGGTTCACTGCCAACATCGGCATTCATCATGTCCATCACTTGGTAAGCCGGATCCCGTTCTATCGGCTTCCCGAAGTGCTCGAGAAATTCCCACACCTGAGCGGCATCAATCGGTTCACCGCGCTTGATACGCTTGGCACAATAAACCTCGTCTTATGGGACGAGGAGCAGCGGCGACTGGTGTCGTTCGATCGAGCGACGACCGCAAGCCGTACGTAGCCTCCATTTATCCAACTGCCCGGTGCAGACGTGCAGGTCCGCTTCTGCAGGATGATCAGTCACCTCTGCGCGCCGACGCGCTTGCCGGCAAAAGGGTTGGGTACGCAGGCTTCGGCTGGCAAGGCCGGCCAACGTCCAGTTCCTGCTATATCGCTGGCCAAACGAAAGCGCCCGCCGGATCGCTCCGGCGGGCGCCTGTCATCAACGCGGTCGATAAAATCAAATGGCGCGGTCGCCGGCTTCGCCGACCGACTCGATGTCATTGCCAATGCCCTTGATGGTGTTGCAGGCGGTGGCGGAGAGGGCGAGTGCCGAGACGCCGACGGCGAGGAAAATCTTGCGGATCATGTCAAAGCTCCAGTGATGGACACATCGTCCATATTGGAAACGGAAACGCTCTTCGCGCAATCAGGTTCCAGCCGACTGGCTGCCGGCCACGATCACCTGCCGGCGCAGCGCCTGTTCGCGTCAGGCGATGATGACGCCGGCGGCGATGATCAGCGGCGCTCCGATCCAGGTCGCGGCGGGCGGCAGGACGGCGAAGAACAGCCAGCCATACAGGGTCGCCCAGACCAGCGCGGAGTAGTCCATCACGATCACGCTCGACACCTGGCCATAGCGCAGCGCCGCGGTGATAAGCAGCTGGCCGACCGTTCCGGCCACGCCGATGCCGGCCAGCAGCGCATAGTCGCCAATGGCATGGACGCGCATGGTGAAGGGCAGCGCGGGCAGTGCCAGCAGCGTGCTGATGGCGGCAAACCAGAACACGATCGTGACCGGTTTCTCGGTGCGGCCCAGATCGCGGATCTGGAGTGAAATGAGCGCCACCATGAAGGCTCCGCCCAGCGCCGCCGCCGCGCCGCCAAGAGGAATGGCATGGCCGCCCGGCTGGGCGATGATGAGCACGCCCGCAAAGCCCGCAACCACCGACGACCAGCGCCACAGACCCACCTTTTCATGCAGGATCACCATCGACAGGATCACCGCCCACAGCGGCGCGGTGAAGCTGAACGTGGTCGCCTCGGCCAGGGGAAGCAGGATCACCGCACCGAAATTGAGCACCATTCCGACGAACCCGTAGACACTTCGCATCAGGTGCGCGCGCGGCCGCTTCGTGCCGAGCGAAGCCAGCCCCCCGCGCGCCAGGGCCCAGCCCAGCAGCATGGGGATCGCAATACCCTGCCGCCAGAAGATGATCTCCGCGATGTGCACGCCGCGGTCCGACGCAATCTTGATCAGCGCCGCCATGGTGGCGATGCCGGCGATGCCGCCCAACCGCAGAACCAGCGCGAGCAGGGGCCGGTCGGTTGCGGATGCGGTCATGCCGGCGGCCATACGAAAAGGGCGGTGCCGGTCAATCGTTGTCGAAAGGCAGCCATTGTCGCCAGGCAATCATTGTCCGCAAGCAGGCCGTCACCATATGCGCGGCCGTGAAGCTGCCCGACGCCATCCTGTTTGCCAGTGACGCCACGCGCTACGTGATGGTGGGGGGCGCACTGCTGCTGATTTCGGCGCTGGCCATGGCGGGCGAACGCCGCCGCGCCAAACGGCGCCACGTGGACAACGTCGGCATCATGCCCTGGCGCGATATCGCCGCGCTCACCATGATGGCCGGGCTGATCGTCACCGTCTTCGGCGTGATGGGCTGGATCAGGGGTTAGCGGCGCCCTGCCGCATCGCGATACCAGATATCAGAGGCAGGCTTCTAGATAGGCCTGATCGTAGCCGAACTGGCGGGCCTTTTCGAGCGTGTAGGGCCTGAGCCCGCTCGAACGGAATTCGCCGATGATCCGCCCGTCGTCGCCCTCGTCCAGATATTCGAACGCGAACAGTTCCTGCGTCACGATCACGTCGCCTTCCATCCCGATCACCTCGGTGACGTTGGTGGTGCGGCGGCTGCCGTCGCGCAGGCGCTTCACCTGCACGATCAGGTCGACCGATTCGGCGATCTGGCGGCTGATGGCTTCCTTGGGGATCTTGATGTCGCCCATCAGGATCATGTTCTCCATGCGCCCCAGGCACTCGCGCGGGGAGTTGGCGTGGAGCGTACACATGGACCCATCGTGGCCGGTGTTCATGGCGGCGAGAAGGTCGAAACATTCCGCGCCGCGAATCTCGCCCAGAATGATGCGGTCGGGGCGCATACGCAGGGCGTTCTTGACCAGGTCGCCGATGGTGATGGCGCCTTGGCCTTCCAGGTTCGGCGGGCGGGTTTCCAGCGGCAGCCAGTGCGGTTGCTGCAGGCGCAGTTCGGCCGCGTCCTCGATTGTCAGCACGCGCTCGCCCGGGTCGATCATCTTCGACAGGGCGTTGAGCATGGTCGTCTTGCCCGAGCCCGTGCCGCCCGAGATGACCACGTTCATGCGGCAGGCACCGGCGATCTTCAGCGCAGTCGCCATCTTGTCGTCCATCGAACCGAAGCCCTTGAGCATGTCGATGGTGATCGGCTTCTCGGAGAACTTACGAATGGAGATCGCGGTGCCGCGCAGCGACAGCGGCGGCACGATAACGTTGACACGGCTGCCATCCTTCAGGCGGGCGTCGGCCAGCGGCGTGGTCTGGTCGACCCGGCGGCCGACCTGGTTGACGATGCGCTGGGCGATCTGGAACAGGTGGCTTTCATCGCGGAACTTGATCGGCGCGATGACCAGCTTGCCCTTCTTTTCGATGTAGGTCTGATCGGGGCCGTTGACCATGATGTCGGTCACGTCGGGATCGCCGAGCAATTCCTCCAGCGGCCCGAAGCCGAGGAGTTCGTCGATCAGCACCTTTTCCAGCGCGAACTGTTCGCGGCGGTTGAGGGTGACCTTCAACTCGGCCAGCACTTCCATGATGATCGGGCGGAATTCTTCCGAAAGCTCTTCCTTGGTCAGCGTGGCCGCCGCCTCGGGATCGACGCGTTCGAGCAGGCGGGGGAGCACCTGTTCCTTGATCTTGTGGACGCTCGCCTCGAAACCGCCGACTTCCTGCCTCTCGTGCACGGCATCGGAACGCTGCTGCAGGCGATTGAGCGCGTCTTCCTTGTCGCGCGGCCTGCCGGACAAGGACGCGCCTTCGTCGGGCAAGGGCGGGAACTGATCACCGCCGGACAGCGATCCGTTATCCTCGGTGCGCGGGCTCGAGGGCATGCCGCCACGCATGGGCTTGGCCACGCCGAAGCTGGGCTTGGCACCCTGAACGACGTTGCCGGCTCCGTTCCTGCGTCCGAAAGCGCTCATCTCATGCCCCTTACTTCATTCTGCGGGCGGTTGCGCACCGAGTGCCCGCCGTGTCCGAAACCGATGTTTCGCTCAGTTTGGTAAATTTTTCGCAAACCATCGCGACGCGCAGGTCAGTGGCGCTCGTACCAGTAAAGCGTCCGGGTCGGCAGCACCTCCACCTGCTTCACTATCCGTGCGCGTTGCGAAAGCAGGCTGGCAAAGTGCGCGTTGTCGTAAACCGGAAAGATATCGTCGCGCTGCGACAAGAGCGTTTGCACCATGGGATCGGACTTGTGCGGAAACTCGATGACACCGGTGGGTGCCAGCGCGGTCAGCCAGTCCGTCGCCATGTCGAGCGGCACGTTGCGGCCGATGGCGATGTGATGGATGAATGCAAGTGCGACCAGAGCATCGGCGCTTGCCCGTTCACCAAAGCCCTTGCGCTCAGCCTGCCCCCAGCCCTGCGCGGGACTTGGGTTAGCGGCATCCAGCCAAAGCGGTAGGAATGCGAGCTCTTCCTGACGCGCGCGGTCATACGCCAGTTCCAGTGCCGCGTGATCGAAATCGAAGCCGACGACGCGCCCGGCACCGCTTTCCAGGGCAACCTTGGAATAGTCCCCGCTGTTGCAACCGATATCGAACAGCAGGTCTGGTTTGCTGGCGCTGGTCATCTCGGCGACGAAGGCGGCCTTCGCGCGCGCTTCTTCGCTCTGATAGCTGTTTCGCCCGGCATAATCGCCCCAGACCGTGGCGTGGGATGGAACGTTGAGACCAGCGATCGCCCGCCGCAGACCGTCCAGCATGCCCTTCATGGCGTGCAGGGGCAGGCGCGTTTGGCGATATTTGGCGGAACCCTGCGCAGCCTTGACCGACCGGTTCTGCATCGCAGCCTGGGCGACGACATGGGTCATGACGGTCCAGCCCAGCTTTTTGCGCATCGGCAGCAACCGCGAGAGATCTTCAGGTGCAATGCCCTCCAGATTGCCGCGGAACCAGTGATTGGGCTGCGTTTCCAATGCCGACCACATCAGCAGCGGATTGAGAAACTGCATGCAGAACTGCCGATGTCCGGCCCAGATTTCGCCGTCCTGGTAGGGGCGGATCGAAAGGTGATCGATGAAGAAGGGCCGCGTGCCATCGAACTGGACATTGTAGGCAGTGGCATCCGACAGCGTGAACCCGGCTTCGAGCAGGTCGAGGTGGAAATCCAGATGGAACAGGGCTGCGGCCTTGTGCAGCGAGAAGCTCCATTCGTAGGGGTACGATACGAAAGGCACACGCGGATGCTCGAGTATGTGGGCAGCCGCCACGTCAGGCAGAACGTCGTTCGACACCGCGGAATAGTCCACCAGTTTGCCCGCGTCGGAAAGGCGGCGCAGGATACCCTCGCTCTCCGCTTTCTCGAATGCCGGCGCTGCGGACGGCATCACCGCGCGCAGGATGCGTTGGTCGGCAACATAGATGCGCCCCCCCGGATCGCGGAACGATCCCGGCTCGATGTAGGCTGGAACGCTCACTCTTCGTTGGCCCCGGCCTTGCGGTCGCGCACGAAGAAGCTCTTCACGCGATAAAGCTGCGTCCGGAAAAACAAAGTGGCGCCGGCAATGCCGCCGATGACTGCCTGCAATATGATGCTGCCCGTCGCAGGATCGAGATAGGCATGCGCCGGCGCGGCGACGCTCAGCATCGCAACAAGGCCGGTCAAGGAGATCAGGGTCTTGGCTTTCATCGTAATTCCTCGGGATTGAAAGACGCGATTTCGCTTTGCAGGATGTGAAGCATTTTGCCTTACAAACGGTTAATTGCGCACCGGAACGGGCAAGGCGCGGCGTTCGGTGGGGACGGATCTGGCATTCATGAGCAGCATGGCGGGGCGTGCGGCGAGGGGGCGCGGCGCGGAGCGGAAATCGCGGGCGCGGAAGTCTGCCATGAGGGTTTCCAGCGCGTAACTGCCTGCGAGCTCAGCCGCCGGCTCGCCGGGAACGCGAATGGCAAAGAATGCCGAGTGGGCCATCAGCAATTCGCGGTCGGTCAGCTGTGGCCCCCCGATGTATGGCACATAGGGGGAAATGCGCGAACCGTGATCGCCATGGATCAGCACGATCGCCTCCCGCCCGGCGGCGGTTCGATCCAGCGCGTCCAGCATTGCAGCAATCTTCCCCTGGACGCAGCGGACCTGATCGGCGTAGGCACGTTCACGCGCGGCGGGTGTGCCTGGGCCATGCTCGTCAAGCCACTCACGTTCGGGCTTTGCTCGGCATTGCGGATCGAGGATGTAGGGATCGTGGGGAAGCAACAGATGCGCCACACGCGCCTTTCCCCGTTGCAGGTCAGGCAATTCGTCGATGAAACGGTCGAATTGCCGGACAGCGGCGAGCGGCAGCAATTTCGCCCGATTGTAGGGACGGCGGCCGGTGAGCTCGAAAGCGTCATTGGCAGCCAGTTGCAGTGCCTCCGCCGCACGGCTGGGGAAGCCGGTCAATTGCAGAAGCGTAAACCCCATGATCCGGGCGCGTTCGACAGCCGTCAGGTCAGTATCCAACAATGCGGCCAGATCGGATCGCTCGTACTTGCGGCAACGCGTCAACGGCTGGTTGACGCACATGTCGAGGTAGGTCGGCTGGAGCACGCTGGTGCGGTAGCCCCGGGTATCCAGATCGGTGAAATAGGCAAGCTCGTCAGCAACGGCATATTGCACGTCGACGCCGCCCTCACCGAACGGGGCGGTTCCGTATGAGAACAGGTACGGCAACGAATTCACCGTCTTGACGTGACGGCTGTAGGCCCCGGGATAGGTCTGGAAACCACGCTGCGCAAAAAATGCAGACTGCTCGGCCCGCAGCTGCGTGTAGTGCTCCGGGCCGAGGTCCATTCCCCCAAGACCAAGGTATGAATCGAGGACGAGGTGAACGATGGCCGGGCGATCCGTCATCGGGCGATCGCCGGATTGCAGGACGCGTGCCGAATTGTCCGGCCGCACGGGCGCACCTAAGCCTGTCGTCAAAGTAACAAACTGGAACAAGGCCACGGTGCCGAACATGGCGAGAGCCATCTTCAACAGCAGAGGTTCTGCGAGAAACGCGATCACGGCCAGAACAAGCCACAAAGCGTAGAACCAGCCCAGATCGATCTCGGCAGACAGGTCCGCAGCGATGGCGACGACCAGCCCGGTCATCACAGCGCCGAGAAGCGACCCGATAGCGCCGCGCAGCGCGGCCAAGACGAACGCCACCGCCACAATCCCGGCGACGACGACTGCGACCTCGGGGCGGAAGAGGGGATAAGCATGGTAGTTGAGCAGGTTGAAGAACCCGGCCAGACCGGCAGCGAGGCTGGCCGCGAACAGCAACCACCGCGCTGGGCAAGGTGACGAGCGCACGAATTTTCGCGCAACGGAACTGGCAGCGGCAGAGAAAACCATGGCCAGCGCTCTAGAAGCGGCATGGTTAATTCCGCGCTAAACGGGTCACGAATAGGGTGCGATATACCGCTTGCGGGATCGAGCACGGCCTCTACTGGCATGCTCATGAAGCATCCCCAGGAATCAATGCAGTCCGATCGGGCCGGACTGCTCTATGCCCTGGCCGGCTTCTGCTTGCTGTCCTTGGGCGACGCGATCATCAAGGGTATTGCCGACCAGTGGACACCGCCGGCGGTGGCGGCCTTTCGCTATGTCCTGGGCGCCATTGGCCTGTCTGCGATCCTGTTCGCGCGCGAGGGCTCCGCGCCCTTTACCAGCATTCCCAAGCTGCGCGTGCAGCTTTTACGTGGCGCGGCCGTGGCGACAGCAACGCTGGCGTTTTTCGGCAGCATCTGGCTGATGCCGCTGGCCGATGCCGTGGCGATCACCTTTACGCAGCCGATGTTCACCGCCCTGCTGGCGGCCCTCTTCCTAGGGGAACGGCTTCGCTGGGCCACCGTGGCAGCTACCCTGGTCGCGTTTGTGGGTGTGCTGATCATCCTGCGGCCCAACTTTGCCGCCATCGGCGTTGCCGCGCTGCTGCCGTTGTTGAGTGCCCTCGCCATGGCCGTGCTGATGACCGCTAACCGGGCGGTACGCGGCGTGGGCAGCGTGCTTGCCGCGCAGGCCTATGTTGCATGCGGTGGGGCCCTGGTGCTGATGCTAGCGGCCGGCGCGGGCGCGGCGTCGGGCGATCCACGGTTCGCCCTCTATTGGCCCGAATGGCATGTGCTGGCCCGCGTTGCCTTTGTCGCCTGTTCCGCCACGGCGGCCCACTGGCTGGTGTTCAAGGGCACAGAGCGCGCGGGCGCGGCCACAGTGGCACCGATGACCTATGGCCAGCTGCTGGTGGCCACGTCCCTTGCATGGGTGTTCTTCGACGAGGCGCCCGATGCCATCGCAATGCTGGGCGCTGCGCTTATCGTGGGCTCGGGCCTGTGGCTGTGGTGGCGGGGCCGCGCGAAGGATCTTTCCGGGTCCACGCGGTGATCTGCCGGCCGTGCATGGGCACCGTCACCCCGCGCTCGTAATGGGCGGCGAGGGCGCCCTCCACGAGATATTCGGCGGTTTCATTCTGCAACGTCATCGGGCGGTCCGCGGTGACGATCACCCCGGGCCGCGTGGCGAGCACGCGTGCAACCTCCTGCACCTGGTCGACGGGCAGCGCGCCATCCTCCAGGGAATTGTTGAGGTGATCGGGATAGACGTAGGCGGTAGGGACGCAGCTGCGGGTCATGCGGTACAGCGCCGTTGGCCCATCCCACAGCCATAGACAGCGCGAACCCGAGACATGAGGAGCAATAGCTGCTGCGAGGGCATTGGCCGCCTGCCGCTCGTCCTGCGATTCCCGCGCGCGCTGCGGCATCTGGAGAAGCAGCGCAAGCGACAAGGTCAGCACCACGCCGGGGTAAGCGCGCAAGGGGCCGGTCCGATCCAGAATGGGCACCGCGACCAAGGCCACGGGTGCGCTGAGCGCGGCGTAGTAATAAAGATAGATCTCGCGCGGGAGGAACACCGATGCCAACCCCGCCAGCGACCAGCCGGCGAAAAACAGCCAGACGCCGATCGGTTCAGGCCGTTTCATGCGAAAGGCAGCATAGAAGCCACAGGCCGCCAGCATCGACAGCGGCAGCGTGCCAATCAGGTCCTCGCTCGCCCAGCGCCCTTCCGGCCCGGGGTCCCTGTTGAAGAAGCTGAAAAAGTTGGCGTGAAGAAACGCGTCAAAGTGCCCGACCGCGAGATAGAACAGGCCCACCGCGATTGTCGGCATTAGGCCCGCCATCACGAACAGTATGGCCCGGCCGGCCAGCGTCCGCAGGTCCGCCCCGCGTCGATGTTCGACCCACAGCGCCCACGATCCGAAGAACACGCATTGTGGCAGAACCGTATATTTGACCTGGAGCGCCAGGCCGCCAAGCAGCATTGCCACCATCGCGCGCCGGGTAAAGCGGGGGTGGTCTCCATCGACCAGCAGTAGCGCCATGCCCAGCACCAGCGGCAGGAAGAACACCTCGCTTTGCGCCGAATAGCTGGCATAGGCGCACATCAGCATGGTCTGGATCGCGGCGGCGATGGTGGCCGATGATCGGCTGGCGAGCTTGCGCGCCAGACGATAGGTCAGAACGGCCGAGGCAAAGGCGAACAGTGCACCCACGAACTGGTAGGCAAGGGCCCCCGGGCCGAACAGGGCGTGGCTGAGGGCAAAAATGGCGAACAGGCCGAACGGCTTGCGGTCCCACCAGTCGACGAATGGCAGCTCGCGCTGGGTCATGCGCCAGCCGATATAGCTGTAGAGCTGTTCGTCGAAATCGGCGACGGGATCGCCGAACCAGATGCCGCGCGTGGCGATGACCAGCAGCGCGAGCAGGACGTAACATAACACGTCCCCGCACATCACGGCGTCGGACCAGCGGCGCTTGCCGGGCACCGTTGGCGCTGTCATCATGGTCGGGCTCGGCATCGTGGCTGCCTTGGCACCTTCATGGTTAAGGAAGTTTTATGGGTGCGTCCGAAGCCGGTCTGTGCTGGCTGTGCAGCCGCCCCCTCGGCCGCAAGGTGCAGCAGCATCATGTCGTGCCCAAGGCGAAGAAGGGGCGCGAAACCGTGCCCGTCCACCCCATCTGCCACCGCGCCATCCATGCCAACTTTACCAACGCCGAGCTTGTCCGCGCTGGCGGCGCGCGCGAACCGTTGCTGGCCAATGCCGAACTGGTGCGCTTTCTCGGCTGGATCGCCGACAAGCCGCCCGACTTCCATGCGCCTACGCAAAGGCCCAAACGGGCCTGAGGCTGGGAGGGCAGGGGACGTGGCCTGGGGCGTGTCGAAAAAAAAGGGGGCCGCAGCGCGCCGCTACGGCCCCCTTTTCTGCTTGGAGGCGAAGGTTCGCCCCGCCTAGTCGTCCATCAACTGCTGCATCAGGTAGACGATCTGCATGGCGCGCAGGCGGGCGCGCTGTTCGTTGTCGACGCCACCGGAGTGCCCGCCCGTGGTATCCTCGAAATAGAGGTAATCGTCGCCGTTCGCCGCCATGCGCGCGGCCGCCTTGCGCCCGTGGCTGGGATGCGTGCGATCATCAGCGGTGGACGTGACGTAAAACACCCGCGGGAAGTCCGCCCCGCTGTTGAGCGCCTGATAGGGCGAATAGGGCTCGATCCATTCGCGCTGTTCAGGAATGCGCGGGTCGCCGTATTCGCCGATCCACGATGCGCCCCGGCCGATGTATTGGTAGCGCAGCATGTCGAACAGCGGGATCTGCACGATCGCGGCGTTGAACAGGTCGGGGCGCTGGGTGAAGGCCGTGCCCACCAGCAGGCCGCCCTGGCTGCCGCCCTGCACGCCGAGATGTTCGGGGCTGGTGATGCCGCGCTCCACCAGGTCCTCGCCCACGGCGATGAAATCGTCCCACGTGCGCTGCTTGTTCTCGCGGATGGCGCCCTGGTGCCATTCCGGCCCGAACTCGCCGCCGCCGCGCAGGTTCGCCAGCACGTAGGCACCGCCGCGTTCGAGCCACATGCGGCCGGTCGAGCCAAGGTAGCTTGGCACCTGCGACACCTGGAAGCCGCCGTAGCCATACAGCAGCGTCGGCGTCGTGCCGTCCATCTCCATGCCCGCCGGCCGCACGAGGAAATAGGGGATGCGCGTGCCGTCCGCGCTGGTTGCCTCGTACTGCTCGATCGTCATGCCTTCCGCATCGAAGCGGGCCGGCGCTTCCTTGACCGGCACCGGGTCCACGCCGTTCTCGGCGTAGTAGTAGGTGCCGGGCGACAGGAAGTCCGTGCTGGTGAACATGATCTGGTCGGTTTCGTCCGATGCGGTGGCAATGCCGACCGTGGCGTTTTCCGGCAGCGCAATCCGCTGCGAGCGCCAGGCCCCGTTCTCGTAATCGAACTTCAGCACCTGGCCGCGCACGTTGTCGAGCAGGCTGACATACAGGCTGTTGGCGGTGGAGGCCGACCCCTGCCGCGTCTGCCGCTCACCCGGTGCCCACACCAGCGTGCGGGTGACATTGTTGGGATCGGCCTTGAACGCTTCCAGGTCCACGGCGATCAGGGAGTCGGCGGGAAAGGTCTGCGTGCCGTCGTTCCATTCCACGTCGGTGGAAAACAGCATGTGGCCATCCACGATGCCCGCCGGCCCGGCCTTGGCGGGAATTTCCAGCGGCACCCATTCGCCGTCGACCTCGAAGTAATAGGCGCGTTCATGGAACGAGAGTCCGCGATAGGCCATGCGGCCATGGACGGTGCCCGCCGTGTCGCGCAGCAGATAGGCGCCGGCGGAAACGTCGCCGCTTTCGCCCCGGAAGATCTCGCGCGCCTCTGACAGGGGCGTGCCGCGTCGCCATTCGCGGGTGGTGAAGGGATAGAAACTGTCGGTGAGGGTGCCCTCTCCGAAGTCGCGACCGACGAGCAGTGTATCCTGGTCAACCCAGTCCGCGCTGCCCTGGCTTTCGGGAAGTTCGAACCCGCCTTCGACGAAGGACAGGGTTTCGAGATCGAATTCACGCACGACGCTGGCATCCTTGCCGCCGTCGGACAGGGAGACGAGGCAGCGCGTGCCGTTGGGCGGCAGGCAGGAGAAACCCTGGTAGACCCATTCCTTGCCTTCCGCCGCCGCCAGGGCATCGACGTCGAGGATGGTTTCCCATTCCGGCGTATCGGTGCGCCAGCTTTCCAGCGTGGTGCGTCGCAGAATGCCCTTCGGGTTGTTTGCATCCTGCCAGAAATTGACCATCCCGTAATGGGTAAAGCCGACGCCCGGAATGCGATCTTCCGCATCGAAGATGGCGAGCGCCTCTGCTTTCAATTCCTCGAAGCGCGGGTCGCTCTCCAGCGCGGCCACGGTGCGCGCGTTCTCGCGGCCCACCCATTCCAGTGCGCGGTCGCTGCGGGTTTCCTCCAGCCAGATGAAAGGATCGTTCTCGGCTTCGAATTCGGTGTTGGTCACGGCATCGGCATCCTGGGCAAGCGCGGGAGGGGCAGCGGTCGCCGCGAGCGCCAGGCAAAGCGCCAGCGCACTGGTGGAAAGAAGTTTCATCTGGTGGACTCCCGAAGCGGACTAGAGGTGGTTTCTGCTGTATCCAGTCTGGCGACTGGCCCAGCGAAGGCAAGTCCTTTCCTGCGCGAACCCACTGTCCAAGCACGAAAAAGGGCGCCGTTGCGGGCGCCCTTCACGTTCTCGTAAAAAAGGAGATGATTGTCAGCCCTCGACGTGTTCCGCCAGCACCGTCAGGCCATTTTCGCCGACTTCGGCAAAACCGCCACGCACCTCGATCCGCTCGGGCTGGCTGCCCGGGGTGGCGTAGATCTCGATCGCGCCGTCGCGCACGGTGCTCATCACCGGGGCATGGCCTTCGAGCACGCCGAAATCGCCTTCGCTGCCGGGAACGACCACCATGTGGACATTCTCGGACCGGACCAGCTTTGTCGGCGTGACGAGTTCGAAATGCAAAGCCATCGCGATCAGGCGTCCTCGGCCATCTTGGCGGCCTTTTCGACCACCATGTCGATCCCGCCGACCATGTAGAACGCGGATTCGGGCAAGTGATCGTATTCGCCGTTCACCACCGCCTTGAAGCTGCGCACGGTGTCTTCCAGCTGCACGAACTGGCCGGGGATGTTGGTGAACACCTCGGCAACGTGGAACGGCTGGCTGAGGAACTTCTGGATCTTGCGCGCGCGGGCAACGGTCAGCTTATCCTCCTCGGAAAGCTCGTCCATGCCCAAGATGGCGATGATGTCCTGCAGGCTCTTGTACTTCTGCAGCGTCTCCTGGACGCGGCGCGCGGTATCGTAATGCTCCTGGCCCACGACGCGCGGCTCCAGCACGCGGCTGGTCGAATCGAGCGGGTCCACCGCCGGGTAGATGCCCAGTTCGGAAATCGCGCGGTTCAGCGTGGTTGTCGCGTCAAGGTGGGCGAAGGAGGTGGCGGGCGCCGGGTCGGTCAGATCGTCCGCGGGCACGTAGATCGCCTGCACCGAGGTGATCGAGCCCTTGGTGGTAGAGGTGATGCGTTCCTGCAGGTTGCCCATGTCGGTCGACAGCGTCGGCTGGTAACCCACGGCCGAGGGGATGCGGCCGAGCAGCGCCGACACTTCCGAACCGGCCTGGGTAAAGCGGAAGATGTTGTCGACGAAGAACAACACGTCCTGGCCTTCCACGTCGCGGAAGTATTCCGCCATGGTCAGGCCCGACAGCGCCACGCGGGCACGGGCGCCGGGCGGCTCGTTCATCTGGCCGAACACCAGTGCCACCTTGGAGCCTTCGGAAATCGCCTCGCCTGCCTCGTTCTTGGCGATGACGCCGGCGTCGAGGAATTCGTGGTAGAGGTCGTTGCCTTCGCGGGTGCGTTCACCCACGCCGGCGAAGACGGACACGCCGCCGTGGCCCTTGGCGATGTTGTTGATCAGTTCCTGGATCAGCACGGTCTTGCCCACGCCAGCGCCGCCGAACAGGCCGATCTTGCCGCCCTTGGCGTAGGGCGCCAGCAGGTCGATGACCTTGATGCCGGTGACGAGAATGTCGGCATCGGTCGACTGGTCGATGAAGGCCGGGGCCTCGGCATGGATCGGCGAGGTCATCTCCGCGCCGATGGGGCCACGCTCGTCGATCGGCTGGCCGACCACGTTCATGATGCGGCCGAGCGTCTTGGGACCAACGGGCACGGAAATCTGCGCGCCGGTGTTGATCACCTCCTGCCCGCGGACGAGACCGTCGGTGCCATCCATGGCGATGGTGCGCACGGTGTTCTCACCCAGGTGCTGCGCCACTTCGAGCACGAGCGTGTTGCCGCGGTTCTTGGTTTCCAGCGCGGCGAGGATGGGCGGCAGATCGCCTTCGAAGGTCACGTCGACGACGGCGCCGATCACCTGGCTGATGGTGCCGTTGCCCGACATGTTCGGGGCACTCTGGTTCATTGCGGGGGCGGTTGCCATGGTTCTTGTCCTAAGCGTTGAAGGCGAAGTTGTGTGGTAAATCAGTCAGCAGTTTGGGCGCAGACGGCCTCGGCGTCCTGGATCATCCAGTTCTCGCCGCTCTCGTCGACCATCAGCGTGGCACTGTCGCGCATGTATTCCTCGTCGCCCAGCGCATAGTCGCAGCTGGCGGTCTCGGCGCCCATCGCGCGGCGGCACACGGCCTGGGTAACGGGCTCTGCATCAGGGCAGGCCTCGGCATGCAGGGTGGTGAACAGTTCCTGGTCCGCCGGTGCGAGCGTGGTGGTCGGCACGGGCGCGACGGTGGCGGTCGGCGCGGGGGCGGGCTCCTCACCACAGGCGGCGACGAGGGCGAACAGGGGGAGGGCAAAAAGGATCTTGGTCATGGGTGTGTCTTCGTAATCCGTGTCTTGAGCGATGGCGCGCGGAAGGGGGGTCGTCGGGGGTAACGTTCCTGCGCCAACTTATTTCTCGCCTAAAGCGCCTCGGCGCCGGCGATGATTTCGATGAGTTCGGTGGTGATCGCGGCCTGGCGGCTGCGGTTGTACTGAATGGTCAGCTTGTCGATCAGGTCGCCGGCGTTGCGCGTGGCATTGTCCATGGCGGTCATCGATGCGCCCTGTTCGCTGGCCTCACGCTCGATCAGCGCGCCGAAGACCTGGGTCTTGACGTATCGCGGCAGCAGTTCGGCAAGGATTTCCTCCTCGTCGGGCTCGTAATCCACGGCCGCGCCGTTCGCCGCCACCGCCACGCCTTCGGGCGAGGGGACGGGGATAAGCTGCGCGGTAACGGGATCCTGCTGCAACGCGGACTTGAACACCGGGTAGACCAAGTGGGCGACATCGAACTTGCCGTCCTCGAACATGGCCAGCAGCTCTGCGGCGATGTCCTCGGCCTCGGCAAAGCCGGGCTGGCGCACGGTGCTGGTGTCGAACTCGCGCTTGATGGCGCTGGCATAGTCGCGCTTGATCGGCGCACGGCCCTTCTTGCCGACGAGGTAGAACTCGACGCTCTTGCCCTCTGCCAGCAGGGCGCGGGCGCGCAGCTTGGCTTCCTTGACGATGTTGGAATTCAGACCGCCGCAAAGGCCCTTGTCGGTATTCACGACCACCAGCAGGTTGCGCTTGTCGCTACCCGTGCCGGCGAGCAGCCTGGGGCCGCCATCCGTATCCACCTTGCCGGCGATGCTGGCCATCACGGCAGCCAGACGCGTGGCATAGGGACGCGCAGCCTCTGCCGCGGCCTGCGCGCGGCGCAGCTTTGCCGCCGCGACCATCTGCTTGGCCTTGGTGATCTTCTGCGTCGACTTGACCGACTTGATGCGGTCCTTGAGTTCTTTCAGCGAGGCCATTTCGGCTCCCTAGTCAATCCGGTCAGGCTCAGGCGAACTGCTTGCCAAAGGTGTCGAGCGCGCCCTTTACCTGGTCGCGGGTCGAATCCTCGAATTTGCCGGTGTTGCGGATTTCGCCCAGCACGTCGGCATGCTCGTTGCGCATGAAGCTGAGCATGGCAGCCTCGTATTCCGTAACCCGGTCCACCGCGACATTGTCGAGGTAGCCGTTCGTGCCAGCGAAGATCGAGACGACCTGCTCTTCGACCGGCATCGGGTTGAACTGCTTCTGCTTCAGCAACTCGGTCAGGCGCGCGCCGCGGTTGAGCAGCTTCTGCGTCGAGGCGTCGAGGTCGCTGCCGAACTGGGCGAAGGCGGCCATTTCGCGATACTGGGCCAGTTCCAGCTTGATGGAACCTGCAACCTTCTTCATCGCCTTGGTCTGCGCGGCGCCGCCCACACGGCTCACCGAGAGGCCCACGTTGATGGCCGGACGGATGCCCTGGTAAAACAGGTCGGTTTCAAGGAAAATCTGGCCGTCGGTGATCGAAATCACGTTGGTCGGGATGTAGGCCGACACGTCGCCCGCCTGCGTTTCGATGATCGGCAGCGCGGTCAGCGATCCGCCGCCCTGGCTGTCGTTCATCTTGGCCGCACGCTCAAGCAAACGGCTGTGCAGGTAGAACACGTCGCCGGGGTAGGCTTCGCGGCCCGGCGGGCGGCGCAGCAGCAGCGACATCTGGCGATAGGCGACGGCCTGCTTGGACAAGTCGTCGTACACGATCACGGCGTGCATGCCATTGTCGCGGAAGAATTCGCCCATCGCCGCGCCGGTGTAGGGGGCAAGATACTGCAACGGGGCGGGTTCGGATGCGGTAGCGGCGACGATGATGGAATATTCCATCGCGCCGTTCTCTTCCAGCGTCTTGACCAGCTGCGCCACGGTGGAACGCTTCTGACCCACGGCGACGTAAATGCAGTAGAGCTTCTTGCTCTCGTCGTCGCCGGCGTTGTTGGTCTTCTGGTTGATGAAGGTGTCGATCGCCACGGCGCTCTTGCCGGTCTGGCGGTCGCCGATGATCAGCTCACGCTGGCCACGGCCCACGGGGACGAGCGCGTCGAGCGCCTTGAGGCCGGTCTGCACCGGCTCGTTCACCGACTGGCGCGGGATGATGCCTGGGGCTTTCTGCTCAACCGGCATGCGCTTCACGTCGGTGATCGGACCCTTGCCGTCGATCGGGTTGCCGAGCGCGTCGACAACGCGGCCGAGCAGGCCCTTGCCCACTGGCACGTCCACGATGGTGCCGGTGCGCTTGACCGTGTCACCTTCGCCGATTTCCTGGTCAGAACCGAAGATCACGACGCCGACGTTGTCCGCTTCCAGGTTCAAGGCCATGCCCTGCACCCCGTTGGCGAATTCCACCATCTCGCCGGCCTGCACCTTGTCGAGGCCGTGGATGCGGGCGATGCCGTCACCCACCGAGAGGACGGTGCCGGTTTCGCTGACTTCGGCTGCGGAGCCGAAATTGGCGATCTGGTCCTTGATGACCTTGGAGATTTCTGCGGCGCGGATTTCCATGTGGGTTCAGCCTTCTTGCGTTGGGCTACTCAGGCGCTCTTCATGGCCTGGGCGAGGGAATTGAGACGGGTGCGGATCGAGCTGTCGATGCGCTGCGATCCGATGGTGACGACGAGACCGCCGAGCAGGTTCGGGTCGACCCGGCTGGTGAGCTTCACCGTGCGGCCTTCGCGGGCGCGCAGCTTGGTTTCCAGCGTCGTGATCTGTTCGTCGGTCAGCGCATGGGCACTGGCAACCTCGGCCTGGACCTCGCCACGCTGGGCGGCGGCGATGGCGGAAAAGGCGCGGATGATCGCGGGCAGATCGGCCACGCGGCGATTATTCGCCAGCACGCCGAGGAAATTGCGGGTCAGCGCGCTCAGGCCAAGATGGTCCGACAGACCGTTCATCACGCTGGCGATCTGATGACGCTTGATTTCCGGGTTACGGATCAGCGCGCGCAGTTCAGCCGATTCGCGCAGCGCGCCGGCGAGATTTTCGAGATCGGTCTCCGCCGCGGTGACGGTGCCGCCCTCGCTGGCGAGATCGAACAGGGCACTGGCGTAACGCCCTGCCAGGCTGGCCTTGATACCGGCGGTAAGTTCCACGCTTGGGGGTCCTCTTGGGTCCGGGTGACGGAGATATGGGCGAAGGTAATCAGGATGCGGTCAACGCACCCTGCCAAAGCTGGCGCGCGCCTAGCAGGCGAGGTGCAGGGATGCAACCCGGCGTGCAGGCTTGGCCCGCTATTCCGCAGTCCCGGACGGTTGCGCTGGCGAGCAGCGGTAGAGCAGTCTTTCGTTCGGGCTGGCGGGCAGGGCGGCAATGACCGCGCCCTGCGCTTCGCCCAGCGTGCGAGCAGCATCACGGCCGGCGCCGCACTGGGGCGCGGTATAACTGCCGCGAGCGGCGCGTGCCGCGGTCATGGCCTCGCGGTCCAGCAGATAGCGTTCCATCACCAGTTCGCGGTTGGCGGGATCGAAGCGGTTGACCGATACGGCTGCCTCCGTCGCAGGCACGAACACGCGGCTCCACGTCTCTTCGGCCAGACCGTATTGCGTGCGTGCGTTGACGCAGCCTTCCTCGCTCCAGGCGAGCGGGATGTCGGCCTGGGGTGCGCCCGTGACGCGGCTGCGTTCGGGATCGAGCACGCAGACATAGTCGCCGCCCGACCCGGACACGGCGATCGGGCCGGCGTCGGCGCCATCCTGTTCGTCGTACAGGGCATCCTCCACACGCTTCTCGATGTCGGTGAAGGGCGGGCGGGTGAACCAGGCGACCAGCGCACCGACCAGGGCCGCGACCGCCACAACGCCTGCCGCGGCACGCTTTCGGAACGCGCGCTGCACGTGAAACCAGGCCGCCACGCCGCCCGCCGCCGTACCGATCAGCAGCGCCAGGAAGGCAAGCGCCATGCCGTTTGCGCGCGAATCCATGACGGCGTAGCCAGCCTCGCGGCGCAGCGCCTCGGTGCGGAGGGCGATGGCGTCTGCATCGCGCTCGGCCGCCTCGGCCGCGCGTGCGGCGGCGGCATCGCGGCGAGCGCGGTCCTCGGCATCCAGCATGGCGAGGGAGCGGCACTCGCCAGCATTCACCTGCGGAGACACGTCGTTCGCGCGCAGAAATGGCAGCAGCTCGCGGTTGGATACGGCGAAGAAGAACTCGGCGTCCGACCCCTGGCTTTCCGCGCCGAAGGAATTGACCCCGATCACCCTGCCGCACTCGTCCACCAATGGCCCGCCACTGTTGCCCGCGGCGATGGGTGCGGTGTGCAGCAGCGTGTCCATCTCGCGGCTCGGGCGGCGGCCGGAAAGGAAGCCCGTGGCGGTAACCGGCGGCTGGGCTCGGAACAGGTCGGCGAACTCCAGCCCCTGCGCCAGGTCGACATTGCGCGGGTAGCCGATGGCGGTGACGGTGCCGCTGGTGGGCGGGTTGCCCGAAATGGTCAGCGGCGCCAGGCGCAGCGGCTCCGTCGTGGTGAGCAGGGCCAGGTCGTTGCGTTCGCTGACGGCGACGATCCTGGCATAGACCGCATTCTCCCCGTCCGCCGGGACGATGCCGATGGCCAGCCGCTCGTCCTCCAGCGCCTGGCGGATAACGTGGGCGTTGGTCACGATCTGCTCGCGCCCGATGGCAAAGCCGGTACCGTGGGAAATGGGCAGCAGTTCCGGCCCATCGCTGCCCACGATCACCACGCGCACCACGCCGCGCGTCGCCGCCTGGATGTCGGCAGGGTCGGCAAGCGCGGGGGTCGCCAGCGCGGTGACGAGAAGAGCGAGGAGGGTGAAAAGCTGGCGCATCGCGGCTTTTTGTAAAGCTCCCGGCATTGACCGCAAGCTTCGGGACGCGCAGCCTGTGGGCAGTCGCTAGGCAGGCTTGATGACACACGACCAACTCACCGACGATCAGCGCTGGGACATCGCGCTCGCCAAGGACCGCCGATTTGACGGCGTGTTCGTGACCGGCGTCCATTCGACCGGCATCTATTGCCGCCCGAGCTGCCCGGCCCGCGCGCCGCTGCGCACCAACGTGCGCTTCTATGCCGGGCCGGTGGATGCCGAGGCGGCGGGCCTGCGCGCGTGCAAGCGGTGCGCGCCCGACCAGCAGAGCCGCGAGGAGGCCGCCGTGCTCGCTGTGCTGACTTTGCTCCGCGACGCCGCAGGCCCGCACTCACTGGACAAGCTGGGCGCGGCAACCGGCTATTCGCCCGCACACCTGCAACGCCTGTTCACCCGCGCCGTGGGCCTCTCACCCGCCGCTTACGCCCGTGCGCTGCGGCGGGAGCGGGCCGACGCAGCGCTGTCGGGACAGGGCAGGGTAACCGATGCCATCTACGAGGCGGGCTACAGCGCGCCTTCGCGTTTCTACGACGAGCGCAAGGACACAGGGTTGAGCGCCGGGGACTGGAGCAAGGGCGGGGCCGGGCGGCGGATCGAATGGGCGGAGGTTGCAACGACGCTTGGCCCGATGCTCGTCGCCGCGACCGACCGGGGGGTGTGCTGCCTCGCCTTCGGAGAGGGCGAGGCGGACCTTCGCGCGCGTTTTCCGAACGCCGAGCTGGTAGCGGGCGGAGCCGCGTTTCGCAGGCTGCTCGACCAGGTGGTGGCGGCGGTCGAGACGCCGGGCACGGGCGATCACATCCCGCTCGACGTGAAGGGCACCGCATTCCAGCACCGCGTGTGGGAAGAATTGCGCCGTATCCCGCCGGGCGAAACGCTGAGCTATGGCCAGCTTGCCGCGCGGGTGGGCAATGCCCGGGCCAGCCGCGCGGTTGGCGGGGCGAACGGGGCGAACCATGTCGCCGTGCTCATCCCCTGCCACCGGGTCATCGCGGGTGACGGTACGCTGGGCGGCTATGCCTACGGGCTGGCGATCAAGCGGGAACTGCTGGACCGGGAAGGCAACGGCGATTGACTGGCGCGGCCGCGCGGCTGACAAGCGCGGGCATGGACAACACCGCCGCACCCGCGCCCGCGCCTCTGCACCCTCTCACCACCTTTCAGCGTGTCGTGCGGTTTCCCCTCGTCGCGCTGGTGCTGGGGTTGCTCGTGTTCGCCGTGCTGATGGCGGCAGTCTTCGGCGTGCTTGGGGTGGTGGCAGCCGTTGCGGGCGTTGCGGAAAACGACACGCCGCCAGCTTGGCTTGCCGATTACGTGCTGTCCATCCTGCTGACGGTCGGGTCTGTCCTCTTGCTCAAGATCGCGGTCCGCCACCTCGGGGAAGAGCCGCGCGATGACTTGCCGTTCGATGCCCGCTCGCGCGATTTTGGCTGGGGCATCCTGTTTGCCGGCTTGCTGATGAGTGCGATCGTCGGGGTCACCGCATTGCTGGGAGGATACCGGATCGATGGCTGGGGCGGCAGCACCTCGCTGGCGTTCATCATTCTCAGCGCAGGTTTTCAGGCAGCGTTTTTCGAGGAAATCCTGTTTCGCGGCGTGATCTTCCGTTTCGTGGAGGCGTTCGCGGGTAGCTGGGTGGCGCTGCTGGTGTCGGCCTTGCTGTTCGGTCTGGTGCACTGGTCCAATCCCAACGGAACGCTGCTTGCCGCCCTCGCCATTGCGATAGAGGCCGGTGTTCTGCTGGGCGGCGCCTACATGCTGACGCGCAACCTGTGGCTCGCCATCGGGCTGCACTGGGGCTGGAACGTGGTGCAGGCCTATATCTGGGACGTCGCGGTGTCGGGCATCGCGGTCGACGGGATGCTGGATGCGCGCCCCGCTGGCGACCCGCTGATTTCAGGCGGGAGTTTCGGCCTCGAATCGTCGGTGGTGGCGATGGTCCTGGCGACGGGAACGGGCCTGTGGCTGGTATGGATGGCAGCGCAACGCGGCCACGTGGTGCAGCCCTGGTGGGTCCGGCGGCGGCGCGGTCTCAGTCTTCCTGCGTCGTCCGCGCCGCTCGCGCCCATGCAGGCGAAGCCGGTTCAAGCGTAGCCAGAAACGCCTCGGCACTGTCGAGGTAATCCTGCCGCTTGTCCTCGTCCATCCGGTCCCAGGTGGGAAAGATGCGCCCCACGCGCGGATTGACCTCCAGCCGATCGCGGTGGCGGGTCATGAAGTGCCAGTAGAGCGGATTGAAGGGACAGGCCCCTTCGCCGGTTTTCTTCGCGGGTGAGTAGCGGCAGCCCTTGCAGTAGTTGCTCATCTTGTTGATGTAATTGCCGCTGGCCGCATAGGGTTTGGATGCCAGTTTCCCGCCATCGGCGTAGAGGATCATCGCCGCCACGTTGGGCAGCTCCACCCATTCATAGGCGTCGGCATAGACGACCAGATACCAGTCCTGCACTTGCTGCGGCGAAATCCCCGCGAGCAGCGCGAAATTCCCCAGCACCATCAGCCGCTGGATATGGTGCGCGTGAGCGTTGTCGCGGGTGGAGCGCACGCAATCTGCCAGGCAGGCCATGTCCGTCTCGCCGGTCCAGTAGAATTCGGGCAGGGGTCGGTGCGCCTCCAGCGCGTTGGCGTCCTGCAACTGCGGCATCTGGTGCCAGTAGAACCCGCGCACGTATTCGCGCCAGCCGATGATCTGGCGAATGAAGCCTTCGACGCTGTTGAGCGGTGCCTTGCCATCGCGATAGCTTTGCTCGGCCCGGCGGCACAGCTCCAGCGGATCGAGCAAGCCAAGGTTGATGCTGGTGGACAGCATGGAGTGGAACAGGTCGTCCTCCCCCGCTACCATGGCATCCTGATAGGGGCCAAAGTTCTCGATCCGCTCGGCAAAAAAGGCATCGGCCGCTTCTTCCGCTTCCTCGCGGGTGACGGGCCATTCGAAGCGTTCGAGGCTGCCGAAGTGATCGGCGAACTGCTCCTCGACCAGTGCGATGCAATCCTGCGTGATGGCGTCGGGTTCGAACTTGAGGCGTTCGGGCGCGGACAGACCTTCCTGGGGAGGCTTGCGGTTTTGCGCATCGAGGTTCCATTCGCCGCCCAACGGCTTGTCGCCGTCCATCAGCAGCCCGGTCTTGCGGCGCATTTCGCGGTAGAAATACTCCATGCGCAACTGCACGCGATCCTCGGCCCAGTCGCGAAATTCTGACAGGCTGGCGACGAAGCGGTCGTCGGGCAGGATTTCGACCTCGCAGGCGAACTTGTCAGGCCATTGCGCGATGGCCTGCTGCACGCGCCATTCGCCAGCTTCCACCACGCGGATGGCGCGCGGATCGAGCCGCTCCACCGCGCGAGCGACCTCTCCGGTGAAACTGCCCGCGTTATCCGGGTCGGTCAGCTTGACGTAATCGACCTGCCAGCCGGCATCCTCCAACTCGGCGGCGAAGTGGCGCATGGCGGAGAAGATCAGCACGATCTTCTGCTTGTGGTGTTTCACATAGGTCGCCTCGTCCCACACCTCCATCATCAGGATGACGGTATCGTCCTTCGTCCGTCCACGCAGGCTGGCGAGGGTACGGGTCAGCTGGTCGCCGAGAATGGGGACGAGGATTGGGCGCTTGGTGTCGGATGCCATCGCCGGGTAAATGGGCAGGCGGAGCGGGGAGTTCCGCCGCCTGCCCTAAAGTCCGTGGCGCGTAAGAGCACTCAGGCGTCGGTACAGCCGTACTGTTCGACCTCGGCCTCAAACTCCTCGGTTCGCGCCTCACGCGCGGCCTCGTCGAGATATTCGCCAGGATGATCGGGGCGGAATTCTTCCAGCAGAGGTTCGCGCGTTCCGGCCTCGAACTCGTCGAACTTCTTGCGCACCACGCACTGGTATTCGCCGCGCCCGTCCACCCACTGCGCCCCGACCACGCGCGCATCGGCCACGCGGTTTTCATCGAGCAGCATGTAGACCAGTGCCTGGCGCACGCCGGCATCGTAGGCGGCATAGCGGAACGCTGCCTCCAGCGCGACCTTGGCCTCTTCTGGCTCACCAGCCTCGTCGTCGAGTAGGTAGGTCAGGTAATAGCCATAGAGCGGATAGGCGTGGTCGTTTTCCAGCTGATTGGCGGCGGCAAAGCGGCGGCGTGCCTCGGGCAGTTGTGCGGGATCGGCGAAGGATCGGCGCAGCGCCACGTCGGCGTAGTAGTTCGCGGCTTCGCTCGACTGCGGATCGAGCGCCATGGCGCGGCGGGCGAGCGCCTCGGCCTCGTCATAATTGCGCGCGTCGAATTCGGCTTCCGTGGCGGCCAGAAGGACGGCGAAGTCGTTCGGATATTGCGCCACCAGACCACGGGCATCGCTGACCAACCGGCGGGCCTGATCTTCGTCCACGCCGGCCTTGGAGCGGATCATCAGCATGATGCGCGCTTCTTCCGCAGGCGTCAGCGCGCGGACATCCACCTCGGGTTCGGCTGCGACGGCATAGGGCACGCGCAGTGTGCGGGCGGCACCCTGGCGAAACTCCTCGAGCTCGCGGCGCAGCACCTCCAGATCACCGAATGCCTGTTCGGCCGCCTCCATGCGCGACGCACCGTTGGCGATGGCCTGCATGTAGGCGCCCATCTGTCCGCGCCGTTCGGGATTGAGGTTGAGGTGGCTGGCGATCAGCCATCCGTGGGCATATGTGCGCGCAACGTAATTTCGGTCGGGTCCGGGCTGCGGATCGAACGTCTTGGGAAGGTCGATGGGAACCGTGGTCAGCCCGGCGCTGCGGGTTCCCGGCACTTCGCCAATGAGGAAATCGTCCTCATTGAACTCGACGTTGGCGAACAGTTCGGCAAACCCTTCGCTATACCACAGCGGGTAGGGGGCATCGCGGTGCTGGTACATGAAGTAATGCACGTATTCATGGAACAGCACGCCGCGCGGATCGGCCTGCATTTCACGCGCTACGTCGTTCGAACGGCTGCGGCCACGGCGGCGCTGCACCTGCCGCGGGACGAATGCGACGGAGCCGGTGGCGCGGGGCATGAAGAAGCCGGCGATTCCAGTGTCCCGGCGACCGGCGAGCAAGGCGGACATGTCGTCGGGTTCGCCATAGCGAAAGACGGTGAGCTTGCTTGATTCGGGAAGGGCGGCGTCTCCGCCCACCCCGGTGAACACGCTCAGTACCTCGTCCAGCCGCTCAAGATCTTCCACGAACTCGCGCGTGTTGCTCTCGCTATCCTGCGAATAGACGATGAAATGTTCGGATTCGGCGCGGTGCCAGTCCGCGGCGAGTGCGGGGCTGAAGGCAAGCGTTGCGGTGGAAAGTGCAGTTACGGCGGCGATGAAGCGCATGAAAATTCTCCCAGTCCGAACCGGAAGCTATGCGATTCGTCGCGCCTGATCAACGCCCTGTCGCGTGCAATCAGTCGAGATTGGGACGCAGCCAGCGCCGGGCCTCTTCCTCGGCCATGTTCCGCCGGCCAGCATAGTCCACTACCTGGTCCTCCCCGATCCGCGCGACGCCGAAATAGCTGGCCTGGGGGTGGCCGAAGTAGAAGCCGGAAACCGCGCTGGTGGGCAGCATGGCGTTGCTGCTCGTCAGTTCCATCCCGGCGTTCGCGCCCGCGCCCAGCAGGTCGAACAGGGTTGGCTTCAGCGAATGGTCCGGGCAGGCCGGGTAGCCGGGGGCGGGGCGTATGCCGTCGTAGCGTTCGCGGATGATATCGGCATTGGCGAGCGCCTCGTCCGGTGCATAACCCCACAGCTTGGTGCGCACGTGCAGATGCAGCCGTTCTGCAAAGGCTTCGGCGAAGCGGTCGGCCAGGGCCTTCAGGAGGATGTCCGAATAGTCGTCATGATCCGCCCTGAACCGCGCAAGATGCGGTTCGATGCCGTGGATGGCGACGCCGAAGCCGCCGATCCAGTCGCCTGCCGGGTCAATGAAGTCGGCGAGGCAGTAGTTGGCGCGCTGCTGGTCACCGGCGCGGCTCTTGACCGTCTGCTGGCGCAGGAAGGGGATGAGCGTGCCGTCATTCAGCCGCACGTCGTCGCCCTCGCGGCGGCAGGGCCAGAAACCGCAGACGCCGCGGGCGGTAAGCCATTGTTCGCCGACGATCCGCTGGAGCATGGCGTCGGCATCGGCCTTCAGCGCGCGGGCGCTTTCGCCCACCACGGGATCGTCGAGAATGGCCGGGTAGACGCCCGCCAGTTCCCAGCTGCGGAAGAACGGCGTCCAGTCGAAGGCGGCGACGAGGTCGGCAAGGTCCCAGCTTTCGAACACGTGAAGGCCCGGCTGCGCAGGCGCGGCGGGCTTGAGAGACAGGTCAAGGGCAAAGGCGTTGGCGCGGGCTTCTTCGAGGCTGAGCAGCGCGGTGCGTTCCTTGCCGGCCCGCTTGTCGCGCATCGCCTTGTATTCGCCCGCCGTATCCTCGACCAAGCCATCGCGCTGCGTATCGGACAGAAGGCGGCTGGCGACGCCCACCGCGCGGCTGGCATCGAGCACGTGCAGCACAGGCCCGTCGTAAGCGGTGTCGATGCGCAAGGCGGTGTGCAGCTTGCTGGTGGTGGCCCCGCCGATCAGCAGCGGCAGGGTCATGCCGGCGCGCTGCATTTCCTCGCCCACGGTCACCATCTCGTCGAGCGAGGGGGTGATGAGACCGGAGAGGCCGATAATGTCCACGTCCCGTTCGCGCGCGGTTTCCAGGATCGTGGTCCAGGGCACCATCACGCCGAGGTCGATCACCTCGTAACCGTTGCACTGGAGCACGACGCCAACGATGTTCTTGCCGATATCGTGCACGTCGCCCTTCACGGTCGCCATGATGATGCGGCCCTTTGGGCGTGCGTCTTCCTCCTTTTCCGCCTCGATGAAGGGGATGAGGTGGGCGACGGCCTTTTTCATCACGCGCGCGCTCTTCACCACCTGCGGCAGGAACATCTTGCCGCTGCCGAACAGGTCGCCGACCACGTTCATCCCGTCCATCAGCGGGCCTTCGATGACCTCTATGGGGCGCGCGGCCTGCTGGCGGGCAAGCTCGGTATCGGCCACGATGTGCGCGTCGATGCCCTTCACCAATGCGTATTCCAGCCGTTTCACGACGGGGAGCTGGCGCCATTCGGCCTCGGCCTTTTCGTCCTCGCGAGTCTTGCCGCGATAGCTTTCGGCCAGGTCCACCAGCCGCTCGGCGGCATCGGGGCGGCGGGCCAGGATTACGTCCTCGCATGCGTCGCGCAGCGCCGGGTCGATGGTGTCATAAACGTCGAGCTGGCCCGCGTTGACGATCGCCATGTCGAGCCCGGCGGGGATGGCGTGATAGAGGAAGACCGAGTGCATCGCCCGGCGCACCTCCTCGTTGCCGCGGAACGAGAACGAGAGGTTGGACAGGCCGCCGCTGGTCCTGGCGTGTGGGCAGCGCACCTTGATCTCGGCCACCGCTTCGATGAAGTCGAGGCCATAGCGATCATGCTCGGCGATGCCGGTGGCGACGGCAAAGATGTTGGGATCGAAGATGATGTCCTCGGGCGCGAACCCGTCGGCCACCAGCAGGTCGTAGGCGCGGCCGCAGATGTCCACCTTGCGCGCCCTGGTGTCGGCCTGGCCGCTCTCGTCAAAGGCCATGACGACCACGGCGGCGCCGAAATCGCGGCACACCCGCGCCTGTTCGAGGAAGGCGGCTTCGCCTTCCTTCATGCTGATCGAATTGACGATGGGCTTGCCCGACACGCACTTCAGCCCCGCCTCGATCACCGCGAATTTCGAGCTGTCGATCATTACCGGCACGCGGGCGATATCGGGCTCGGCGGCGATCAGTTTCAGGAACGTGGTCATCGCCTCGACAGCGTCGAGCAGGCCCTCGTCCATGTTCACGTCGATGATCTGCGCGCCGTTCTCCACCTGCTGGCGCGCGACCTCAACCGCGGCAGGATAGTCGCCCGCCATGACGAGCTTCTTGAACGCGGCCGATCCGGTCACGTTGGTGCGTTCGCCGATGTTGACGAAGGTCGCGGTGCGAACGGTCTGGGTCATGCGGGCAGCGTGAACGGTTCCAGCCCGGCAAGACGCATGGCGGGCTGGGGCGTGGGCAGGGCGCGCGGCGTCAGGCCGGCGACGGCTTCGGCCATGGCGGCGATGTGCGCGGGCGTGGAGCCGCAGCAACCGCCCAGGATATTGACGCGGCCCGCCTTGGCCCATTCACCCACCAAACTGGCGGTAGTGTGCGGGGCCTCGTCGTACTCGCCCAGCTCGTTGGGCAGCCCGGCGTTAGGATAGGCGAGCAGCAGCGTATCGACGATGCCGGACAGCAGCTGGACGTGCGGGCGCAGCTGCTCCGCGCCGAAGCTGCAATTTAGCCCGACGACCACCGGATTGGCGTGACGCACGGCATACCAGAACGCTTCCACCGTGTGGCCGGAAAGGTTGCGACCCGAGAGATCCGTCAGCGTCATCGACAGCATCAGCGGCACGTCGCGGCCCAGCGCGTGGGCGAGCTGGCGCACCGCCATGATTCCCGCCTTGGCATTGAGCGTGTCGAAGATCGTCTCGATCAGGATGAAGTCCGCGCCGCCCTCGACCAGCGCCTCGGCTTGCTGACGATAGACATCGGTGAGGTAATCGAAGTCGATCTCGCGGTAGCCGGGGTCTTCCACGTCGGGACTGAGCGAGAGGGTCTTGTTGGTCGGCCCGATGGCGCCAGCGACGAAGCGGGGGCGGCCGTCCTGCGCGGCGAAATCGTCGGCGGCCAGCCTCGCGATGCGCGCAGCGGCGAGATTGATCTGCGCCACCAGCTCCTCGGCGGCGTAATCGGCCTGGCTGATGCGGTTGGCGGAAAAGGTGTTGGTGGAAACCACGTCCGACCCGGCGGCGAGATAGGCGCGCGTCACCGCGTCGATCACGTCGGGGCGCGAGAGGGCGAGGATGTCGTTGTTGCCCTTCTGATCAGCGGCGAGGCCGAGCGATCCAGCGAAATCCTCTTCCGACAGGCGGCGGTTCTGGATCTCGGTCCCGAAGGCACCGTCGAACAGCAGCACGCGCTCTTGCGCGGCGGAAAGCAGCGCTTCGCGCGCGTTCATGCCGCCTGCTCCAGCAGGTTCTCGCGGACGGGGCGCAGGCCGAGCAGGTGGCAGGTGGCGTAGGCCAGCTCGCTCTTGTTGAGAGTGTAGAAATGAAATTCGCGCACCCCTTCGGCATAGAGGCGGCGGCAGAATTCGGCGTTGACCGTGGCGGAAACCAGTTCGCGCGCCTGCGGGTGATCGTCCAGCCCCTCGAACAGATCCACGATCCAGTCGGGCAGGGTCGCCCCGCATTCCGCCGCCATCGCCTTGGTGCGGGCGAGGTTGTGGACCGGCAGGATGCCCGGCACGATGGGCTTGTCTATGCCGATGGCGGCGGCCCGGTCGCGGAAGCGCAGGAAGGCATCGGAGCTGAAGAAGAACTGCGTGATCGCGCGGCTGGCACCCGCGTCCAGCTTGCGCTTGAGGTAGGCAAGCTCCTCGTCGGCGCATTTCGCTTCGGGGTGCATCTCCGGATAGGCGGAGACGGAGACGTCGAACGGGTGGCGCTCCAGCAGGCCCGCGACCAGTTCAGCGGCGCAGGAATAGCCTTGCGGATGCGCCTCGAACGGATGGTCGAGTTTGCCGGCATCGTTGGGCATGTCGCCGCGCAGGGCGACGATGCGGGTGATACCTGCGTCCCAGAACTTGTCCGCCATGGCCAGCGTCTGTTCGCGGCTGGCACCCACGCAGGTAAGGTGCGCGGCGACGGGCACGTGGACTTCGCGCGCGATGCGGGTTGCAGTGGCGAGGCTGCGATCGCGCGTCGAACCGCCCGCGCCGTAGGTGACCGATACGAAACTGGGGCCGAGGGTAGCCAGCGCATGGACCGCCTTCAGCATCGAATCCTCCGCCTTTTCGGTCTTCGACGGGAACACCTCGAACGACACGGTGACATCACCCGGCAACCCGGCGAACAGCGGCTGGGTGGCGAAATGGTCGGACTGGGCAGGAAAAGCGGGAGAAGTAATGACGCACCACCGGCTGGAGCTAGACAGGGGCGCTCCATGCCCTTGTTACAGGTCTATTGGAACCCCTGTTGCGATACCATTCCGCCGATCGTCTGATGCCCGTTTCAAATCCACCGGCGTATCTGCATTCGCGGGGAATAGTAGTTCAGATATTGCACCAATCTGGGAGCGTGGGCCAGATTGGCGCTAGCCCCGTGAGGAAGGTCCTGCCGCCAGATTACCAGATCGCCAGCCTTGCCCGAAACGAACACTTGCTGGTCGGAAAGGTCCACCGACCTTGGGTTCGACTTGCCCGGTCCGTCCAGCCACTCCTCGATTCCAAGGTGAAAACCTGGCACGCATCGAAATGCGCCCTGGTTGTTTGCCGTATCGTCGAGGTAGAGAACGGCCTGCGTTCCGAAGGGGATCGGACGCATCAGGCTGACGTCCCAGTGCAGTTCGCTGCCTGCAAACGGATGATCGGGGGTCGCCGGCGGATTGAAGCCGATCCGGTCCACCGTGAGCCACAGGTCCGCCGTGCCCCATAGCTGGGCAAAGGCCTTGTGCACCCGGGCCGACCTCCGTGCCGCGTCAAGCGATCGATCATGGTACCGAGAAATCATTATCCCGTCGAATTGGCTGTTATACCAGCTCTGGGGAATGTCGGGCTTTGCATCCGCGGCCCGCCAAATGAAGCTGCGGACCGCCGCAGCTTCTTCGGCGCTTATTGCATCGGGCAATATGACATAACCGTGCGTATCCCAGTGCGACAGCGCGGCATCGTCGAATACCGGCGGCATATCTTCGATCACGCGCAACCGTTCGCTCGCGCCGTCGCTGACCGGCATTTCGAACAGCCAGCCGTGATAGCGCGAGAGTTGATCGGGATCCGGAGTACCGACGGTGTCGACTATCCATTGTTCGAAGCGTTCGAAGCCGGGCCTTTCGCGGTGTAGAAACGTAAGCGTTTCCTGGATGCCCAGCCCGAGAGTGTCGAGCAGCAGCTTGCCGACCATTTCGTCCAGCGGATATCCCCCGAGCACCTGCGCCGCATGATATTCGACGAGACAAGCGATTTCAGGCAGGGCGCCCTCGCTCGAACGGTATGCCATGTCTTCGTGCATCTTGGGATTATGCAATGGCCGATGCAGCGAGGCAATGCGGCTTTACACGAAGCTGTAGGGATCGATATCCACGCCCACGCGCACGCCGGGCGGATGGTTGATGCCGCCCAGCCAGGCACGGATCACCTTTTGCAGTTCAGCACTGCGCCGCGCGTTGAGCAGCAGGCGATAGCGGTAGCGGCCGCGCAACAGCGCCAGCGGGGCGGGGGCAGGGCCGAGGACGTGCACGTCGTCGAGGTAGGGCCGCGTGGCCCCGATCCGGTTTGCCGCCTCGCGCGCTTCGGCCTCGTCTTCGCTGGAAACGATGATCGCCGCCCAGCGGCCGAAGGGCGGGGCACCGGCATGGCGGCGGCTGTCGGTCTCCGCCTCGTAGAACGCATCGCGATCGCCAGCGGCCAGCGCGGCGATGACGGGCGCGTCGGGATGCCGCGTCTGGATCAGCACCTCGCCAGGCTTGGCCCCGCGTCCCGCGCGCCCCGCGACCTGGGCCACCTGCTGGTATGTCCGCTCCGCCGCGCGCAGGTCGCCGCCTTCCAGCCCGAGGTCGGCGTCGATGACCCCCACCAGCGTCAGTTCGGGGAAGTGGAAACCCTTGGTGACGAGCTGCGTGCCCACGATAACGTCGATCGCGCCGGCTTCCGTCATGGCGACGAACTCGGCGGCCTTGGCGGGGGAGTGGATGGTGTCCGAGGTCACGACCGCCACGCGGGCATCGGGCAGGATCTCCGCCACCTCGTCGGCGATGCGCTCCACGCCCGGACCGCAGGCGACGAGGCAATCGGGTTCGCCGCATTCGGGGCAGGTCTCGGGCGGCTTGGTCTCGTGCCCGCAGTGGTGGCAGGCGAGGCGGCGGCTGAGGCGGTGCTCGACCAGCCAGGCGCTGCAATTGGGGCATTGGAAACGGAACCCGCAGTTGCGGCACAACGTCAGCGGGGCATAGCCGCGGCGGTTGAGGAACAGCAGCGACTGTTCGCCCTTCTCCAGCCGGTCGCGCAGCTCGCGGCGCAGCGGCTCGGCAATCCAGGCGCCCCTGCCGGGCTGTTCTTCGGTCAGGTTGATGAGGCGGACATCGGGCATCTGCGCCCCGCCAAAGCGGCTGGGCAGGACGAGTTTTTCGTAAATGCCGGTGTCCGCCATGTGCAGGCTTTCAAGCGCCGGGGTGGCGCTGGCGAGGACCACGGGCACACCTTCGAAATGCCCGCGCATCACGGCCACGTCACGCGCGTTGTAGCGCACGCCTTCCTCCTGCTTGAAACTGATCTCGTGCGCCTCGTCGACCACGATGAGGCCGAGCGCGGCATAGGGCAGGAACAGGGCGGAGCGCGCGCCGACCACCACCTGTGCCTCGCCGCTGGCGATGGCGCGCCAGGCGCGGCGGCGTTCGGTCGATTTGAGGCTGGAGTGCCAGGTGACAGGCGACGCGCCGAACCGCCCCTCGAAACGCGACAGGAACGCCTGCGTCAGCGCGATTTCCGGCAGCAGCACCAGCACCTGTCTGCCATGCCGCAGCGCCGCGGCAACGGCTTCGAAATAGGTTTCGGTCTTGCCCGATCCCGTTACGCCGTCGAGCAGGAACGGCGCGAACCGCGCCTCGCCCACGGCCTCCACCAGCCGCCCGGCGACCTCGGCCTGTTCCGGGCTGAGATCGGGCACGTCGAAATCGGCCCGCGCGGCGGGGTAGGGGCGGTCGACATCGACCTCCACCGGCTCCAGCACCCCCTGGTTGACGAGGCCGCGCAGCACACTTTCGGAGACACCCGACAGGCCCGCCAGTTCGCGGATCGTCGCCTGCTCGCCGTCCAGCGCCGCGATCGCCCGTTCGCGCTGCGCGGTCATGCGTTCCGGCAGCCCGCCCGACAACCGGTATTCGGTCATCGTGGCGGGTCCGCGCAAGGCTCCCCCGCTGGCGATCACCATGCGCGCCACGGCGGAAAGGGGCGCAACGTAGTAGTCCGCCGTCCACTCGATCAGCCTGCGAAGCTCGGCGCGGATGGGGGGCACGTCCAGCACGCTTAACAGCGGCCGCAGTTTCGCTTCAGGAACGGGTAAAGTGGGAAGGTGTTCTTCTTCCCAGACGATCCCTGTCACCTGCCGGGGGCCGAGCGGCGCGACCACCACGGCGCCGTAGCGGACCTCCACGCCCTCCGGCACGCGATAGTCGAGCGGACCCAGCGCGGCGTTCATCACGAGCAGGCGTACACGGTTTGCGGGCATCGGGAGCATATATGGGCGCCGCGCCAGCCCCGCGGCAAGATTAGGAGTCGCATTATGTCCGAATTCGCCACCACCTCTCTCACCGCCAGCCTTGCCAGCCGGCGGCGATTCATCGCCGGCATCGGCATTGGCGCAGGCGTGATCGCGCTTCCGGGCTGTGCGTCCTACGGCGGTGGCTGGACGATGGAGGACGCCATCCGCCGGCTGCTCTACGTCTCCAGCGAACGGGCCTTTGCGCGCATGCTGGCACCTGGCGGTTTCTGGGAAAACCAGGTCGGCGCACTGGGGCTCGAGAACCTGCTCGGCACGCGGGGCGGGGTGCTTTCCAGCATCCTCACCTCCAGCCTGTTCCGCGACCGGCTGGCCGGTGCCTTTGCCGATATTGCCATCGAAGGTGCCTACCGCGCCGCGCCCCTGGTAACAGATGCGGTGCGCGTGATCGGGTTCCAGAACGCGCTGGCGCTGGTGCGCGGCGGCCCGACCGCGGCCACCGGGTTCCTGCGTCAGAACCTCGGCATGACGCTGGTGGAGGCCATGGTGCCCGAAATCGGCCAGGCCATGCGCGTGGCGAACGAGCCGCTGGTCGGCCAGCTGCTGGCAGCGGCCACCGGCGTGGACGTGGGCGGCATCGCCAACACCCTGTCGCGCAATATCGACAACGCCATCTGGAACGAGATGGGCTTCGAGGAAACCGAGATCCGCCGCAATCCGCGCGCCACCAACGATCCGGTGCTGATCGGCGTGTTCGGGGCGGCGAACGCGTTCTGACCGGCCTGCGCGCCCTGCTGCTGCTTGCCACGGCCGGCGGCCTGCTGGCGGGGTGCGTCACCGCTCCCCCGCCAGCAGCGCCGGCCATCGGCGTGCAGCTTTACACCGTGCGCGAGGACATGGAGCGCGATCCCGTCGCCACCCTGCGGCGCGTGGCGGCAATGGGCTATGACGCGGTCGAATATTTTCGCACCTATGGCGCGCAGTCGGCGGCGATGTGCGAGGAAACCCGCGATCTGGGACTGGCGGTGGCCGCGGTGCATATCCCGTGGGAGCTGCTGCGCGACGATCCGGCGCGCGCCGTGACCGAGGCCAAGGCAATGTGCGCCGACACGATCATGCTCGCCTGGCTGCCGCCCGAGCAACGCGCAACGCTAGACCAGTGGCGCGGCTGGATTGCGCGGATGAATGGCGTGGCGGCCATGGCACGGGGCGTGGGCATGGCATTTGCCTACCACGCGCACGACTTCGAATTCGCGCCTGTCGAAGGCGTGCGGCCCATCGACCTGTTGATGAGCGATCTGGACCCGGCCATCGGGTTTGAGCTCGATACCTACTGGGTCGCCCGGGGTGGCGGGGATCCGGTCACCTTCTATCGCACCTACCGGGAGCGGGTGACCCATTTTCACATCAAGGACATGGGGCGCGATGGCGCGATGGCCGATGTCGGCGCGGGCACGCTGGATTTCGCTGCCCTGCGCGCCGCCAGCGAGGGGCGCAGCATTCACTGGCTGATCGAGCGGGACGACGCGCCCGACCCCTGGGCCAGTCTGGCCGCGAGCCTGGCTGCCAGCCGCGCAACCCTCTCCCATGCGCGCTAGGCTTGGCGCACCCCGCGTCATGCCCCTATAGCGCCCGGCGATGTCCGACGAATCCCCCCTCGATCGCTTCCGTCTTGCGCTGACGGGTGCCACCCGCGCCATTGCCGCCGATGCCGAGGTGGACGTGGGCTTCACCGCCGATGCCGCGAGCGAGATGGGCAAGAGCGTGCGCGTGCCCATGCCCGCGCGCAGCGTTCCCGCCGCCGATGCGCAGGAAGCGCGCGGGTTCGCCGACAGCTTTGCTCTGCGTCTGCGTCATCACGACGCGCGCCTGCACGATCGCAACCGCCCGGCCGACCCCGATGCGCGCGCCTGCTTCGATGCCATCGAGCGCGTGCGATACGAGGCCATCGGCGAGACCGACTATGCCGGGATGCGCGGCAACCTTGCCGCCATGCAGGAACGGCGCGTTGGCGGCAGCGCCATCACCCGCGCCGCCAGCGCCGAGGAAGTGCCATTGCCCATCGCGCTCGGCCTGCTGCTGCGCGAACAGCTGACCGGCCAGCCGGCACCCGCCGCGGCGCGCGAGGGCATGGAGCTGGTTCGCGAGTTCATCGAGAGCCGGACCGGCGACGATTTCGAGCAACTGGGCACCGCCCTGCACGACCAGCGCGCGTTCCAGAAGCTGGGCCTCGACATGCTGCGCCACCTCGATCTCGTGCCTGCCGAACTCGACCCGGAGGACGGCGGCGAGGATCCGGACGGTGAAGATGCCGATGGCGAGCAGGATACGCCCGAGGACAGCGACGGCGCCGACGATGCGCGCGAACAGCCCGATGCCCGGGCCGAAGCCGCCGAGGGCGAGGATGGCGAGGGCGAGAGCGAGGACCAGGCCCCCGGCGAGGACGAACTGGCCGATGGCGATCCGGGCGACGACGGGGAGGAAATGATGCTTCCCCAGCGCCGCAACGCGCCGTGGCAGGACATTCCCGACAGCTTCGACTACAAGCCCTACACCACCGAGTTCGACGAGGTGGTGGAAGCCACCGACCTGTGCGATTTCGAGGAACTCGATCGCCTGCGCGCCTATCTCGACAGCCAGCTGGCGGGGCTCGCCGGTATCGTCACCCGGCTTGCCAACCGCTTGCAGCGCCGGCTGATGGCGCAGCAGAACCGCAGCTGGGATTTCGACCAGGAAGAAGGCCTGCTCGATGCCGCGCGGCTGGCGCGGGTCATCATCAGCCCCGGCACTTCCCTCAGCTACAAGGTCGAGCAGGAACAGGACTTCAAGGACACCGTCGTCACCCTGCTGATCGACAATTCGGGCTCCATGCGCGGGCGGCCCATCTCCATCGCCGCCATCAGCGCAGACATCCTCGCCCGCACGCTGGAGCGGTGCGGGGTCAAGGTGGAGATCCTCGGCTTCACCACCCGTGCATGGAAAGGCGGGCAAAGCCGCGAGCGCTGGCTGGCCGATGGCCGTTCCGACCATCCCGGCCGCCTCAACGACCTCAGGCACATCATCTACAAGAAGGCCGACGAGCCCATGCGCCGCGCGCGCCGCAGCCTCGGCCTGATGATGCGCGAGGGGCTGCTGAAGGAGAACATCGACGGCGAGGCGCTGCTGTGGGCGCACGAGCGCCTGCTGGCCCGGCCCGAGGACCGCCGTATCCTGATGGTCATCTCCGACGGCGCCCCGGTGGACGATTCGACGCTGAGCGTGAATTCGGCCGGCTATCTGGAAGCGCACCTGCGCAAGGTCATCGAGTGGATCGAAAAAGCCTCGCCGGTGCAGCTTGTCGCCATCGGCATCGGGCATGACGTGACGCGGTATTACAAGAAGGCGGTGACGATCATGGACGTCGACCAGCTCGGCGGCACGATCATCGAGCAGCTGGCGGACCTGTTCGAGGCGGAGTGATGCGCAAGCTCATCCTTGCTTTCGCCGTGGTGCTGGCGCTCTTCGCCGCATGGTACTTCGCCTCGCCATGGTATGCGATGAATTCGCTGGCCGATGCGGCGAGGGCGGGAGACGTGGCGGCGCTGGAGGGGAAGGTGGACTTTCCCGCCGTGCGCCAGTCCGCGCGCGAGCAGCTGGGTGCGCTGGTCGGGCAACAGCAGGAGCGGGGTGGGCTGTTCGGCATGGTGCCCGATGCCATCGTGGAGCGCGCCGGGCGCGAGGTGATCGACCGGGCAGTGAATGCCGATTCGCTCGGCACGCTGGTCGCCACCGGGGCCATGGCGGCGCCCTTCCTGCCCGAGCGGCTGCGCACGCAGGCGATCGACTGGGACGTGGAGCGTGACGATTTCGAGCACTTTCGCGGGGTGGGCACTTTCGAGGATGGCACGCCCGGCCCGCAGCTGCTGTTCCGCCGCGATGGCGCAGGCTGGTTGGTCACCGGGTTCGAATTGCCGCCCGCCTGACTTGCTGCCCACCTGACTTGCCGCCGCGCGACGCGCGCCCTAATCGCGGTGGCATCATGACCGATCTCAAGCTTTTCAACTCGCTTACCCGCCGGCTCGAAACCTTCGAGCCCGTCCACCCGGGGGAGGCGCGGGTCTATTCTTGCGGGCCGACTGTCTACAATTACCCGCACATCGGCAACATGCGCGCCTATGTCTTTGCCGACGTGCTGGGGCGCACGCTGAGCTGGAAGGGCTACAAGCTCACCCACGTCATCAACATCACCGATGTCGGCCACCTCACCGACGATGCCGACGCGGGCGAGGACAAGCTGGAGAAAGCGGCAGCGGCGAACGCGCAGTCGATCTGGGAGATCGCGCGCCATTATACCGAGGCCTATTGGGCGGACGTGAAGGCGCTGAACATCCGGCAGCCGGCGCACTGGTCGATCGCCACCGACTATGTCGAACAGATGATCGATTTCGCGAAAAGCATCGCCGACAAGCACTGCTACGAATTGGAGGGCGGGCTTTATTTCGACATCACCACTGTCAGCGATTACGCGCTGTTAGCCGGACGTCATGCGCAAGAGCAGCTTTTGGAAAATGCCGAGGCTCACATGCGCATCGATCCCGTAAAGGATAAAAGAAATCCCGCCGACTTCGCCATCTGGCGCAGGACCCCGCCGGGCGAGACGCGGCAGATGGAATGGGATTCGCCCTGGGGTCGCGGCGCACCGGGGTGGCATCTGGAATGTTCCGTAATGGGCGAGGCGCTGCTCGGCTTCCCCTTCGACATTCATACCGGCGGCATCGACCACCGCGAGATCCATCATCCCAACGAGATCGCCCAGAACCAGGCATTCTGCGGCTCCGACGCGAGCGGCGCGCGGGTGTGGATGCACAACAACTTCCTGGTCGAACGCTCTGGAAAGATGAGCAAATCGTCCGGCGAGTTCCTCCGCCTGCAACTGCTGATCGACAAGGGCTACCACCCGGTCGCCTACCGCATGATGTGCCTGCAGGCGCATTACCGCAGCGAGCTGGAGTTCAGTTGGGAGGGCCTTGGCGCGGCGCTGACGCGGCTGAAACGGATGGTGATGGCGGTCCAGCTGCTATGCGATGCCGCAACGGGAGCGCCCGATCATCCCAGGTTCGCGCCGCTCCTCGAACGGTTCGATGCGGCGATCAGCGATGACCTCAATACGGCCGTCGCGCTGACCGCGCTGGACGATGCGCTGGCCACGAAGAAGGTAGATGCAGGCATGAAGCGCGCCGTCATTGAACAAATGGACGCGGTGCTCGGGCTGGGTCTCTTCGACCTGTCACGCGCCGACCTGCGCCTGCGCCCGAAAACCGCCACCGCGACCGAAGCGCACATCGACGAGGCACTCGCCGCCCGCAACGAAGCCCGCGCCGCCAGGGACTTCGCCACCTCCGACGCCATCCGCGACGATCTTTCGGCCAAGGGGGTGGAAGTGATGGACGGCGATCCGCTTGGATGGGAATGGAAGCTTTAGCACGCGCTGTCGATCACACCGCGGGTGACGCACCGCGCGGGATCGGACCTTTCGCGGCGCACCCGCGTAGTGGACGCATGACGACACTCAAAGACACCTACCCGCTCTACCTCAACAACAAGGCCGCGCAGCCGAACACCGATCTGGAGGTGACGGACAAGTTCACCGGCAAGGTCGCCTTCCGCACTGCGCTCGCCACGCCGGACGTGATCGAGCAAGCCATCGCCGGCGCCGTGCGCGCGGCGGGGCCGATGGCGCGGATGGCCAGTTATGAACGGCAAGCCGTGTTGCAGCACTGCGTCACGCGATTTCGCGAACGCTATGACGAGCTTGCCTATTCGCTGTGCGTGGAGGCCGGCAAGCCGATCAAGGATGCCGAGGGGGAGGTCGACAGGCTGATCGACACCTTCCGAATTGCCGCCGAGGAGTCCACGCGCCTTTACGGCGAGGTGCAGCCGCTCGACATTTCCAAGCGCGCCAGGGGCTACATGGGCGTGTGGCGGCGGATGCCGATCGGGCCGTGCAGCTTCATCAGTCCGTTCAATTTCCCGCTCAACCTGGCCGCCCACAAAATCGCGCCGGCCATTGCGGTGGGCTGCCCCTTCGTGATGAAGCCCGCGTCGAAGACCCCGCTGGGCGCGATCATCATGGGCGAAGTGCTGGCCGAGACCGACCTGCCCGAAGGCGCGTTCTCCATCCTGCCCGCCAGTCGCGACGGGGCGGACCTGTTCACCACGGACGAACGGCTGAAGCTGCTCAGCTTCACCGGCTCGCCCGACGTGGGCTGGGCGCTGAAGGCCAAGGCGGGCAAGAAGAAGGTGGTGCTGGAACTGGGCGGCAACGCGGCGGTGATCGTCGACAAGGACGCCGACCTTGCCTACGCGCTGGAGCGGATCGTGTTCGGCGCCTTTTATCAATCCGGCCAGAGCTGCATCGGCGTGCAGCGGATCATCGTCCACGAGGCCGTCTACGATACGTTCAAGGCGATGCTGGTTGCAAGAACGCGATCGCTGGTGGCGGGCGACCCCAAGGACCGGGACACCTTCATCGGCCCGATGATTTCGGAAGAGGAGGCCAAGCGCCTCAAGAGCTGGATCGACGCTGCGGTGGCGGCGGGCGCCACATTGCTGTGCGGCGGCGATCGCGACGGCGCCATGCTGGAGGCGACGCTGCTGGAAGACGTTTCCCGCAACTGCGACGCCAGCAAGGAAGAAGCCTTCGGGCCCCTCGCCAATCTCTCCAGGTTCACCGACTTTGCCGCAGCACTGAAAGAAGTGAACGACAGCCGCTACGGCCTGCAGGCGGGCATTTTTACCCGCGACATCCACCAGGTTCTGGACGCCTGGGACACGCTGGAGGTCGGCGGAATCGTGGTGAACGATGTGCCCAGCTACCGCGTCGACAACATGCCCTACGGCGGGGTCAAGGATTCCGGTCTCGGCCGCGAGGGGATCCGGTTCGCGATGGAGGACATGACCGAGATCAGGAACCTCGTGATCCGAAGGGAAAGCGCGGGTTAGGGGACATTGACCAACACGCGCCGGTTCAATGCCCCCGGTCGCCGGCGTGTGGTCAACCCTCTTCCAGCAGCAGCAGTTCGCAAGTCACTCGCATGACCGGCGGGTCGAGCGTGTGATCGACTTCGACAACGGCGGCATCCGCAACCAGCTGCCGGGGGATGGCGAATTCGTGTTCGGGAAGGAACACGATGAAGCATTCGCCCGCCTCGATGGCCTCGGTGCCCTCGAACACCAATTCGACCCGGTGCCGCGTGCCGGCAAAGGTGATGCTGGCCCAGCTTCGCTCGTGATGGCTGGCGATACGCGCCTGCCCGCGTGCCAGTTCGATCAGTGCATCGGAAAGATGTTCGCGCGCGCCCTTGCGCTGACGGCGGACCGGTCTGCCGCGACGGGGCAGTGTGGTCTGCGGATCAGTATGCACCGGTCTTCTCCCGATATTCGTTCATGAAATGTTCCACCCGAGATTGTGTCGCGGGGCGCGGCACCCGGCCATTGCGCAGATCAAGCACGAAGCGCGGATCGCTCGTGGCGAGACGTCCGAACCTGGTTACCGGCATCCTGGTGTGTTTCAGGAACACTTCGATCTGGCGAATGAGCATTCGGCGCTTCCCCTTGGTTTTTCGATTCCGGAAAGCAACGCGACTCGATTCGCTCTTCCGAAGACCCATGAAAAGCGGGTGAAATCCTACTTGTCTAGGAAAAGTACATCGTGTAGGAAGTTTTCGTTCACGATATTGGGATTGCCCATGGATGCACGCGAGACATTGCTGGAAGCGGCCCGGGCGCGGGGGGAGAGCCTTGCCGCCCTATCGCGCATGATCGGGCGTAACGGTACGTATTTGCAGCAATATGTGACGAAAGGCAGTCCGAAAAAGCTGGAGGAGGAGGACCGCCGAAAGCTGGCGACCTTCCTCGGCATCAGCGAATCGGACTTGGGCGCGCCGCAGGGTAATTCCTACGAATCGCCAAAGGCGAGTAGCGGCAGCAGCCCCCGTGGCGGCAGCAGAGGCGCGGAATGGGTGGACGTACCACGGTTGGCGGTCGATGCATCGGCCGGCCCCGGCGCCACAGCAGCTGGGGAACAGGCGTTCGACGCGTTTCGCTTCTCCCGCCGCTGGCTTGCCGAACACGGGCTGGACGGCGCGCATCTGTCCAGCATCCGCGTCGTAGGTGATTCGATGGAGCCGCTGCTGCACGAAGGCGACGAGGTGCTGGTCGATCGCCGTGAGCAGCCGTTCCGCGATGGCGTGCACGTCGTGCGCCTCGATGACAGCTTGCTGGTGAAGCGGGTCGCCAGTCGCGGGGCGGGGCAGTTCTCACTGCTCAGCCAGAACCTTGCATACCCGCCGATACAGGTCAGCGCCGGGGAATTCGCGATCGTGGGCCGCGTGGTGTGGAAGAGCGGCCGGGTCTAGCCGGCGCTTGCAACCGCGGCCCCCCACGGCCATTTCCGATTAATGACGTCACACTCCCCCATCCGCGCCGCGATCATCCCCGTTACCCCGTTCCAGCAGAATTGCTCGCTGGTCTGGTGCACCTCGACCATGCGCGCGGCGCTGGTCGATCCGGGCGGGGAGCTGGACAAGCTCAAGGCAGCGGTCGCCAAGGCGGGAGTGACGCTGGAAAAGATCATCCTCACCCATGGCCATGCCGATCACTGCGGGCAGGCGGGAATGCTGGCTGAAGAGCTTGGCCTGCCGATCGAAGGTCCGCACGAGGCCGACCGATTCTGGATCAGCCGCCTCGACGAGGATGGCCCGCGCTTCGGCATGGAATGCCAGGTGTTCGAGCCAACCCGCTGGCTGGACGAAGGCGACACGGTGACCGTGGGCGAAGCGACGTTCGAGGTGCTGCATTGCCCCGGCCACACGCCCGGCCACGTGGTGTTCTTCCACCGCCCAAGCAATTTCGCCTTCGTCGGTGACGTCTTGTTTCAGGGCTCCATCGGCCGCACGGACTTTCCGATGGGCAATCACCAGGATCTGCTCGACGCGATCACCGGCAAGCTCTGGCCGCTGGGCGATGGCGTCACCTTCGTGCCCGGCCACGGCCCCACCAGCACGTTCGGTCGCGAACGCGAGAGCAATCCGTTCGTGAGCGACGCGGCGATCGCTGCCGGCTAGATAACCTGCGCGCCGACCAGCAGCGCCCACACGCTCCAGCAGGCCAACAGCACGAAGGTCACCGTTATACCGATCTGCCGCGTCCTTGCCGGATGGTCGGCCTGCATGCCGAGCGGGTGGAGCAACCGCGCCACGAAATAGGCAAGCGCGCTCAGGCCCAGGAGCCAGCCGTCCTGATCGGCAAGATCGAGCACCAGGATCAATATGAGCGCAAAGGGCGTGTATTCGACGAAGTTCGCCTGCGCGCGCATGTGCCGTTGCAGGGCCACGTCGCCGCCATCGCCGTGCAACACCTTTCCGGAAAGGCGCGCCCGGCCGCAGCGTATGGCCAGCCAGAGGTTGATGAGCGCCGCCAGCGCGGCGCTGAACAGGCTTATGTGCAGGTCTGCCACGCCGTGGTCCTCTCGATGTCGTCGCGATAATGCCGGCGTTGAATAGAAGAGCGCCGCGCCGCTTGCAACGCGGGCGAAACCCGGTATAGCGCGCGCCTTCGCCGTATCCCGGGCTGCATCGGGTCGCCGCGCTTGCGCGGGGGCCGGGCATCGCCTAGGTCGGCATCGACACGCATTTGACAAATATTTCAAGGATCGGGTGACACCATGGCTGTCCCTAAAAGAAAAGTTTCGCCGCATCGCCGTGGCAACCGCAGGTCGCACGATTCGCTCAAGGTCGAGGCATTCCACGAATGCTCGAACTGCGGCGAACTCAAGCGTCCGCACAACCTGTGCCCCGCTTGCGGGCACTACAACGGCCGCATGGTCGTTGAGCCCAAGGGTCTTTAAGACTCCGGCATTGGACAGGAGCGCTAGCGCATGAGCCTTCCGCGTATCGCAGTAGACGCGATGGGCGGGGACGAAGGCGTGCGCGTGATGGTCGAGGGCGCCGCGCTTGCGCGTCGCCGCCATGACAAGTTCCGCTTTCTGCTGGTCGGGGACGAGCCGCGCATCAAGGCCGCGCTCGATACGCATCCCAACATGCGCTCCGCCAGCGAGATCCTCCATTGTGACGAGGTCGTCTCCGGCGACGAGAAGCCCAGCCGCGCGCTGCGCCGGGCGAAGACCACCAGCATGGGCCTCGCCATCAACGCGGTGAAGACCGGGGACTGCGGTGCCGCGGTCAGCGGCGGCAATACCGGCGCGCTGATGGCGATGGGCAAGATCGCGCTGCGCACCATGCCCGGCATCGACCGTCCCGCGCTCGCCGGCCTGATGCCGACGCTGGGCGACGACGACGTCGTCATGCTCGACCTGGGCGCGAACACGGATTGCGACGCGCGCAACCTCATCCAGTTCGCCGTCATGGGCGCGGCCTACGCGCGCATCGTGACGGGCAAGGCTGCACCCCGCGTGCGCCTGCTCAACATCGGCACCGAAAGCATCAAGGGCACCGACAACCTGCGCGAGGCGAGCCAGCGGCTGGCGGACGCGACCGGCCTTGCCATGCAGTTCGATGGCTTCATCGAAGCCGACAAGATCAACCGCGGCGAAGTGGACGTGGTGGTGACGGACGGTTTCTCGGGCAATATCGCGCTAAAGGCGATCGAGGGCTCTGCACGGTTCGTCACGGACCTGCTGCGCACCGCCTTCACCAGTTCGCTGCGCAGCAAGATCGGCTTCCTCGTCAGCCGCCCCGCGACGGAATTGCTGCGGCATCATCTGGACCCCAACAACCACAACGGCGGCGTATTCCTCGGTCTCAATGGCGTGCTGGTAAAGTCGCACGGCAGCGCCAATGCCAAGGGCGTGTCGAACGCGGTCCATGTCTGCGCCCGCCTGCTGGAAGACGACATCACCCGCCGGATCGCCGCCGATCTGGCGGAAGTCGGGGCCGGTATCGGCGGCGAGGGACGCACCGGTGCGGGCAGGACCGATGCCGAGAGCGCCACAGCCGATGCTGCCGGCAAACCGCAGGACACGGGCGAGGCTTCCGAATGATCCGTTCCGTCGTCATCGGCACCGGCTCGGCGCTGCCGAAAAACTGCGTGTCCAACGCCGAACTGGCTGAACGCATCGACACCAGTGACGCGTGGATCCGCGAACGCACCGGCATCACCCAGCGTTACATCGCGGGCGACGGCGAGACGACCGGATCGCTGGCCACCGATGCCGCGCGCGCCGCACTGGCAGACGCTGGCTGCGATATCGCGGACATCGACCTCATCGTGCTCGCCACCGCTACCCCCGACCGCACCTTTCCGGCCACCGCCACTACCGTACAGTTCGCACTGGGCGGCAGGGGGTTTCCGGCGTTCGATGTTGCCGCGGTATGCTCGGGCTTCCTTTATGCGCTGGGCACGGCTGACGCGATGATCCGGTCCGGCATGGCGAAGCGCGCCATCGTGATCGGCGCGGAGACCTTCAGCCGCATCCTCGACTGGGACGATCGCGGAACCTGCGTCCTGTTCGGCGACGGGGCGGGCGCCTTCATCGTCGAGGCGCGCGAGGTGGGCGACGACGCGGCCGACGATGCGCCGGGCATTCTTGCCACCCGTCTTCATGCCGAGGGCGAGCACAGCGACCTGCTCTACGTCGATGGCGGTGCCTCGACCACGGGAGAGATCGGCAAGCTGCGTATGAAGGGCCGCGAGGTGTTTCGCCACGCCGTCGTCAACCTTGCCGAGGTTCTTCGGGAAGTGCTGGAACAGGCTGGCCGCACCGCGGCGGACATCGACTGGGTCGTACCGCACCAGGCCAATGCCCGCATTCTGGACGCGACAGCCCGCAAGCTGGGCCTGTCGATGGACCAGGTGGTGGTGACGGTCGATCGCCACGCCAACACGTCTGCCGCCTCGGTGCCGCTGGCCTATGACGTTGCCAAGAAGGACGGGCGCATCAAGCCCGGCGACCTGGTGATGCTGGAAGCGATGGGCGGCGGCTTCACCTGGGGTGCCAGCCTGCTCCGCGCGTAGGAATTTGCCCCGCAATTCAAGCGGTCCCCCTCTTGCCTTAACCTGCATCAACCTTCATAAACTTCCTTGGGTCACATCCTTGGAGTAAAGCGGATGGACATGATGCGCTCTGTCGGAACATTGACTCGCGCCGATCTGGCCGAGACCATAAATCGCAAGATGGGTTTCTCGCGTGCCGAGAGCCTGGACATGGTCGAGAAGATTCTCGCCAAGATGTGCGAGGCGATGTCAGATGGCGAGAACGTGAAGATCTCCGGCTTCGGCAGCTTCGTGCTGCGCGACAAGAAGGAGCGCGTCGGCCGCAACCCCAAGACCGGGATCGAAGTGCCGATCACCCCGCGCCGGGTGATGACCTTCCGTTCCAGCCAGAAGCTTAAAGAGCGGATCTCGCGCGGATGACCGGGGGCGCCGGCCCCTTGTTCGAGGATGGCAAGGACCAGGGTGCCATGCGCACCATCGGCGAAGTGTCCGCCGCTTTCGGCATCAAGCCGCACGTTTTGCGATACTGGGAACAGCAGTTTCCCATGCTCGAGCCCTTGAAGCGGAGCGGCGGACGCCGCCTGTATCGCCAGCAGGATTTGAAAGTCGTCGAAGCGATAGACCGTCTGGTCAATCGCGAGGGCTACACGCTGAAGGGCGCGAAAATGGCGCTGGAGCAGGGTGGGGCGCAGGCCGGTAGGTCCGCCGCAAGTGGCGATGCGCCCGCCAGCCCGGCAACCGCTGGCGTTACCGGGGAAACGGCGCGCCAGTTACGCGCCATCCGCGACCGGCTGGAAGCCGCGCTGGCGGCCTGACCCTAACCGGGCCATTGCGGATCGTTGCCTCGATCGGTGAAGGTCGCGGGCGTAAACCCACCAGCAGCGGGAACTGTCCGGCCCGCAGAACGATCAATCCGCCTCGGGACCGAGATCGGGATCGAGATCTCGCGGCCGGGCGAAGTGGACAAGTTTTCCGCAGCCCTCTGCCAGATCGGCCCAACGATCAATGGCAAGTTCCAGCACGGCGTAGGATGCGGTGGGGTATTTATCCATCACCGCATCGAACAGCGCATCCTCTTCCTGCGGCGGCACGAGCGCCAGGGCCAGTTCCTGCAAACCGGGGTTGTGCCCGACGAGCAGCACGGCCTCCTCGTCACCCAGCCCGCGCACCAGCGTCATCAGGGTAGGGCAGTCGGCCAGGTAGACGGCGTTCGCAAAGGTGAACGGCAGGTCCAGGCCGCTCGCCTCCAGCGTGCGTTTCACGCGCGCGGCGGGGCTGGCGATCACGGCGTCCCAGCGATCTTCCCGCTGGCGAATGTGTGCCCCCATCAAGGCCGCGCCCCTGCGCCCGCGATCGTTCAGCCCGCGATCGAAATCGCGCAGCCGCATGTCGTCCCAGTCGGACTTGGCATGGCGCAGCAGGCCGAGGCGTTTCAAAAGGGCATGTCCTCTTCGCTGGCGACCGGAGCCGAAACCGGGGCTGTAACCGGAGCCGACACAACACCTCCGCCGAGCCGTTGTAAAGCCTCGTCGAGGGTGACGCGGGACACTGGCACGCCGGGGGGAAAGGCGCTCAGCAGGCGCGACGGGAAGGCGGGGGAAAGGACGATGAAATGGCCGCGATCGCCGGCCGAGCGGATCAGGCGGCCAAAGGCCTGCGCCAGTCGCCCGCGAATGATCCTGTCGTCGTAGGCCGACCCTCCGCCCGACGCCCGGCGCGCGCGGTGGAGGATGCTGGGCTTGGGCCAGGGAACCTGCTCCATGACCACGCAGCGCAGGCTTTCGCCCGGCACGTCCACCCCATCGCGCAGGGCATCGGTGCCCAGCAGGCTGGCCTTGGGATCGTCACGAAAGATGTCGACTAGGGTGCCCGTGTCGATCGGGTCGACGTGCTGCGCATAAAGCGGCAGGCCGGTCCGCGCGAGCCGGTCGGCGATGCGCCCGTGCACCGCGCGCAGCCGCCGGATGGCGGTGAACAGGCCGAGCACGCCGCCACCGCATTGTTCGATGATCTTGGCATAGGCGCCTGCCAGCGCGGCGAGATCGCCTTTCCGGATATCGGTGACGATCAGCACCTCGGCGCTGGCGGCATAATTGAACGGACTCTCCGCCTCCGCCGTGTGCGGGGTCACCTCGATATGCGGGGCGCCGGAGCGGCCGATCGCGTCCGCCCAGTCGCGCCCGCCCTCGATCCGGTCCGTCAACGTGGCGCTGGTCAGCATGACCCCGTGCGCGCCTTCCAGCACGGTGCGGGCGAACGGCTTCATCGGGTCGAGGAAGTGACGATACAGGCCCACGTCGAACTCACGCGAATCGTTGCGATCGACTGCCAGCCAGTCGACGAATTCCGGATCGCCCGGTCCGCCGAGTCGCCCCAGCAGCGCCTCCCACGCGGCCAGCGTGTCGATCCGCCAGGCGAGCGAATGGCGCGCCCCGTCGATGCGGGCGCGGCCCTGCCCGTCCAGCCAGTCGGGCGGGTTTTCCAGCATGGCCTCCAGCCGCACGCCCAGCTTGATGAGCGGCTGGCGGATCTCGGCCAGCGCCTGCGCGGCAGCCTGGGCAAGCTCCACGAAGTTGCCTTCCAGCCCGGCGGCCTCGGTCTCGATGCCGTAACCCATGTCGGCGCTGCCGCTCTCGTCGCGGGCGTAGGTGAGCGCGCGCACCGCGCCCAGCAGGGCCTCGACAGGGCCGCTCGGCGCGCTTTCGGCAATGCGGGTGAGCCAGCCGTCGGAGGGCAGGGCGCCGGCCGCCTCGCGCGCCGCCTCGATCGCCTCGCCGCCCGCCTCATCGTAGCTGGCAACGTCGGCCAGCCGCGCCGAAAGCCCCCGCCGCCGGCCCTTGCTGCTGCGTTCCGGGCCGACGATCCAGCGGCGCAGTTCGATCGTCTCGGCCCCGGTAAGCGCGGCGGAAAAGGTCGAATCCGCGGCGTCGAACACGTGGTGCCCTTCGTCGAACACGATGCGGGTGGGCCGCTGCGCGTGGTCGCGCCCGCGCGCGGCGTTCACCATCACCAGCGCATGGTTGGCGATGACGAGATCGGCCTGCGCGCTGGCCCTTGCGGCGCGCTCGATGAAGCATTTGCGGTAATGCGGGCACCCGGCATAAACGCATTCGCCGCGCTGGTCGGTCAGCGACTTGATGGCGCGACTGCGGAACAATGTGCCGAGCCAGCCGGGCAGGTCGCCGCCGATCATGTCGCCGTCCTGCGAATAGGCCGCCCAGCGCGCCACCAGCTGCGCCAGCACCGCCGCCCGCCCGCCGAAGCCACCCTGCAGCGCATCTTCCAGGTTGAGCAGGCACAGGTAATTTTCGCGCCCCTTGCGCACCACCACGGGCCGGCTGCCATCGGTGCGGAATTCGGGCCAGGCGCGGCGACTTTCGGCGCGCAGCTGGCGTTGCAGGTTCTTGGTGTAAGTGCTGACCCAGACCGTCCCTTGCGTGGCCGCGGCCCACAGCGAGGCGGGGGCGAGATAGCCCAGCGTCTTGCCGATCCCGGTGCCGGCCTCCGCCAGCAGCACGTGCGGCTTGGCGTGCCGTTCGCGCGGGGCGAAGATGCGCCGGACGGCGCCCGAATAATGCTGCTGGCCCTGGCGTTGTTCGGCGCCTTCGCCGATCAGCCGGGCGAGCTGACCGCGCACCTCCTCCTCGCCGATCAGCACTTGCCCGGGCTGCGGGCGCTCGGGTGTCTCCTCCCATTCGGGCAGGCGCGAGAACAGCCATTTCTCCGCCTTTTCCGGCCGCCGCACATGGGCTGTAAGAACCTGCGCCCATGGCCAGCGCAGGCGGGTGAGCGATTGTAGCGTGCTCCACGCGCCTTCGCGTTCGGCCCAGTCGGCATCTTCGCAGCGGCGCACCAGCAGGGCGGCGGCGTGTTGCAGGAAGGCGGGGACATCGGCGCCATCCTCCGGCTCGGCAAGGCCAAGCGCGTGGGCGAACCCCTTCGGCGTCGGCACGCAGAACCGCGCCGGGTGCACGAAGGCGAACAGTTCCAGCAGGTCGAGCCCCGAAAGGTCGGGATAACCAAGTCGCGTCGCCACCAAGGGCGCATTGAGCACGAGGTGCGGGGTATCGGCTGCCGCCATCACCGCCTGCCCCTTCGCCACCGCGCGCGTCTCGCCCATGCCGCCACGTGTCCAGCTTCCCGCATGGCTGGCGTGCAACGCTGGCAGGGAGAGGGGAGGCGGAGGGGGCGCGGCCATGCGCCCACTAGGCGCAGGGGGAACGAAAAGTAAACACGAGCTCGACCGGAACGCGCCATTCGTCGTGGCAGGAATGCAACTGGCCGAAGCTTTGCTGATGCAGGGTAATTTGTTCATGTGAGTGCGCGCCGGCAAGCGTATAGAGCGCGGGCCCATGTTCCGGACCATCGCCATTTCCGTCACTGCCGTGTTCATCGCCCTTCCGGCGAGTGCACTTGCGCAGCAGTTACCCGATTTCCAGCTTCCGCCCAATCCATCGGCCACCCCCGATCCGCGGCAGGGGCCCGACCTGCCGCCTGTTCCGCGCGCGACGCCGCAGCCGACTTCCACACCTCAGCCGACGCCAGCGCAGACGGCTACGCCGACGCCGACGCCGGCTCCGAGGCCCACGCCGAGGGCCACGACACCCGCGCCGGCGCCAACGCAGGCCGTTCCTCGCCAGACGCCGCGCCAGGGCCCTGCACAGGCGCGCCCGACTGCGCAGCCGGGCCCCGAGCCGCAAGAGGCCGCGCCCACGCCGCTGCCGTCTACCGCGACGCCGCAGCCTTCCGCATCCGCGCCGTTCCCCGTGCCTCTGCCGCAGGACACCGCGCCCGGTGCGCCGTCTGAGGTCGTTGCTGACGCGTCAGCGGGCGGCGGCTGGACCTGGCTGTGGTGGGTGCTGGGGCTGCTCGCCGTCGCAGGGGTGGCAGGCTATGCCTTCCTGCGCCAAAAGTTCGGGCGGGACGATGCCATCACCGTCGAACGCATCGAGCCTTATCGCCCGCCACCCGCGCAGACGGCGACGGCGGCAGGGGGAGCGGTATCGCCAGCGATGGCGCGAGCCGACCCTGCACACCCTGTCCCTACCCGGCCTGCGGTGGCTCAACCGACACTGGCTCAACCTGCCTCGGCCCAACCTGCGCCGGCGCGACCTGACGCCGGCCCGCCCGCCCGAGCGGTCACCACGCCTTCCGGCTTCGTGCAGATCGCGCGGCCCACGCACGGTGGGCCGGCCGCCGCTGCGACGCCGGGCACTATCCCGGCCGGCACGGTGCAGCTGTCGCGGTCGCCGCGCCCGTCGCCCCCGAACGACGGCGGCGTCTACGCGCGGCCCATCCGCCGCTCCTGATCAGCTGCGCGCGCGGCAGATCCAGTTGGCAGGATCGTTCGCATCGCCGCTGCCGCGATAGCTGGCCACGGCTGGCCACGCGCAATGCGGCCGCACCAGCGCGGGGTTCTGCGTGTTGGAGCCTGTCACCCGGTCGGGCGCGATGCCGCTTTCGACCCACCGGTCCATCACATCTAGCCAGTTGACGTTGTCCGCTCCCGGGCCACCGCGACAGTGACCGACGCCGGGAAGGGTGAAGTGGCGGAAGCTCTCGCCCGCCTCCGGATTGGCCGCCGCCACGGCATGCGCATAGTCGGTGCCGATGACGGGGCTGGGGCCGGGATCGGACAGGCCGAACCACGTCAGCAGCTTGCCGCCGCGCGCGAAGAAGGCGGAAAGGTCGGGATCGTCCGCTTCGTACAGGCTGGCAAAGGCGGAGCGGCGCACGGTCATGTAGTCGGTTTCCGTAAAGTTTGCCCAATCCGGCGCGCGCGCGCCAAAGATCACCGGCTGCAGCCCTGTGAGGCCGCCGCCGCCGGTCGCATCGCTGCCCGTGCCGTCAGTGCCGATGAACATGCTCCATCCCGCCTCGCCGCCGCGGTACAGCGGAAACATCATCCAGCTGCCATCGGCCGCCCGGCGCCCGTCGTAGACCGCCTGCAGCGCGGTGACCTGCGGCGGCGACAGGCAGCCGTCGGACTGCCCGGCTGCGCATTGGAGGGTTCGCGGCTGGAAGGCGCAGGTTGCGGGATCGGACACCAGCCCGTCGGCCAGCCCGTCGTCGGCATCGCATTGGGCCAGCACCGCGGTTTGCACCAGGTGCAGGTCGGCGGGCGTGAATCCACCTGCGCCGTCGCCCGCGGCAAAGGTCTGGTTGCGCAGCAGGCCCGTGGTCTGCACCTGCAAAGTATAGACCGGGGCGCCGGCGATGATCGCGTCATAATCTTCCGGATAACGTTGCGCCTCCATCAAACCCATGCGCCCGCCGGTAGAACAGCCGTTGTAGTAGGCGCGATCGTGTGCCCGCCCATACAGGGCGGCCGCGACGCGTTTGCCGGTGGCCGTCATCTGGTGGATGGCACGGTGGGCGAAATCGGTGGCCGCCTCCGGATTGACGGCCCAGGCATTGTCCCAAGGGCCGGTGCCGGGGTGACCGGCATCCGTCTGCATGGTCGCGTACCCTTGCGACAATCCGTCACGCGCCGCCATCAAGGTGACGTTGCCCGCCCAGCCGCCACCGCCGATCCCCACCAGTTTCCCGTTCCAGCTGGCGGGCAGGCGATAGACGACGCCGATGGTCGATCCATCGACCGGCTGCAAAGTGGCCGTGACCTCGCAGAAAGCAGGCAGGCCATCGCTCGCCGGAAGCCATAGCGTGGTGACCGTTTGACGGCCCAGTGCCTCGGCAGGGAGCATCGCGCACGTGTTGGCGTCGAGCGCGGCATCGCGCGGCGCAGGACTCGCGGGTGGCGCTGTCGCACAGGAGGCGAGAGCCAGCAGGCTGGCGCCGGCAAGGATGGTGCGCATGGTCTGGGTCTCCCTTCTCTTGCAGCAAGGGGTGCCACGTCAGGGGCGCGCTGCCCAGTGCCTAGTTGACTTGGTCCGAACTATCCGCGTCACGGCTGAACTTGCCTACGTTGCGGTTTTCCACCGGCACCGCCTCCTTGAAAGTGTGCGTCACGTAGGGGAACGGGATCTCGATACCGGCATCGTCCAGCGCGCGCTTGATGACCTTGATGGCGATGCTGCGCGCCTGCCAGCCTTCGCGGGGCTTCGATCCGGTCCAGAAGCGCACCTTGAAATCGATGGAGCTGGAATTGAACTCGGTCGCGTAGACCTCCACGCCCTTGTCCTGATCGATGCCGTCCAGCGACTCGACAGCGGTGCGGATGATCTGTTCGGCATGGTCGAGATCGGTATCGTAGGACACGCCGGCAATTATTTCCGTGCGCGCCAGGGAATCATCGGTCAGGATCTTCACCGGGTTCTTGAAGATCATCGAATTGGGCATGATCGTCAGCTCGTTGGAAAGCTGGCGGATATGGGTTTCGCGCAAGGTGATGTGCTCGACCCGGCCGGTAACACCCTCCACCTCGATCACGTCGCCGATGCGCATCTTCTCCCGCAGCATGATGAGGACGCCGGCAAGGAAGTTCTCGAAAATGTCCTGAAAGGCAAAACCGATGGCGACCGCGCCGATACCCAGGCCCGCGATGGCGCCCGCAGGGGTAAAGCCGGGGATGGCGACGGCGGCGGCAATCAGGATACCGACGATCCAGATCGCCAGCTTCACCACGGTTTCGGTCAGGTTGCGCAGGTTCGCGCGCAGATTGGTGCGGCCAACCAGCGCGTCGGCGATCCGCACCGCAAACCGGGCGATGATCCAGGTGACGAGCAGGACAAGCACGGCGATGACAAGGTTGGGCAGCGCAGCGACGAGGCCATAGGCCATGGCGTTCAGTTGATTCTGCAGCGTCTGGATGTAATTCAAGGAAACCCCCTTCGTATGCCGGAACAATGGCTGCGCCGCGGCAGGGTTCCGGTTCGTTTCGCACTTGCGAAGGCCGGCGACCCCGGCCTAAGTCGCCAGCATCATGTTCAGCACCGACCTCATCGAAGCCGCCCGCGTCTCCAAGTCATGGCCATTCCAGGAAGCGCAGCGCCTGGCCAAGCGTTATCCGAACGGGAAGACGGCAGCGGATGGTTCGCCCGAACCCGTGCTGTTCGAAACCGGTTACGGGCCCAGCGGCCTGCCGCACATCGGCACGTTCCAGGAAGTGCTGCGTACCACGCTTGTGCGCAAGGCCTACGAAATCGTGGCGAGCACGGGCGGGGCGCCGGCACCCACGCGCCTTGTCGCGTTTTCCGACGACATGGACGGCCTGCGCAAGGTGCCCGACAACGTGCCCGACAAGGCGCTGCTGGAAGCGAACCTGCACAAGCCGCTGAGCCGCATCCCCGACCCGTTCGGGAAGTTCGAAAGCTTCGCCGCGCACAACAACGCGATGCTGCGCGAATTTCTCGACCGCTTCGGTTTCGAATACGAATTCGTCGCCGCCAGCGAGCGATACAGTTCGGGCGCGTTCGACGATGCCTTGCGCGGCGTGTTGCGCAACGATCAGGCAATCCTGGACATCATGCTGCCCACGCTGCGCGCCGAACGCGCGGCGACCTATTCGCCGATCATGCCAATCTCCCCGTCGACGGGCCATGTGTTGCAGGTGCCGGTCGAGATTGTTGACGCCGACGCGGGCACGGTTCGCTTCACCGATGAAGACGGGACCGTGATAGAGCAGAGCGCCCTCGGCGGCATGGCCAAGCTGCAATGGAAGGTCGATTTCGCCATGCGCTGGGTCGCGCTTGGCGTCGATTACGAGATGTACGGTAAGGACCTGACCGACACCGGCATCCAGTCCGGCAAGATCGCCAGGGTGCTGGGCGGCCGCAAACCGGAAGGGCTGATCTACGAACTGTTCCTCGATGCCAACGGAGAGAAGATTTCCAAGTCCAAGGGCAACGGCCTGACGATCGAGGAATGGCTGACCTACGGCAGCGAGGAGAGTCTCGGCCACTACATCTTCCCCAATCCCAAGAGTGCCAAGCAATTGCATGTCGGCGTTATTCCCAAGGCTGTGGACGACTACTGGCAATTCCGCGCCGCCATTCCCGACCAGTCGTGGGACAAGCGTTTGGGCAACCCGGCGTGGAACCTGCTGAACGCGGCGGGCGAGGCAGAAAGCGGCGCGGGCGAAACGCTGCCCGTTACCTATGCGCTGCTGCTGAACCTGGTGGGAGTGCTGGGTGCGGATGCCACGGACGAACAGGTGTGGAGCTACCTTGGCAATTACATCGACGATGCCCGGCCCGAAGCCCACCCTGCGCTGGCGGTGCTGGTTGAGCGGGCGCTGGCCTACAACCGCGATTTCGTGGCGCCCACGCTGGTCAAGCGGCCGCCCGCAGCGAACGAGGCCGCGGCCCTGCGCGAACTCGATGCGCGGCTGGCCACGATCGATCCGGGCACGAGCGCCGAGGATATCCAGACCATCGTCTACGAGATCGGCAAGGACGAGACCTTTGGCTTTGACACCTTGCGCGACTGGTTTCGCGCGCAGTACGAAACGCTGCTGGGGTCCGAGCAGGGGCCGCGCATGGGTAGCTTCATCGCGCTCTACGGTATCGACAACAGCCGCCGCCTGATTGCCGAGGCGCTGGCGCGCTGACCGGCCGCGCCGATCAGGCGAAGGGCTTGGTGCGATACCACTTGGTGATGATGTACTTGGCCCCCTGCAATACGGGGCGGCCGGCGTGCATCGTCATCGGGTTGCTCGTGCCATCGGGCCGGGCGTTGTTCCACGCCAGCAGCACGCCCTGCTTGG